>CALXOZ010000001.1 GCA_944390195.1 uncultured Alphaproteobacteria bacterium
TGTTTTCCCCTTCCGAATCACGCGCAAAAACCTGAGCGTCCTGCTCCTCTGAACTTTGAACGGATTCTCCGGCTTCCTCAGAAAAGTTCTCAAAAGCCCGATCCTCTTGTTCATTCTGACTTTGAACGGATTCTCCGATGTTTTCCCGTTCCGAATCACGCGCAAAAACCTGAGCGTCCTGCTCCTCTGAACTTTGAACGGATTCTCCGGCTTCCTCGTAAATGTTCTCAATCGATCGATCGTTTTGTACTTTTACAACCTGAGCCGTATTTTCATCATTTCGAACCTTCTTATCCGATTTTTGCATATCTTTCTTCAAAGATGCGGCAGCCTCTCTGTTTTCTTTATTTTGTCCTGCCTTACCACGTTTTTTACGCTTACGAGACTCTTTTGAAGAACGTTGTTCCGTCGCCCCCTGATTATCCTCTCCTTGTAAAGAAGGAGATTCCTGAGCTTCTTCAAGAGGTGTTTCCTGAGCACGAACAACACGTTCGATACGATAGTCTGTCGGGAACAAAAGAGAATCATCCGCTTCCAAAAAGATTTTTACATCATACTCCGTTTCAATCTTATGCAAGTCGGCTCGTTTGTGATTCAAAACATACAATGCCGTTGCAGGCGGGACAGTCATATGCAACTCGCTGAAACGTCGCTTCAGGCTTTCTTCCTCCAAGACATGCAAAGTATGAATTGAAACGGATTCAGTAGAACGCAAAACCCCTTTTCCCTTGCAATACGGACACGGAGTATAACTGGTTTCTATAAAACTGGAATGTAAACGCTGTCTGGACAATTCCATCAAACCGAAACCGGTGATGCGTCCCATTTGAACTCTGGCGCGATCACGCTTCAAAGCTTCCTTCATACGACGTTCAACCGCATGATTGTTGCGAGGTTCTTCCATATCAATAAAATCAATGACGACCAAACCCGCCATATCACGCAAACGCAATTGACGAGCAATCTCGTCCGCCGCCTCCAAATTGGTTTTTAAAGCCGTTTCTTCAATATTGCGTTCTTTCGTCGCCCGCCCCGAATTGACATCGATCGCGACCAAAGCTTCGGTCTGATCCATAACCAGATAAGCTCCGGATTTCAATTGGACTATGTTACTGTGCATGGATTCGAGCTGGGATTCGACCTGATAACGGAAAAACAAAGGCATTGAATCATCTTTGTACTGCTTGATCTTTTTAGCATGACTTGGGGTCAGGATCTTCATAAAATCCTTTGCCATCCGATATTCCTTTTCCCCCTCGATCAAAACTTCGGAAATATCGCGTGTATACATATCACGCAAAGCCCGCTTGATAAGATTCCCCTCTTCGTGAATCAGCGCCGGCGCAGAAGACTGCATCGTCTTGTCCCTGATTTGCACCCATGTCTTTATCAAATAATCATAATCGCGCTTGATTTCCAAACTGGTTCTTTCTTTTCCTGCCGTACGAACAATGACGGACATTCCTGTCGGCAAAGAAAGCTTTGAAATAATCGTTTTCAAGCGTTTTCGATCAGCAGCATTTGTTATTTTGCGCGATACACCTCCTCCGCGCGCATTATTCGGCATTAAAACGCAATACCGCCCCGCCAAAGACAAATACGTTGTCAATGCGGCTCCTTTATTTCCGCGTTCCTCTTTGGTTACTTGCACCAAAAGAACCTGACCGCGATGAATAACTTCTTGGATCTTATACTTTTTTATCGGACGGAAATGATTATGTCCGACAATTTCATCATTTTCGTTTTCACTGACGGTTTCAACAATTTGTTCGACATCCTGATCCGATTCCCGATCATTTTCCGGATTTGATTGAACATCCCCTTCAATTTCTTCGTTATCTTTCTTGCGATTATTCGACAATTCCGCAGTGTCGTCATCGTTTTCATCGTCTTTGTCTTCTTCCATCAAAGCTTCTTTCAAAGCTTCCCTGTCCGCAACCGGAATTTGATAATAATCCGGATGGATTTCGTTAAAAGCCAGAAAACCGTGGCGATTTCCTCCGTAATCAACAAAAGCCGCTTGCAAAGACGGCTCGACTCTGGCGACTTTTGCCAGATAAATATTCCCTTTTAATTGTTTTTTCGTTGATGTTTCAATATCAAGTTCATCTAAACGAATCCCGTCAACAACAACCACCCTCATTTCTTCGGAATGAGTGGCATCTATAAGCATTTTTTTTGTCATTAATTATAAAACTCCGTGCCAATCGACGCTTCAACGGTCGAGGCTGTTTTTCTGATGCAAAAATAAACGGTGGAACTCCTGTAAACAAAGCTCGCTTATTTTGATTTGATCCTATTGTTTTTTTCCTCATAAGCGGCATCTTTCTTAAAAACTTTTCCAACCGTTTCACAAAACTTTTGAGAAACACTGTTTATCATGCTTTGCCGTCTTTATTTTTAGTTTCAAGACAACGTTTCAACAAAGAACGATAAAAAAATTCTTTTTCAGCGCGCTTAGAATAACCATCTATTAACTAAAGGACAATCATATTTTAGTATGTTAATTTATATTTTTTTATGTTTTTAGGAAAGAAACTGTAAAAAATGCCCGTTTTGCGCCAAATATTTTATTTAATTGCCTGCATCGGATTCGTTTTTTTTATACAACCCGACAGCGCTTTCGGTGCAAGCGTGGAAAATATCCGCTTGGGAATGCAAAGCGATACGACAGTACGGATCGTTATTGACTTGTCCCAATCGGTCGATTTCAAAATATTTCCTTTAAAAAATCCGGATCGTATTGTCATAGATTTACCCCAGACCCGATTTAACATCAAAGGAAACGATCTGCCTGAAAAAGATTTCATCAACACGATTCGTTTGGGAATGACCGCTCAGAACGATGCAAGAATCGTTTTGGAGCTCAATCGCGGTGCAATCATCAAAAAATCTTTTGTTTTGCCCCCTCAAAGCGGTTTTATGTGGCGTTTGGTTGTCGATCTTGATTTAATGGCGAAAACAGACGGTTTGAAGCAGGTTACATCCGAATGGTATGACAATTCCGTTTCTTCGCAATCAAGCGACACTCCTGCAGAAGAACAAAAAAGCAAACCAAAACCATTGATCGTTCTCGATCCCGGTCACGGCGGACAAGATCCCGGAGCCATCGGTGTATCAGGAGTGTATGAAAAACACTTGACTTTGGCAATGGCGAAACAAATGCGTTCTTTATTAGAAGAAACGGGACGCTACCGCGTACGTTTGACCAGAGATAAAGATGTCGCAATAGCTTTATACGCACGTCGCAGATTTGCCCGAAGCCTTGGTGCCGATCTGTTCATTTCCATACATGCAGACAGCATAAGGAAACCGCAAACACGCGGATTGTCAATTTACACATTGTCGGAGAAAGCTTCGGACAAAGAGGCGGAAAAACTGGCCGAAAGCGAAAACAAAGCCGATATCATTGCCGGTCTAGACCTAAGCGGAGAAACCCAAGAGGTAACAGACATCTTGATCGATTTGGCAAGAAGGGAAACAAACAATCATTCTTCGTTTTTTGCTGAAAAAGTCGTAAAAGAAATCAAACAAGTCGTCCAGACTTTGCCCAACACCCACCGTTTCGCGGGCTTTGCCGTTTTAAAATCACCCGACGTTCCTTCTGTATTAATGGAAATGGGGTACCTGTCGAACAAAGAAGAGGAAAAATTGTTAAGACAACCCTCTTACCGTGAAAAACTGGCGAAAGCAACCGTACGCGCAATAGATTCCTACTTCGCCGAAAAACATAAAGCCAATTTCAATTGAACATGGACAAACAAAAAAACCCACGCTAAACTCGCCTTCGATACAGATACGGAATAAAATAATGTCTAAAATTTTTTCAACCCTTGTTAGTTACGCTCTGTTTCTCGGAATACTCGGCTTGATCGCCCTTTTGTTGATCCTGTCCCATTACGGTAAAAGCGTCGACGATTATCGTCAATTGGCAACATACGAACCTCCTATCACCTCCAGACTTTACGCTGCAGATGGTAGACTATTGGCAGAATACGCTTCTGAAAAAAGAGCTTTCGTCCCTTACGAAGTCATCCCCAAACAGCTTGTCCAAGCGTTCATATCAGCCGAAGATAAAAAGTTTTTTTCTCATGGCGGTCTTGATTTTATCGGTATTGCCCGCGCAATCATTCAAAACGTAAAAAATATCGGCTCCGGACGTCGTATGGTCGGCGCATCAACCATCACACAACAAGTCGCTAAAAACTTTTTACTGACAAACGAAGCCTCTTTTGAACGCAAAATCAAAGAAGCCATATTGGCTATCCGTATCGAACGCGCCTTTTCCAAAGAATATATCATGGAACTTTATTTGAACCAGATTTATCTGGGGCATTATTCTTACGGCGTTGCGGCGGCCGCTTTGAACTATTTCAACAAATCACTGGATGAACTGACCATAGCCGAAAGTGCCTTTTTGGCGGCACTTCCCAAAGGTCCAAACAACTATAATCCAGAAACACGTTATGATGAAGCTATCGCCAGAAGGAACTGGGTCTTGCTCCGTATGACCGAAGAAGGTTACATAACACAAGAACAAAGACAAGCCGCTATGCAAGAACCTATTATCTTAGCGAAACGTCCGGAAAAGGAAACGGCAACCGATGCCGAATATTTTTCAGAAGAAGTGCGACGTTTCCTTGTTTCAAAATACGGCGAAGACGCCCTTTACGAAGGGGGATTGGTTGTTCGCACAACCGTTGATCCGGAAATGCAAAAGCATGCGACGAAAGCTTTGCAATATGGTCTGACCTTTTATGACCAGCGTCATGGCTACAGAGCTCCGATCACACACGTCGAATTGCCTCAAGAAACATCCCTTTCGGACGGAGAGGTCGCTGAAGACATCGTGCCCTTCCAAGAAACGGAAACCGTTCAAGACGGAGAAGAACGACAACCTGAATGGTTAAAACTCCTTTTGTCCCTTAAAATTCCAAATTATGCCCCTGAAGAATGGGAGCCTGCCATTGTTTTGAACGTTGATGATAAAAAAGCGGAAATCGGATTGAAATCCGGAAAAACAGGAACAATTCCTTTGGAAGAATTGAAATGGGCAAGAAAAAATCTGTCCGATCAGACGTTGGGTCCCGAAATACAAGAAGCGACGGAAGTCCTTAAGCCGGGGGACGTCATCTGGGCGGAACATGTAACTCAAAGCGCCAAGCGGAAAAAATATCCGCAAAACACTTACGCCTTGCGTCAAATTCCTAATGTCGAAGGGGCTATGGTCGTTTTGGATCCCCATACAGGACGGGTTTTGTCAATGGTGGGGGGCTATTCTTTTAAACGTTCCCAGTTCAATCGAGCCGTCCAAGCGAAACGCCAACCCGGCTCCGCTTTCAAGCCCTTTGTTTATCTGGCTGCTTTAGATGAAGGCTTTACCCCGTCTTCGCTAATCTTGGACGCACCGTTTGTTATGGATCAAGGCAACGGCGGTGGAAAATGGAAACCGAAAAACATATCAAAACGCTTTTACGGTCCGACAACGTTACGCATGGGGATTGAAAAATCCAGAAACCTTATGACTGTACGGCTCGCCCGTTCTGTCGGCATAGATAAAATTGTGGAATATGCAAAAAAATTCGGGATTTCAGATGATTTACCCCATCAAATGTCCATCGCTTTGGGATCGGGAGAAACAACCGTGCTGAATTTGGCGACGGCTTATGGCATGCTGGTCAACGGAGGGAAAAAAATCGAACCGGTGTTAATCGACCGGATACAAGACAGAACCGGAACGACCGTGTACAACTCGGATACGCGTCCGTGTGAAAACTGCCAGCCGGCAAACGGTTGGAACGGGGAAAACGCCCCTCAAATTCCCGATATCAGAGAACAAATAGAAGATCCGCGAAGCGCTTATCAAATAGTTAATATTCTGACCGGTGTGCTTGCTTCGGGGGGAAGTGCGCAAAACTTGCGTTCGTTAGGAAAAACATATGCGGGAAAAACAGGTACGTCAAATAACTCTTTCGACGGTTGGTTCGTCGGGTTGACACCAGATCTGGTCGTAGCCGTATTCATCGGCTTTGACGAACCGAGGACACTGGGAGATCACGATACGGGAGGCGTTGTTGCAACACCCGTATTCCGTCATTTTGTCAGAAATGCTTTAAAAGACCGCCCCTTAATACCATTCCGCGTTCCACCCGGCATCAGGTTTGTGCGCGTCAACCACAAAACAGGCAAACCGGCATCACCAAAGGACAGAGACGTCATTCTTGAAGCTTTCAAATCGGATGAAAGCTGGCAAGGAAAAATAAAAGGCTATATCGACGGATCCGACGAAGAAACGGAACCTTTTGAAGAAAAACAAAGATTCGACCGGATTGAAACCGAAGAAAATGAAGACAACATTCCCGATATAGGCGGCATATTTTAAACCGGAGGCAATAATGAGAGCTGAAATTCAATCAATCATAAATGATATCGAGCAGTCTTTAATCCTGCTCAGGAGGCATCTTTGACTGGGATACGATTTTTGACCGATTCGATGAAATAGATTCCCTGACATCCCAAAGCAATTTATGGGACGATCCGGAAAGAGCGCAAAGTTTATTGGCACAAAGGAATCACCTTGAAGAATCAATTCAAAACTTCCGCTCTCAGGAAAAAGAGCTTAAAGACACAATCGCTTTGTTGGAATTGGCTGAACTTGAAGACGACCAGTCTTTTTTAGACGAAGGGAAAACCATTCTTGAACATTTGCGCGCCCAAGTGCAAAAAAGTGCTTTGGAAGCTTTGTTATGCGGAGAAGCTGATAATAACGACACCTTTTTGGAATTACATGCCGGTGCGGGTGGAACCGAAGCTCAAGATTGGGCTGAAATGTTGTTGCGCATGTATACCCGTTGGGCTGAAAAACACAATTTCAAAGTGGAACTTTTGGAACAAAGCGACGGTGAAGAAGCGGGAATAAAATCCGCTGTTATAAAAATCTGCGGTTTTAACGCATACGGTTGGCTAAAAACGGAAAGCGGCGTCCACCGTTTGGTTCGCATATCCCCTTTTGATGCTAACGCACGCAGACATACAAGCTTTGCTTCCGTCTGGGTTTATCCCGTTATTGACGATACAATTAAAATAGATATAAATCCTGCCGACTGTAAAATCGATACTTACAGATCTTCTGGAGCGGGAGGTCAACATGTCAATAAAACGGAATCCGCCGTTCGCATCACTCACTTGCCAACAGGCATTGTTGTTTCTTGTCAAACGCAACGTTCCCAGTTTCAAAACAAAGATACGGCATGGGCTATGCTTCGGGCTCGTTTGTATGAAATGGAGTTAAAGAAAAAAGAACAACAATTATCCGACATCGAATCTTCAAAATCAGATATCGGATGGGGATATCAAATCAGATCTTATGTCATGCAGCCGTATCAAATGGTAAAGGATTTGCGAACACAAACAGAAACTTCAAATGTTCGATCCGTTCTTGACGGCGATATCGATTTGTTTTTAGAATCTTCTCTGGCTTCAAAATTGAAAGATTAAAATGAAAAAACTTTTCCTTTTTTTCGGCATTTTCTCATTAACGTCATGTTTGCAACCTTTGTATGAATCGGATTATCCCGTATACCAGCAATATAAATACTGGGAATCGGGAAAAAACGATTGGGTGGACATCGACCAGTTCAAAGTCCAGACCTTTAAGACTCCTGTAGGAGAAAAAACCGCTTTAAGACTGATCCCCCAACAAGATGGTTTGCCTTCTTCAAATGACGGCTATTTGCGTGCGGCACAAAAAGCCGCTTTTAGCATCATGAGCGAAATATGCGCCGAAGGTTTCATCAATCTCGATTCCGCCGCGGCTCCCAAAAACGGAAGAACGCTGGATCGTTTCTTTTATCAATATCCCGATGCCTCCGTCGGTGTAACATTTTCATGCCGTTACAAAAAACCAACGACTTTAAATTTGTTGGCAGAACAGAAAAAATGGTCGTTGGCTCAACGTGAATGGAAAAAAATAAACGATACTCAAGCTTTTGTTGATATTCTTCCGCCATCGGGCAACGGTCGTCAACAAATCAGAGTTCGTTTACTGGGCGGAACAATTTCCGACAACAAAAAATTAGCCCGACAAGTCGTTCAAGACATATGTCCGACAAGTAATTTCAGAATCTTATCCGACAGAGAAGGATTTGAAATTTCTCCGAACGGGAAAGTTCCCGAAATAGTTTCCGATAAAAATGTGCGCATCTATGATTTCAACTGTCACCCCTAAGAACAAAATGTCTTTTTTATTTCAAATCGCGGTCTGGTTAATTGTTGTATATTCAATTGCGACGGTGTTTGTTTTCTTTTTTCAACGCCGGTTGATGTATAACCCTTATATGCATGTGAACACGCCTCATCGCCATAAATCCCCTGATTTTGAAAAAGTGGTCTTGAAAACAGAAGACGGATTGGAATTAGCCTCTTTTTATAAAGAACCTTTAAGAGATAAAAACGGTATTTTATTACCGACAATTTTGTATTTGCACGGCAATACGGGCACAGCGGAAGATGCCGCTCATAAGTTGATTCCCATCGTTGATGCCGGATATGGTGCTTTATTATTGGAATACAGAGGCTTCGGTTCAAATAGCGGTAAACCGACAGAAAGCGGTTTAATTCTTGATGCGAAAGCCGCTTTGGATTTCATCCGGTTGAAACAAGGGGAAAAAGCGAGAGTCGTTTATTACGGTATGTCCATGGGAACAGGAGTTGCGAATGCTTTAGCCGCTCTTGCCCCTCCCGCCGGATTGGTTTTAGAATGCGGTTTCACATCCATGACCGACGCCGCCCGTTATCATTATTATATGTTTCCCGTAAAATACATGATCAAAGACACTTTTGATTCTCGGCAACGTATCAAGACATTACAGTCTCCTTTGCTTGTTTTACATGGGCGGCAGGACAAAACGGTTCCTGTCGAACAAGGAGAGGAAATGTTTGCGACCGCCCCTGTAACAGACAAGACTTTAAAAATTTATCCTCAAGGAGGACACATCAACCTTTATGATTTCGGCTCAAGCGATGATATCACAGATTGGCTTAACACGCGTTTTCAACCCGAAAAAGAATGAACAATTTTCATAATCCCCCCTGCTTTACCGGAAAAACTCAAATACGGACAATAAAAACAAGAAAGTCATAAAAATGTTTTTCTTCAAAGGATTATCATTTATATAACTTTCGATATACAATAAAAAAAATCCTTTTTTTCAGTATTGTATAACCTCAGATATATACGTTTTCCGTTGATTTTGATGTTTTTGCAAAGATACAATACAATGACTTTTAAAATTTGAATCGTGTCCATGGAAAAAAGCAAAAATTCATTTGCACGTTTCAGTTCAACCGGATAATAGCCAATAACGACAGGTTTACATCAATGAACAAAGAAAAAAGATTAACCGAAAAAAATAATATGATTGCGCACCGCAACAGCGTTGTTGATGAACGCGGCGCATTAATGTTGGAGGCAATAGCCTTATTGGGGTTGATGACAATGATGTCTCCGATGATTATCCGCCAGACGGCTGACCGGACGGCGGAAATGGAAGAAGTCGCCATTGCGGGGCAAATGAAAGAAATAAAAGAGGCCTTGAGTAACTGGATCGAAGCAAATTATCAAGAAAAAGCAAAAGAAATTTCTGAATCGACGACACCGACGGCACAGTCTTTTTCTGTAACAGCTTCTCAACTGGCTCCCTACCTGCCGGCGACATATCTGACAAACGACGGCAATTTCAAAGGCAACAAGCTCGCAGACGGTTTTGAAGTCGGGGTCCGTGCACAATGCACTGAATCCAATAAAAAAGACGGTTCCGGATCATGTAATGATGAAAGTACATGGGCAAACGGCACGATTTCCTCTTTAGGGGCTAATTGTTCGTGTTCGCGTTATAAAATGACCGGTGTCGTTTTATCAAAATCAGATAACAACACTGAAATAGATGACCGTCGAGCTGCACGTATTGCCTCCATGATCGGAGCAGACGGAGGATATATGCGCACGGAAAAAATGGTATCTTCTTTTGCCGAAGAAAACAAAGTAGCCGAAATGAAAAAAATCTTGGGTTCTCAAGGAATCTGGGAAGGTAATGTCGATGATTATTTCCCTCCCGATACAATTACGACCGGAGGAAGAATTGCGGCGACGACAATTTATTCATCCGGCTTTTCAGGTGATTTTTTATATCGTAAAAAAGTTGATGGATTACCCGGTGCAAACTCGATGTTTACAGACCTCGATATGGGCGGAGCAACAAACTGTTCGGGCGATGGCTGTCATAAAATCAATAATGCCGGAGGTCTGGAAGTCATCGGCGGAAAAATCCTGATCCGTTCCGCTAACAATATAGCCGGTACAAACGATCAAGATGTCGATTCAAATACCTTGGTTTCCTTAGCTCAAGACGATTCGTTCATCCATGTTTCAAACGGATTTAATGTTACCAGTAACGGAAATTCGTCTTTTACAATGACCCCCGGTGATTTAAATTATGTTTCAACAGAAAACCGGTATCAACAATTAACTTTGAATTCCAACGGTCTTGTCATGCAAACCGGATCGGATGCAAATGGCGGAGGCAAAATGTCATGGGTAACCATGGATCCAGATTCCGCCTCTTTTTCCGTGGCGAACGGTTCTTATTCCTTTTATGTTGATGACACTTATGAAAAAAATATGGGGATGGAAGCCCTTTACGGAAATATTGTCGTCAATGCCAATTCAGGAAATATCAATTTGGAATCCGGAGAAAACATTGACGCCTTTGCAAATCAGGATATGATCCTGTCCAGTGGTAACACGACCACATTATATGCCGGTACGACAACAAATGTTTTGGCGGGTAATGAAATCATCGTCAGTGTTCAAAACGCCAACAACACTACTTATGACGCGCGTACACCATCGTTAAAACTGGAAGAGGATACTTTCAAGTTACAATCTGAAACAACAAGAATAAAAGGGTATACCAATATTATCGAAATGGGGGTGGCTGTCGGAAACACCAGTTCAAATAATGCGATGGCTTCGTTTGAATCCGACCGGATCACGGGCGTTCAAGCCAATGCTTCGACCGTTGTTGGCGGTGTGAACTTGCCGTCCGCCGCAGTTACACCGGATACAAATACCCCTGCTTACTGGAGTTTGAATTCCAATCAATACCAGCTTTCTTTCAGACCGGACGACAATACGCAAAACGAGTTAACCGTCTTTTCAAATGGTCATTTGATGTTAACTTCAAATAACACATCCGCTAATACAAATGGATTGTCTGCTTATTTGGGCAGTGTCTATACCAACAGGTTGAAAGTATATGCCTACGACAATGGTATTATGGTGCCTCAGACTCCAAGCAACATACAATCCGCTGAAGTAATTGTTAATACTGCCGCAGCAACCAGTGGAGGTCCGCAGGCATATAACTATCATTCCGCAGATGCAACAAAATATAAAGAATACAGAATAGATCCTTCCTTTATTTCAGTTATGAACGATATAAAACTGACATCACGCGGCGGAGCGCGCTTAAGCGAGACGATACCGAACTACATCTTAAAGGGAATTTATGAGTTGTCGAACAGTTATGGTTCGGGTCCATGGCCATGTGATTCACGTTCAAGTTTATCTACAACCCAAAACTGTAGCTGGGCTGCACCTTATTTTACACTCAAAGAAATGGGTCTGAGCTCCGGCGGTTGGGATCACAATTGTGATTCCTCTTCTCATCCAATTCGCAGCGCCGGAGGTTCTTGCAGCCAAAGCGGAGATGTCGTTCGCTTTAATTATTATAAAGCTAACACCTACACTGAATGCAGAGGGGACACTTATTGCTGGGCGCATCCTTTCATGGGAAAGGTTCCCGCCCCCGGTAAAACCGTATCTTATGCATATTCCGGAGGAACTGAAACTTTGTCAGCAAAAGATGAAGGCTACTGCCCTGACGGATATCAAGCTGTCATTACAGTTACCCCCATAATTTTCGATTTGGGACGAGTTTCCTTCTACAACCACTACGCCAGAGCCGAAAATTCAATGATCACATACAACCCCGGATGGCAGGATTTTACCAACGAAAGCATCAGAGATGTAACAGGTATTTTCCAGCCGGGAACAAAGATCGGAATTTATGTTGAACAAGAACTGGAAAATAATGAACTGACAGGTTGGAAAATTGCCATGGGAACAGTAACACCGACATCTTTAAGTTCAACAGGGTACATTTGGAATGTCAGCGGAGTTACCGCAAATAGTTGGTCGGCTATTGCCCATACCTATTGTTATTTCAACCCGGGACGTTTCGATATGCCGAATATGCAATTGGACAATAACAATGTCATCGTTTCAACCGAACGTAGCGGTTGGTAGTTTTCCCGAATGCTGATATAGGAGGATGTAATGTTCTTTTGGCTGGTTCTCGCTTCATTAATGGGCTTGATTACATTTGGCAATCTTTTTGAAAAAACCAAGCCCCAAGAACATTATGTCGCTCCTGTATATGAAGCAATGGTTCTGAATATGTACCAACAACATATTTCCGCAGAATACGGTTATTTGGATATCATGCGGGATAAACCCGAAGAAGCAAAAGAATATTTCGCTCAAATGAACGACGGAATAGTTCCTTTAGCCGTTGCGGACAGTTTTGGATTAAAGCCAGAAAACGACAATAACAAAGTCTTTCCTTATATACAGGGGCGTATTCCCGACACCTACAAACCGCAAAGCGGAACACGCACTTATATGTTTTGCATTGACAAAAACCAAGTCGCAAAAACAAGTTGCGGAACATCGGACACGGTTAATTATTTAATGACAATACGCGCCATTCCTCCGCGTTATGACGGAGCCGATAAAATGACAGCATTAAAGGTTTTATCTGAAGCCGTCGGAAGAACAAGATCGGTCGGGTTATTGGAAAAATCAAAAGCCCCATTAACGACAACGACAAACTCTTCAGGAAATGTCGAAACATATCATCAACCCTTAGGGGCGACACATTTCATTTTATCCAGCGGATTGGCGGCGTCAAACAGTATTTATATTCCTAATTATTTAATCTGCAATTTCCCCGTGGGAAACGATCAAACTTTGGGAGAAACGCTTGCCACAAAACATTACATGGTCGCATTAACTTTATTATCCGGACTGGAAGACGGAGAAAATTTATCGCTCGGGACCATTACCTGTCCGGCAACAACCATAGAAGAGTGAAACTTTACTTCATTTATATTGATTTTTTATTTTCAAATGTTCCCAGATAATGATCAAAGTTTTAACGATTCTAATGGCGATACGTATCTCTTATATGGGAAGGTCTGTAGTATCATATCTTAAAAACATTAAAAAAAGTTCTTTTGCTGTAATTTTCGGTTTATTCGTTTTCCACTATATTTCGTAAAATGTGCCGTATTTTATAACATTCATCTCATTCATTAAAACAGAAATGCCCGCCCTGTCTTATTCTCAAGAAGTTAAACGTAAAGCCGTACATTTAAGCTCTTTATGGATGCCTGTTCTGATTCTTAACTTTCCGCACACGATATGCTTGATCTGTTTTTCAAGCTTGTTGTTACTCAATGTTCTGGTGGAATACGGATATTATAAAAAACACCCTCTTATTGTAAAATCATATGGCAGATTATTTTCTAATATGCTACGCAGCAAAGAAACCGGAGAACAATTCAGGTTCAGCGGATCCCCGTATGTGTTAGGGGCAGCTTTATGCTCTTGTCTGTTTTTTCCCCCTTTATCCGCCGCGACAGCTTTGAGCGTCATGCTGGTTTCCGACACGGCGGCGGCTTTAATCGGAAAAGCTTGGGGGAAACATAAGATCAATCACAATACGAAAAGTTTGGAAGGAAGCCTCGCTTTCTTTTTATCCGGCGTTCTCGTTATCTTTGTTTTTGCTCAAATTTTCCATATGGATCATTCCTTCATTTTACGGGGGCTCATAGGGACTTTAATTGCGTCTTTCGCAGAAACATATGAGAACATTTTAAAAATTGATGACAATTTTTCAATTCCCCTCATTATCGGTTGTTGTCTAAGCCTATGAACGCCGCCTCATTTTAAATCGTATCCGGAATGATTTTAAACAACGTGATTTCCGAAGGAGCAAACAAACGCATCGGAGGTCCCCAATATCCTGTTCCTCGTGATACATAAATCAAGGCTTTGCCCTGAGGATATAATCCTGCAAGATATTCATTAGCCATTTTGACTAAAAAATGAAACGGGAATATTTGTCCTCCATGAGTGTGCCCTGAAATCTGCAAATCGAACAAATTTGAAAAATCTCCAATCCGTTCTTTACCATAAGGTAAAGGGGAATGGGACATTAAAATTCGGTATTGTGTCGGTAAAGCTTCTTCTAAAGCCTTGGGAATATCTGGAGCCATTTTTTTATCCCAGTGCGCGAATGAAGGATCTGTTATACCGGCAATAAAAATATTAGAATCTCCCAAACTGGTTCCATCGTTATACAGGACTTTCATTCCCAAAGATTCAAATAAATGCCCCCAATGACGATACCGGCGATATCCTTCGTGATTTCCCATAACGACAAAACGACCGTACCGGCTTTCCAGATGAGCCAGCTTTTGCGCTATATAGGCGGAATGTTCCGCGTCATCATCCCCGATATCTCCGGTCAACAAAACGGCATCAGGATTTAAAGCGTTAACTTTGTCAACCAAGTGCATTATCTTATTTACACGAACACCGCGATGAATATGAATATCGCTGAGTTGGACGAATGTAAACGGTTGTGTTACCTTATCGGATTTCAAAACGACCTCTTTTACATCCGGCACTTTAATGCCTTCATAAACAGCATAAAAAGAAATTAACAAGGTTGCGCTTAATGTAATAAGGTTCGCTTGATTCATAAGATGGCTTTGAGATGGATCAATCCTTTCGGCAATAGGATTTTGCAGTATTCTGAAAAATCCATAACAGGAATACCAAACAACATTTCTGATCAATAAAACGGAAAACAAGAAAAATGCCGTTCCGAACAAATAAAAACCCGCATTATACACCCAGCCGGCATACACATCGTTTAATATGCCTGAATGTGCCAGCGTACGGACATAAACTGGAGCAAGCCATGATAACAAAATAACTATAAATATAACTGATTTAAGATAAAACGGCATTAACGGGGAATATAACCATTTCGCTGTCAAAGCGGTTCCTAAAATGCCGACAAACATCGTTAACATAAAAAAAGTCATGTTTTTTCCCCTTTTATATATTCACCGCGAAACCCTTTTGTCGAACTGATCGTTCTCCCTGAACGCAAAATTTGATCAACAATCGGATCTGTCGGACAATCTTTTGCAGAAACTTCCGTTTTCCCAGGATAAAGCTGATATAAACGACGATATTGTTCCTGTGTTACATTCGGCATGACGACATTTGCGCCACTGTTTAAAGCAAGCATACGTCCGTTCGGGTGTAAAACTTCCATTGCCGTTGTCGCGGGAATATTAATATCCGGTAACAACAAACGTGTTAAAGCCATCATTTTCAAAGACAGAAAAAAAGCTTTTCCTTCCGCATTTGCCAAAGGCGTTTGAGCATGAGGAATAAATGGACCTATACCGATCATATCGGCATCGATTTCTTTAAAAAAGAGAATATCTCCGGCTATTGATTCAATACTTTGTCCCGGCAGACCGACCAAGGAACCGCTTCCGAGTTCATAGCCCAATTCTTTTATAATTTTTAAACAATTCGCCCGATTATCCCAACTCATTCCGGGATCCAAACGATGATACAGATTTCGATCCGTCGTTTCTATCCGCAGTAAATACCTGTCCGCTCCCGCATCTCGATAAGCCTTATATTCCTCATAGGTCTTTTCCCCGATGCTTAACGTAACCGCCATCCCAGTTTCTTTAATCGCTTGAATGATTTTTTCCAAACGTTCCGTTGTAAAATAAACATCTTCTCCGGATTGCAAAACAACCGTTTTATAACCCGCTTCAAAAGCCATACGGGCATGGGATATGATTTCTTGGCTAGACAAACGATAACGTTGGGCATTCCTGTTATCACGTCTGATCCCGCAATAACAACAATTATTCCGGCAATAGTTTGAAAATTCAATCAAAGCCCTCAATTCGACATCCGATCCGATAAATTCTTTTCGCACCTCGTCCGCGGCTGAAAACAGATCGGAAGTGTGTGTCTCATCTTTTAACAACAGTATTATTTCTTCTTTTGACAAACAATGCGTTTCTTTTGCCTTTTTAATCAGATCAAGCATATTCCTTCCCTGTTCCAGAATTGATTTCTTTATAAAGTCGAATATTAAAAACTATAATGTATAAAAAATAGGATATCCGTCTTATAACTTCCTTTTATCAAGTTCTTAATAACAAAAAATTGCCACAATAACCTTTCATACGCAGCCAGCCATCCGATTTGCTTTTAGAATTTTCCTCCCAAATCCGATTGAACATTTTTAAATGCAGACCGGCATAAGATTCATCATTTTTAAAAATGTTGCAAACTTCATAGTTGTTTTCAACAGCCGCATTCGTCCAATTGAAAGATCCGCTGACAGCGTGTTTCCCGTCAAAAATTGCCATCTTCGTATGCATCAATCCTTTTTTATGTGTTGACACCCGAACATCGACTCCGCTGTTTAACAAACGGCTGACATCTTCCATGCTTTTTGAAGCCGCCAGCTGTGAACGATCCGTCATCAACCGGATTTCAACCCCTCTTTGTCTGGCTTTGATCAAAGCCTTTATAATCGACTGACGATTAAACGAAAAGACGGCAATATCAATCTGTCTTTTCGCTTGATCGATCAACGATATGATTTGTTGTTCACATTGAACGCCTTGGGCAAGTCCGTTTTCTGCAAAAGACGGCTTGACACAAATAAAAAAAGAAAAGACTAAAACAAAAAATTTCATCCTAATAAAACTCGCCAACCTCTTACACCTTCGGGCATTAACGTTATTTTTCCCGACTTTTACAAAAATGACAACTTTCTTTCGCCCGTTCGTCCTCGAACCATAAAAAAATATCACAAAGTTGATGAAAAGCGTCTATTATTATTTCCCGATTGTCTTTAACGGTTGTTCTATGAGGTTTTTCATGAATCCGACAACTTATATTGCCGCCGGATCAAATTCGGGGAACAGATTGGATAATTTAATGTCCGCTTTTTATGCTTTAAAGGAAAAAGGCTATAAAATAACAGGCGTTTCCGCCATTTATGAAACACCGGCAGCTTTACTTTATGAAACGGCTGAAGACACATGGAACAAACCGTATTTAAATTGTCTGTTTAAAATTGAAACTCGTAATAATGCGTTCGCGTTATTGGACGATTTAAAAAACATTGAAAAAAAATTGGGCAGAAATCAGCAAAAACGCTGGTCTCCTAGAGTTATCGATTTAGATATCATTGAACATAACGATGAACAAATTAATACTGAAAGATTGTGTATACCGCATAAACAATGCCTTAAACGCAGTTTTGTTCTAGACCCCTTATCCTTTTTCAAAACATTGCCCTGTCATTTGCTTTATACAAAAACGCACCAGCCTCTTATCATGGGGATCTTAAACGTAACACCGGATTCTTTTTCCGACGGCGGAGAAAACATTTCAATATCAAGCGTGGAAAAAAAGATATCATTTTGGGATAGCCATCTGATCCCCTTGATTGATATCGGAGCGCAATCCACCCGTCCTCAAGCCGTTCCGATTGATGCGGATGAAGAGGGAAAACGGTTGAAAGATGTCTTCGATTATATTAAACACCGTAAAAAAACGCCTTTTTCCCCTCGTTTCAGTATTGATACCTATCACATTGAAACGGCTGAAAAAGCTTTGAAAAACGGATTTGATGTTTTAAACGATGTTCATGGTTTAGATGATCCGGATATGTTTGCTTTAGCCGCAGAACATAAAGAAAAGTTTTTTATTTTCATGCATCATGATGATATTTCTTCGCTGGCGTTAAAAGACACACTTCACACAATCGAAGCTTGGTTGGAAAAAAAGATTGAACTCTTTGAAAAAAATAATTTTTATTTACCTCATATGATCTTTGATCCAGGCATAGGATTCGGAAAATCCGCTTGCCAATCGTTACAAATTTTACAAAATTTGGAAAGTTTTCATCGCTTCGGTGTAAAAATTGCCATAGGACATTCAAGAAAGTCTTTTATGAGCATATTCACCACAAAAAATCCGAAACAAAAAGACATAGAGACACTCGCCATTTCAACAAAAATCGCCGATAAAGTCGATTTGTTGCGTGTTCACACCCCTGTCGAACATAAAGAAGCCTTGCTTGCCAGCGCTCATATGGAAAATCAATTTTTTTGACAAACGTCTTTAAATCAATGAAAAATCTAAAGCGGTTCGCATGGCTTATATTTATCAACAATTGAAATAAATCGTTAGCTGCCTTTGATACATTGAAACCGCTTTTCCCCTTTGAAAAAGGAGCACACCGCTTTTGGGAAAAAATAAAATCCAATCTGTTAAAAACCGGTTGACTTGATTACTTTCACCCCTCACGGCTAGAATAAACAAGATACTCCAAAATATCGAAAACCGATCCGGACAAGATGTCACGACAGTTCAAACAATCCTGTATAAAGTTGATAATAACGCTTTTTCAGCTTGATCAACTCGTCATGCGTTCCTGTTTCTATGATTTTTCCGTGTTCCAGCACAACAATTTTGTCCGCATTGCGAACGGTGGAAAGTCTGTGAGCTATGACAAAAACAGTGCGCCCTTTCATCAAAGTGTTCATCCCCTGTTCTATCAAGGCTTCCGTCCGCGTATCAATGGAACTTGTCGCTTCGTCTAAAATCAAAACGGGCGGATTAGCTATTGCCGCACGCGCAATCGCTATCAATTGGCGTTGCCCCTGACTTAAATTGACACCATCCGCTGTCAAAACAGTATCATAACCTTGAGGCAAAGAGGATATGAATGAATCCGCATTGGCCAATTTGGCGGCATGATAAACTTCTTCATCCGTAGCATCAAGCTTGCCGTAACGGATGTTTTCCATCACCGTTCCCGTAAACAAATGAGTGTCTTGCAACACCATTGACAAAGAGCGGCGCAAATCGTCTTTTTTTATTTTATTGATGTTAATTCCGTCGTAACGGATTTTTCCGTGCCTCAAATCATAAAAACGGTTTATCAAGTTGGTAATCGTTGTCTTTCCCGCTCCTGTCGATCCGACAAAAGCGATCTTCTGTCCGGCTTTTGCTTCCAAAGAAATATCATTCAACACAATCTTTTCCGGTTCGTAACCAAAAACGACATGCTCAAAAACGACATCCCCTTTTAAAGGTGTATAGCTTAATGTTTTGTCATGATGAGGATGTTTCCACGCCCATTTTCCGGTTCGATATGGCACTTCCGCAATCGTTCCGTCTTTGGATATTTCCGCATTGACCAATCCAACATAACCGTAATCGGATTCCACTGGTTCGTCTAAGAATTTAAAAATCCGTTCCGCTCCCGCTAATGCGGATAAAATGGCATTCAACTGCATTGATATTTGGGAAACCGGCATGGAAAAATTGCGTGTATACTGTAAAAAAGCGGCTATCGTCCCCAAATCAACTCGTCCGATTACCGCCAAATACCCCCCAAGCATAGATGTCGCCGCAAACAATAAATACGATAAGTTCCCTATAATCGGCATAAGTATGTTGGCAAACGTATTCGCATTTGACGCTTGATGAAACAAAGTTTCATTACACTCGCGAAACTTTTGTTTGACTTTTTCTTCACGGCAAAAGACTTTGACAACTTTCGTGCCTTCCGCCATTTCTTCAATATAGCCGTTAACAACGCTCAATGCTTGTTGTTGTTTTGAAAAATACTTGGAACTTTTTGAAGCGACACACCGTATCGTTATTAACATCAGCATTAAAACAACAATCACCAACACTGTTAATAACGGGCTGAGAACAATCATCATAATGAATATGCTGACAACCGTCGTCAGTGATAACAACATATGCGGCAAGCTCATCGAGATCATTTCACGCAAAGTGTCCACATCGTTTGTATACAGACTCATTACAGAACCGTGTGTATGCGTATCAAAAAATTTGATCGGAAGCCTCTGCATATGGGTAAACATATCGACACGAACCTGACGCATTGTGCCGGTAACGACATTCAACATCAAACGGTTAAACAAATAAGTACACAAAACCCCAATGCCGGCTATCAACGTCATGATAAGAACAAGACGGGAAAAACCTGATAAATCGGGATCTTGGCGACCGATCATCGGAACAATGTAAATATTGACCGCCGGCTTGAGCAAATAGGTAACGGCGACTCTGGAGATTGCAGCACCGAACACAGCCGCGACAACAAATATCAGTTGAATTTTATAAGGCAACATATACTTTAAAATTCTGAGCAATGTTTTAAAGGCATTTGCCGGTCTTTCGACTTTTCGCCCTGCCGAACGGGGATTTATTGCGCCCTTTGCCATTATGCGACCCCTTTTTGCTGAGACATGAAAACATCTTTGTAAATCGCATTTGTTTTCATTAATTCTTCATGCGTCCCGATACCACTGATTTCGCCTTGATCCAAAACAATGATCTTATCGGCATCCATAATGGAAGAAACACGTTGCGCAATAATGATCTTCGTCGTTTCTTTCAATTGATTTTTAAACGCTTCCCTGATCTTTCGGTCTGTCGCCGTATCGACAGCGCTTGTAGAATCATCTAAGATCAAGATTTTCGGCTTTCTGAGCAAAGCCCTTGCAATACACAGCCTTTGTTTTTGACCGCCGGAAACATTCACCCCGCCTTGTCCCAAGACAGTGTTATAGCCGTCAGGAAAATTCAAAACAAAATCATCAGCCTGAGCGGCTTGAGTCATTTGACGCACTTCCAGATCCGAAGCCGTTTCATCCCCCCAGCGCAAGTTTTCCGCAATCGTTCCCGAAAACAGCAAATTATTCTGCAACACCATGGAAACGGCGGAACGCAAAACAGGCAGATGATATTCACGGACATCATGTCCTCCGACAACGACCCGTCCCGAAAAAACGTCATACAAACGCGGAATCAATTGCACCAACGTTGTTTTTGACGATCCTGTCGCACCGATAATACCGACCGTTTGACCGGATTCAATCCGGAAAGAAACATTCTTTAACGTCAAATTTTCCGCTTTTTTAGAATAACTGAAAGAAACATTGTCAAAAACAACGGATCCGTCTTTAAGATCCAACCCGTCTTTACCTGTATCCGCGATATCCGGAGTTTCATTTAAGACTTCGTATATCCGGCGAATAGACGCTTGAGAAATGACAATGCCGATAAAAACGAAAGAAATCATCATCAAAGATGTCAAAATCATACCAATATATGTTAAGAAACTGAACAATTCCCCTGTTTGCATTTTACCTTGAATAATAAAATTCCCGCCGAACCAAACAATGCAAATCAAGCAGGCTTCCATGGAAAAATTCATCAAAGGCATATTGAATATAACTATTTTTTCAGCTCTTTTCTGGGCATCGCGAAGATCCGTCGCCGAATCATTGAATTTTTTATTTTCAAATTTTTCTCGAACAAAAGCCTTTACGACTCTGACGGCGATCAGCATTTCCTGTATGGAAGAATTCATAGCGTCATATTTTGAAAACATTTTTAAAAAATGTTTATGAGCCATTGTTGACATCACAGCCAAAGATATTCCTAAAAATGGAATTGCCACGAAAAACACGATCGACAGATCCGCATTAATCCGCACAGCCATCATTGTCGCACAGACCAGCATGATCGGAGAACGAACCAAAGCACGCAGTACCATCATAAAAGCATTCTGAATAAAAGTGATATCCGTTGTCAGCCGTGTAATCAAAGACGCTGTTGAAAAACGATCTATATTATAAAAAGAAAAATCCTGTATCTTTCCGAAAACGGCATTTCTGATTTGCATGGCGAAACCAGCCGAAGCAACAGCCGCCAAACGGGCTCCCGCCGCTCCACACAACAAAGAAACAATGGCGGCCCCAATCATTAAAAGCCCAGTGCGTACAATAAATGAAATATCTCTTTGCGCGATTCCCGTATCAATGATTTTTGCCATTAAAAAAGGAATATAAATTTCCAACGCCACTTCCCCTATTACAGCCAAAGGGGCTAAAATCGCCTGTTTTTTAAATCTGCCTAAATATGTTAATAACTTAAAATACATTATCTTCCTTCGTTTATTTCATTTAAACGCCAATAAAAAAAAGCTGCAAGAGAAAATCATTAAAACATGCTTTTGTTTTTTTCAAAGAAGAATATAATCCCGTTTTAATAAAAAAATGGAGAAAAAAATGACAAAAACATCTTGGAAACCCGGCACGATGCTTTATCCGATCCCCCCTGTCATGGTTACTTGCGGAACAATGGATAAACCAAACATTTTTACAGCAGCGTGGACGGGGATTATCAATTCCGAACCGGCAATGACCTACATTTCCATACGTCCTTCGCGTTATTCTTATGAAATCATCAAAGAACATAAAGAATTCGTTATCAATTTAACCACAAAGGAAACGCTTAAAGCGGCAGATTTCTGTGGTGTAAAATCAGGCAGGAACGTCAATAAGTTTCAAGAAACGGGTTTAACGCCTCTTGCTTGTAAAAAAGTAAAAGCTCCTATGATAGATCAATCGCCTCTCAGTCTGGAATGTCGCGTTACGGAAATAAAGCCGTTGGGTTCTCACGATATGTTTTTAGCCGAAATCATCGCTGTTAATGTAGATGATGACTTTTTAAACGCCGACGGAGAATTTCAGTTGGAAAAAAGCGGTTTGATCGCTTTTTGTCACGGGAACTATCATGTATTGGGGGGAAAAGTTGCCTCCTTTGGGTTTTCAGTGGCAAAAAAGAAATCCAGAAAACAAAAGATTGCCGCCATCAAGCATGAACGGCGTTTATTAAAAAAGAACAAACAAGACCATTTCGGAAAACAAAAATCCCCCAAAAAAACATATTCACATTCGTCAACGTCAAAAGCGTATATAAAAACCAAAAGAAACAAAAAAAATTCTTTCAACAAAAAAGCTCTGTGATCAGAGCTTTTTTCTTTATTCCGGTTTTATCTTTTTACAGGCTTCTTCTATTCTGTTTTGCAAAGCGCTGATAAATTCCCGTTTATCCATACCGGCTTCCATTGCCGGTAAGAACTCGATAATAATTGTCCCCGGTGTTTTCATAAACGCTTTTTTACGCCAAAAATACCCTGAATTCAGTGCTGTCGGAATAACGGGAACTTTACATTTTTCATATAACAAGCCTACGCCCGGATTATAGCGTGTCGTGGCTCCCGGAGCCGTTCTTGTCCCTTCTGGAAAAATGATGACAGGTCTGTTTTCCTGCAACCGTTTTTCACTTCCTTCCAAAATGGAGCGCATAGCTTTTGTTCCGGAAGAACGATCTATGGCGACACAGCCTGTCAACAACAAATTCCAGCCGAACAAAGGAATATATAACAATTCCTTTTTCAAAATATACGCCGGAGATGGTAAAATAGCATGAAAAGCTATCGTTTCCAATGCGGATTGATGTTTAGATGCCACAATATAACGACCGTCCGAAGGCAGATTTTCGCGTCCGCGAACCTCACACTTGATTCCGACGAACCAACGCAACCCTGATAACAGCGCCTTTCCCCACATTCTGGCATTAAAACTGCGAACCTGACGCGGAAAAAAACCGACAAGCAGACCGGTAATACAAAAGAACAGCGTTGTCAGTATGTAATAAATATTAAATAGCAATGAACGGATAAAACGCATTTACATCTCCATAAACCAAACTGCATCAAAAAGAAAAAAAGGTATGACCGGCGACAACAACCAAAAATTTTATATATTCCGAAGTAATCAAAGCAAGCGTTCCCGGCCATTTCCACCATTCGTCATGCTTGACCGTTTGCGGAAAAACCGGATGAGGAATAATCATCATATCCGGCATTACACTTTTAAATTCGGAAAGACTGCGCGGCATATGATACGATGCTGTAACCAAACGCACAGACTTATAATCGTTGCGTTTCAACCATTCCTTGGTTTCCAAAGCGTTCCCATGTGTATTGCTGGCAAGATGCCCCAACGTAATCCTGTCACTTAAGTTTTCAGGCAATTCATCCAGCGTTTGAGACAGAAGATTCCAATCGACATCTTCATGGACACCGGAAATCAAGAGCTTTTCAGCTTTATTTTCTTTTAATAAATTCACTCCGGCAGCCACCCGTTCCGTTCCTCCCGTCAAAACGACAATGGCGTCCGTGTTCGTATCGGCATCATAGACTTGCTTATTCACTTGCGATGCGAAAAAGAACAGCCCTGTCAACCATAATGCCGCCAGTATAAACAATATTCCTATTATTTTTTTTGCTGTCATAACATTCGCCTGAGAATCCTTTGCACAGTCCAATAAGCTGTTAAAGCAGACAACAATACGGCTAACACGGGAACAAAACACAATAAAACCCATGAAGAAGCTTCAAATCTAGCTTCCGACAATAACCCCCCTTGGATTTCACCGAACAAAGAGGATAATAAAAATAAAATGGGCAACAAACTTAAAAAACCCAGAACAGCGCCAATAAAAGCCAAAAAAGCCGTTCTTTTAGCATATTGCTTTGAAATATAACCGTCATGCGCTCCGATTTGATGTAAAAGCTCTATGACGGGTCTGTGAACCGCCAACGAAGAACATGTTACATAAACAACAATAATCGATGTCGTTGTTATAACCAAACCAAGCAACATAGAGGCAAGAAAATCAAGCGTTTGTACAAGCTTGATCAATTTCCCCAACCATAGCCTGTGAACATCCAAAGAAGCGTTGGGCGTGTTTTTATCAAGTAATGTTTTCAACATCCCCAAATCGATTTCCGCATTGGGAACAAGCTGGACGTCAATCAAATGCGGCATAGGCAAATCATCTAATAAAACGGTTTCTCCCAACCATGGTTTTAACAGACTTTTCATTTGGCTGTCCGTTAAAACATTTGCTGAAGCGATTCCCGCCGTTTTTCGCAAAATGTCCAAGACATCTTCGATTTCACGTTGAGTTTTTTTCTTGTTGATTCGACCGTTTTCTTCAACAGGAATGACCTGTACCGTCAAAGATCCGGAAATGGAATGATTCCATCTGGACAACATAGAATTCAAAGATAACGTCCCAGCCGTTGTCAAACCGGCAAAAAAAACCATCAACATAACCATCCACGGCAAAAACCAAGTTGAGGTATCCCCGACAAAAGGCAAATCACTGTTATATCTAAGCACGCAACGACTCCGTTTTAAAAAAATTCTGATTCAGAGAATACCCGACGGGGTAAATTGTCAAACGCCCGTTGACCAAATGCATTCTGGGAAAAGGAAACGCTTTTATCAATCCTTCATTATGCGTTGCAATAACGACTGTCGTCCCTCGTTTGTTCAACTCGACAAACAAACGCATCAATCGAATAGCGGACTTATCATCCATATTTCCTGTCGGTTCGTCTGCCAGCAGTATATGCGGGCGATTTATCACAGCTCTGGCAATGGCAACACTTTGTTTCTGTCCTCCGGACAAAGTCGGCGGCTTTGCGTTTAAATGCGATCCCAAACCAACCCAGATCAACAACTCTGTAACACGTTTTTGGATTTCATCTTGGCTATACCCCGCAACTCTTAACGGCAACGCGACATTATCAAATGCAGACAAATGATCCAACAAACGGAAATCTTGGAAAACAACACCTATTTTCCGCCGGATTACAGGTAAATCGTCACGAGGAATATTATTGATAGCCCTTGAAAACAATTTTACATGCCCTCTCGTCGGACTTTGCGCCAAATATAACAAACTTAATAAAGACGTCTTTCCCGCACCGCTTTCCCCTGTTAAAAAATGAAACGAACCTATTGGTAAAGAAAATGAAACATCTTTAAGTATCTCGGCTCCCTGTCCATAACGCAGACCGACAGCGTCAAATTCTATAACATTCTGTATCGGCACTACATTCTCCTGTCTTTATGGTTACACAGTATTTAGATATATCTGCAAAAAGAAGTTAACATTTTATATGAAAATCGGCATTATACTAAATAAAATTTATCAGGAAAAAAAACATGCTGATTACTTGCCCTCAATGCCATACAAAATACAATGTTCCTTTTTCTTTAGAAAATCCGGAACAAAAAGTAAAGTGCGTCAAGTGCGGTTGCATATGGAATACGTCCGGTCAAACCATTACCAACGAATATGATATTGATATAAAAGGTAACAATCAACACGTTCTACTGAAAGAAAAAATTTCCGCTCAGCAGACTGAAAAAAATAGCACAACAAGCTTTTCCCCTTCTCAATCCCCTTTGAACGCTATACCGGACGAAGGAAACAGGGGGAACCCCTTCACCCCTTCTCAAACCCCTTTGGACGCTATACCGGACGAAGGAAACAGGGGGAACCCCTTCACCCCTTCTCAAACCCCTTTGGACGCTATACCGGACGAAGGAAATATTGACTCGCAATTCACAAATAAGAACTTAGCCAGCGATCAGATTCCTTTGCAGGAAGAAAACTTTTACACACTTATGCAGAATGAGGCAAAAGACTCCTCTTCTCCTGAAGAAAAATCAGATACACCTGTCAATGACGAATTCGATCTTGATCCGCAGTCGTTACAAAATTTTTTCAGCATACCGGTAAAAAAAGAACCTTTTTTCCTTAAATGGATCAAACCCCTGTATTTTTTAAGTTTGCTGTTTATTGCGACTTCCATTTATTTGTTCTTTTTTCAAAAGCCCCTTCGCGCCCCTGTTACCCTACAAGCGATCTCGCACGAATTCGTACAAAAAAAATATAAAGACTATCTGGTATTAAAAGCTATCGCTTTCAATAATACAGATAAAAACATTTATCCCCAAACTTTTTACATACAATTCAAAGACAACGATAACCACACCATAACTTCAGTGGAAGTCCCATCTCCGGTAAATGTGTTACCTGCTCATGGCATGGATAAAATTGAAATTCAAATTGAACATTTGCCCGTTCAATCCGGACGAATCGTCATGAGTTTGAAAAATTTTAGAAAGTCTTGATCACAACCACTCAGGCTCTCGAGTTAAAAAAAGCATGTTTTCCAAAGTTTGACGCCTGCGAATCAAAGCGTAACGATTTTTATGTACCAGAACTTCGGCACATAACGGTCGGCAATTATAGTTTGAAGCCATTGAAAAGCCATAAGCCCCCGCCGTTTTTACAATAACAAGGTCTCCTTCGTCCATCAAAGGCAGCCTCCGATCTTTACCGAAAATATCGCTGCTTTCACATATCGGTCCGACAATATCATAAGTTTGATCACATACGCCCGCTTTGACAGAAAGTATTTCATGATAAGCATCATACATCGCCGGTCGGATCAAATCGTTCATGCCCGCATCTAAAACCAGAAAATTTTTTTCATCCGCTTTTTTTATTCTGACAGTACGCGCAATCAAAGCTCCGCCGGAAGCCAAAAGAAAACGCCCCGGTTCAAAAATAATCGAACCGTCAAAATCCGCAAAAGCATCATGGACGATCTGCATATAGGTATCCGGATCAACCGGAGCATCTTTTTCATTATAAACAACACCCAATCCGCCACCAACATCTATGGTTTGGATTTTTATCGAATGTTCCTTTAAAAGACGGATCAATTCAGACGTTCTTTTAAAAGCCTGTTCAAACGGTGTCAACTCCAAAAGCTGAGAACCGATATGCAAATCAATCCCGCTTAAATCCAATCCGTTCGATTTTGAAAAAATCTGATATAGATTGAGGGCCTTTTCCCAATTGATCCCGAATTTATTTTCTTTTTTACCGGTCGTTATCTTTTGATGTGTATGCGCATCAACATCAGGATTAATCCTTATTGCCGCTTTGATTTTTTTCCCTTTTGAAACCGCAATCTCATTAAGGGTAGCAGCTTCTTCTTCCGATTCGATATTGACTTGCCTGATGTCATGTTCGACGGCTAAAGCCAATTCCTCTTCGGTTTTACCAACGCCGGAAAAAACAATCTTGTTTGCCGCAATTCCGGACTTCAACGCCAGCAACAGCTCCTCTTTTGAAACGACATCGGCTCCCGCCCCCATTGATGCCAACAATTTCAATATGGCTGGATTGGCATTACTTTTAATTGCGAAACAAATCAAAAAATCCTTTAAACGCTTTTTAGCCGCTTTTTCAAAAGCATTAAAACAGTTGCAGATTTCCGATTGAGAATAAATATAAAAAGGAGTGCCGACAGATTTGGCAATTTCCGACACCGCCAGCGAATCAACAAACATTTCCCCGTTTTGATAGTCAAAAGCGTTCATTTTATTCTTCCGTCCCTGTCAATTAATTCTAAAGACACAGCGTTCATCACATTGCATTTTTTCATTTTGAGGCGAAGTTTCTTTCTGGGGCGAACGAGGTTCTGCAACCTTTTTCAAAGGTTGCGGAGAACGTGGTTTCGGGTATTGACGCGGATACACCTTGTCCGCAGGAAATTCAAGCTTTCCCCGTTTTCCGCAGCCTGCCAAAAAAAACGCACAAAAAAGAACGATTATAATTTTTTTCATAAAATATCCTTTTTTCACTTTTGTTTCCAAAGAATAACAACTGTTAAAAACTTATTCACTCTTTTTTTTTATCATTTCCAAAGAAGATCCTTTTAAATTTACAGAAATGCAAATGCGCTTTTTTTATTTTTTAATTTTTGCGTTATTCCTGTCTTTTGATTGTCATGCTCAATCAAACGGCTCTATTCGAATAAAAAATGTGTTGGCTCCCCAAACATTTAAAATTTCTTCTCATCCCATACTCGCCCCCACAGCCTCTTTTACAGATGAAAACGGGGAAAAAACTTCTTTAATCGATTTCAGAGGTAAAATCGTTCTTTTAAACATCTGGTCGACATCATGCGCTCAATGCGTCGTCGAGCTGCCCATGCTGGATCGGTTGCAAAAAGACATGGGCGGTGTGAAATTCCATGTGATCGCCTTATCATCCGATCTGGAACCATTACCCGTCTTGAAACGCTTTTGGATCAAACGCGGCATAAAACATTTGAAAATTTATATGGATACTCAAGCACGTTTTTCTCAAGCCGCCGGCGTAAAAGGGTTGCCGACAACATTTCTGATCGATGAAAAAGGACGCGAAGTCGGACGCATACGCGGAATCGTTGAATGGGATGGTCCGAAAATCAAAGCTCAAATCCGTGAATTGATCCGCAAAGCAAAAGAAAAAGAAAAAAAAGAAAGAGAACTTACAAAAGAAAACATTTCGCCGTCGACCGGATCAGAAAATATTTTTGAAGAAAAAAACACATCACCCCCAGCTGATTCCGTTCCTCCACCGCCTGTCAGACCGATTGAAGAAATTCAAAGTTGGTTTAAATAATGCGGAAAATCCCTCTTTTAGAAAAAAAAGCTTGATTATCATGTAAAAAGAGCTAAAAAGGCTCTTTAATGATACAGCGCAAAAACATGGAGGCCCCTATGACCAAACCGCGCTATTTGACAATTTCTTGGGAACAGTTTCATAGCGATGCCCGCATTTTGGCATCAAAGTTGATTGATCGTAAAGATCTGAAAAAAATCATTTGCGTTACACGCGGCGGATTGTTCCCTGCCGCCGTGTTGGCAAGAGAATTGGAAATCCGCTGGATTGACACGATTTGTGTCGCGGGTTACGATGAAGAAGTAAGAGGAAGTCAAGCGTCTTTATTGAAAGTACCTGACACGGACGGAGAAGGAGTCCTCGTCGTGGACGATCTGGTCGATTCCGGCAGAACGGGAAAGATCATTCGAGAATTAATGCCAAAAGCGTATTTCGTTACGATGTATGCAAAACCGAAAGGTCAAGAAGTTGTTGACAATTTCGTAGTTTCTGTTGATCAAGACACTTGGATATTATTTCCTTGGGAAGCGGAGTTGTCTCCGGCTTCGCCGCTTGTCCGAAGAAAAGACGACTGATTCGCAATCAGATTTAGCGAACGCCTTTATTCTTAAATAAAGGGAAATTTGTTTATTTACTTTATTAAAAAGCCCCCGAAATGTATACGGAGGCTTTATTTTTTACGCTTTTCTTACATTTTTCCCCGTCTGTGTTCCCTTATATCTTTCCCTTTCTGTGTTCCAGAGATGTTTTTTAAAAACAATATTCTTGAAAATTTCCCTATACCTATTCTCCCGCTTTTGTCACAGACACTTTATAACAAAGATTCCTTTTTTATAAAAAATATAACGACATTGAAACGAAAATAAACATTCTTCTTTGAGAAAAAACTTATATAAATATGAAATCTCTGTCATACACCATGCTCTATTACACAATAACAGGCTTTTTAAAAGCGTGCAAAGAAAGGATAAACAATTCGCTTAATACGAAAAATCCTTGATAGACCCATAAAGAGAACCGTCATACGCCATTTTCTCAAACAATTTGTTCCATATAACAACCATAACGGAAACAATTGAATATCCACTTTTCATTCGTGAAAAAAGATCTTTTTAATGTACCTTCAAATTGTTTTTGATATCCGTCAACATAATAAATCTATCCTCTCAATCTTTCCCGTCCCAGAATCCCAAGCAAAAAAAATGTTCTGCCATTTCAATTGGTAATATACAACAACCTATTGTCACCAGTACGATTTATGCAGATTTCCTTTATATTCCTCACACCTTATATAATCTGTTTTATATTGGATAAATGTTTTCCTATTCAAAACAGCAATAATGTTTCATCTCGGCTTAGGATAGCTGTCTGAATATAACATATCATTAAATTTTGCTTTCATACTCCTTTCTGCTTTTTCGAAAAGTCTTAACCTTTTATAACCGTTTCCACCAGAGGCAATTTTTTTTACCAATCCCGCTGTTCATTTCAAAGCTGAAATTATTTTTTAATGTTTTATATGGAAAAGACAAAAACAACCAAAAAAAACGAATCCGTTTTTTATTCCAACCGGAAAATCATTCCTTCTGGTCTCTGCCCCAAAACATTTATAAAAAAAGCCGGAAGATTTCCGGCTTTTTTTAATTTTCAACAACTTCCGGTTTTTCTTCCTGTTTTGCTTTCATTTTCAAAAACACATATGAACAAACAGGAACACTGAATAAATAAAACGTAAAAGTCGCACTTAAAGTCAACCACGGTTTATAAACCAAAGCACCGGCATAAAAACCTGTTAAAGCAAAAATTAAAACAACAAAACGGACAGGAACCCGAAAATGTTTCAAAGAAATCGTTGGTAAACGGGATGCCATTAAAAATGCGCTGATAAACAAGAACACTTCGACAAAGGTTCCATTGCGGAAAAACTCGTTACCAGTATGAAAGAACAGCATAATCGGCAGCAAAGCAATATACGCGCCTCCCGGAGCCGGAATACCGACAAAAAAATGTTTCCAATAAGGCGGTTGAGGTCCTTCATCCAACATGATGTTAAAGCGCGCCAATCGCAAAGCACAACAGATTGGAACCAACAAAGCGAAAATCCATCCCACCGGTGACGTCGTACCAAGCGCCCAGAAATACATTAATAACCCCGGAGCAACACCGAAACAAACAACATCGGATAAAGAATCCAATTCTGCGCCGAAATCGGATGTTCCCCGCAACATACGGGCAACCCGACCGTCCAAAGCGTCAAAAACAGAGGCCATTAAAATTGAGAAAACAGCCAGTTGAAATTTCCCTTCCATAGCAAAACGTATTGAAGTTACACCACTGGAAAGAGCGAACAATGTTACTAAATTGGGAGCCATACGGTTTAAAGACAAATCTTTTATTCGTCTACGGGAATCTTTTAACATCTATACCACGTCCCCCTGACGATTTTGACCTTCAACAGAAATATCGGCTAAAATTGTTTCTCCGGCAACAGCCGTCTGCCCTTCAACAACTTGAATTGCGGTTCCTTTTGGCAAATAAACATCCAAACGGCTGCCGAAACGAATTAAACCGAAACGTTCTCCGGCTTTCAATTGATCGCCTTCTTTGACAAAAGTCACAATACGACGCGCCACCAAACCGGCAATTTGAACAAAAGCAATTTTATGCCCCGTTACCGTTTCCATTGCTAATTCTTGGCGTTCGTTGTTTTCACTTTCTTTGTCCAGCGAAACATTCACAAAAGCTCCCGGACGATAAAACATCTTTATAATTTTACCGGACATCGGTACACGATTGACATGAACATTGAAAACACTCATAAAGACACTGATCCGTGTCATAGGTTCATCACCTATTTCCAATTCTTTTGGCGGAACAACTTCGGTAATTTTGCTGACAATCCCGTCTGCCGGAGACAAAACCAGATTTTCCCCTGCAGGAATAACGCGGCGCGGATCCCGGAAAAAGAAATAACACCAGATCGTTAAAACAAGACAAATCAAACCGACCGGCTTGAACAATATCCACATCAAAACCGTTACTGCTGCAAAAATGCCGACAAAACGCCATCCTTCGGAATGAATCGGAGGAAGAATAAAACGACGCACGGACAAATCAACTTCGGACATAAAAAGCTCCTTTTTTTATTTTCAATCGACTGTATTTGTAAGCCAATATTTTAAGAGAAAAAACATTTTTTTTATTTTAATTTTGTTGCGTAGACGGCAAAATAAAAACTTGATTGGGATAAATCAAATTCGGATCTTTAATTTGATCCTTATTCGCCTGATAAATTGTAACATAGGCATGACCTGAACCGTATAATTGTTTTGCTATCGACCATAAACAATCACCTTTTACAATCCGGACATGGCGACTTTCTTCAGTTTGCAACCCGCTTTCCATTTCAAAGGGGACTTCAACGCGCGCCATAACTTTTCCGGCGGCATCTATTTTATCGGCTCGGATCAAATACTTGTGTCCCGCTTCCAGTTTTCTGGGAATATTCAATATCCACTCTTCACCTTTGGCTTCAAGATTTCCTAAGAACAAATTATCCATATAAACATTTATCAATCCTGTTTCTTGTGTCGAGCCTTCAATAATGAGACCGTTATCAATATATTTCACCGATTGAATGTCAATGACAGTTTTTATTTGAGCGGCGGGGGCTTGCAAAATATCGACGGATTTTGCATCTGCAGACATCATCACAGCCAACGACTCCCCTGTCTGTTCCGGTTGGGAAACATTAACAACAACAATTTCAGAATCCTCTCGCGTACTCACAGAACTGTCCTTTATCCAGATTTCATGGACCCCGACACTTAAAGCCTCTGAAGGAATGAAAATCCATTCTCCATGTTCGTTCACTTTCAGTTTTGCCAGAACGGAGTCTCCATCCATCAAATAAATCAAAGCCCCCTTTTCACCTTTTCCGGCAGCAACCATGCTACCGTCTTCTTCGACTCGAACGATATCGAAAGAAGATTTTATTTTTTTCGCCTGCTGACCCCCACTGTTTTCAGAAGAGGTAACTGGCGAATCGGATTTTGTTAAAGCTGTTTGTGATAAATTATCTTTATATTCTTGATATGATTGAACAGTTTGCGAAAACGGACGAGCCCGTTTATTTTCATATTTCGGATAAAAAATGAAAAACAAAGCGACCATTAAAAAAATAACAGCGACAATGATGATATTTTTTTGCACATTTACACCTGAAAAAATAAAAAAAAATACAAAACACTCTTGCAGTATATCAAACTTCGCGCTATAAGCAATATCACTTATTCGGAGTGTAGCTCAGCTTGGTAGAGCACTACGTTCGGGACGTAGGGGTCGGAGGTTCAAATCCTCTCACTCCGACCAATTAAAAAAAACCGCTTAAAAGCGGTTTTTTTATTATCAAAAATTTCTTAAAAGCTCCGAAGTTTTGAAAATCAAAACCAAGACAGGTAACGGAAAAACCTCAGCATCAAATAAATAGATTATAATTTGTTCCAAAGCCAACAGAGGCAGCAGGCAAATCATCCACAACGAAAGCAACGACAGTTTTTTCCCCCTCTCCTGCCCATTTTTTTAAATACGCGAACGCAACAACTAAAATCGACAAAGCAACCCTTACAAAAAATCATCATATCATGCTTTCCACTTTAAAGACGATATTGTGATTTACAGATAAAAAAATGACACAAAAAATCATCAGACAGCAAAAAGAAAATCAATCTTTACGAAAGCACAAAAGTCTTGAAATCGGACTGAAAGTCTTCTTATTTCGTTTTTTTAACTGAACCGTTCTTCCAAAACTTTTCCGTTTTCCAACACCTATAACAAGTTTTTAACGTAACCGGAATAACGGCGCACCCTCCCTGCTTTCGGGAAGCCTCGCATCCTGAGCAAAAACTTCCATGCAAAAATCGTCCGGTCGCTTTAAACGGACAAAACAAAAAACAAAAAGAACATACAAAGATTCGTTTCCCTGAAAAAAGCTTCACCCTGAAAAGCTGTATTCCGGAAATGATATCTCTTTGACCTTTTTTAAGCTCGAAAGAAGCAAAAAATTATGATCGGATTATTTTAAAACCGTTCTATTTGTTTTCCCTCACAATCCGGCACGGATTCCCAAAGGCGACAACATCTGAAGGAATGTCTTTTGTAACAACACTTCCGGCTCCGATAACAACATTGTTTCCAATGCTAACTCCGGGCAGAATGACAACCCCGCCTCCGATCCAAACATTATCACCAATTTTCACCGGCGCTGTTTGAGTCTTGCAAAATTCAAAAGAACCGTCCGGTTTTGGCAAACCGAAACGATCAACCGCATTTGTCGGATGAAAAGCCGTGTAGATTTGGACATTCGGAGCGATCAAAGCGTTGTTACCGACAATAATCTTGTTATCGTCTAAAAATGTGCAATTCATATTCACTTCACAATTATCGCCGAAATAAATATTATTGCCGTAATCAACAAAAAAAGGGGCGGTAATCCAAAGATTTTTTCCGCGTCCACCCAACAATTCAAATAAAATCCGATCTTTTTCGGATAAGTTTTCCGAATCCAATGAATTATAATCACGAATCAAATTTTTGGCTTTGTGCCATTGAGCCAGTAATTCAGGATCGCTGCAATCATACAGCAAACCCGCCAGCATTTTTTCCCGTTCCGTCATCATTTTCCTATCAAAATTTCCAATGTATGTTTTTCTTCTTTAGCATTCAAAGGTTGCGACAGACCGGTTTGCGCTTGCTGGGGAGCCATGCCTATATAAATTTTTCTTAAATCAACGCCTTCTTGCAAAAAAACCTTTGCCACGCTTTTGGCGCGATCCAAAGCGCCCAAAGCCTGATCCGACGCAGATCCGCTGTAAGACAGACGTCCCAGCAAACAAACAAAATCATTGTTATTCTTTGCCGAACCGGCAATTTTGCGCAACTGTTCCGTAGCGTTTTCGTTCATTTCCGCACTGCCGTATTCAAACAAGACGGAATAAGATGTTCCACCTGAATTAATGGGGCAGTTCGTATCGCTACGAAATTCACTTGAGACACACGAAGTTAAAAAAAATGCACTGAAGATTAAAAACACTCTTTTCATTTGGGGGTTCCTTGTGGTATTAAAAGATTCGTCAGTTCGCGGATATGGTGGAATGGTAGACACAACAGACTTAAAATCTGTTGAGGCTTTGTCCTCGTGCGGGTTCAAGTCCCGCTTTCCGCACCAATCAAAGCCCTGAGAAATCGGGGCTTTTTTCTTACCCGATCCCAAACACCTTCCCTTGTAAAAAAATCTTATACAGCTATAAAAGTTATCAACAGCCATCCTTGAACAGACTTTCCTTATATTTTTATGTGCGTGATCTGGTTCATCACGGATTCCTTTTCAAAAAATACACAAAAACGCACGCTTTTGACAAACGTATATTGAAATCCCTGTAAAAAATATTTTCGCATCAATATCATCGGCTGACTTGAAACAAGCGACTATTCATGACTCTTTCCTGTTCAAAAATCTTTTTGCAATTCTTATTATATTGTGATTTCTTAAAACTTTCTGATGAAAATGCGAGCTTTTAACTGTTCGAGGATGTCATGGACGTACATAAAGGAAATATTTTCAGTATATTGGACGGCAACAAACAATTTATCATCCCCCTTTATCAAAGACTGTACAGCTGGGATAAAATCCAGTGCGAACAATTATGGACGGACATCGTCAATATGCAAAAAAAACACAAACAAGGGCACTTCGTCGGTTCCATCGTTAATATCGCCGAAAAAGCCATGCCAACAGGTGTTCAAAAATACATGATCATTGACGGTCAGCAACGTTTAACCACTTTGACCTTGTTGTTAATTGCCTTACGCGATTATGCTCAAAACCATCCTGAAGATGAAACAATCAACGCTGTCAAAATAGAAAATGTCCATTTGAAAAATCAATACGAAAAAAAAGATGAACGCTATAAGCTGTTATTGACGCAAACAGATAAAGATAATTTGATTGCTTTAATCGAAAAACGTTCCGGTATCGACACGGAAACAAAAATTTATAAAAATTATTGCTTCTTCCAAGAAAAAATTGAACAAAATGACATCAAACCGCTTGAAATTTACGAAGCTGTTGGAAAATTGCAAATTGTCAACATTACGCTTGAAAGAACCGTTGATGACGCTCAAGCCATCTTTGAAAGCTTGAATTCAACGGGGAAAGAATTGTCTCAATCCGATTTGATCAGAAATTACGTCCTGATGGGATTGGATACTGAAAAACAAACCGAACTTTATGAAAACATATGGCGACCGATGGAGCTTTTGTTCGGTAAGCAAACAGACAAACTGGACGGTTTCTTTCGCAATTATCTGACCTTGAAGTTAGCGCGCGTCCCAAGAGAAAATGACATTTATGACGAATTCAAGCTTTATCACCTCAAAGACGCAAACCTTTCAATCGAAAAGCTTTGCCAAGATTTGCTTGATTACGCTGAAATCTATACCGACATACTCTTTGAAAAAAGCGTTAATATTACCAGAAAAAAACTATATCAAGATATCAATACGCTGCAAATAAGTGTTGCCTATCCGTTTTTGATGAAAGTGTGTATGGATTGTAAAAATGAAATCATCTCTGAAAATGAACTCATTGAAATCATCTCCTTGTGTTGCAGTTATGTCTTTCGCAGGAACATCTGCGGGATTCCGACAAATTCTTTAAATAAAACTTTTGCGACTTTACGCACTCATATCAATGAAGACGATTATCTTAACTCCATTAAGGCGTTCATGATATTACGCAATGATTACAGATTGTTCCCCGACGATGAACTTTTTACAGAAGCTTTTGTAAAAAAAGACATCTATAACATGAGAACAAGAAACTATCTTTTAAATCACCTTGAAAACTTTGAAAACAAAACTTCGGTTGTCATTGAAAACCTGACAATTGAGCATATCATGCCTCAGAACACAGATCTTTGCGAAGAATGGAAAAAAGATCTGGGAAGTAATTGGAAAGATGTTCAAAAGCAATATCTTCACACAATCGGAAATTTAACATTGACGGCTTATAATTCTGAAATGAGCGACAAACCGTTTGCAGAAAAAATGGAAATGGATGGCGGATTTAAACAAAGCGCTTTGCGTTTAAACAGTTATGTCATCAAACAATGCACATGGAATGAAGAAAAAATCAAGGAACGTGCTCGGGAACTGGCTCAAAAAGCCGTCAAAATATGGAAATATCCTTCTTTGAGCGCTGAAGACCTCAGTCTTTATTCGGAACAAATCGATCATGATATCCAATATGACATCGCCTCTTATGAGATGAATACTGCCACTGAAGCTCTGTTTACCCTTTTGGATAAAAGAATTTTAAATTTATCTTCAACAGTCCGTCGTGAATTAAAAAAGAAATATGTCGCTTACAAAGTCGATACAAACTTTGCCGATATCATCTTTCAAAAAAACGGCTTGCGTATTTATTTAAACATGCCGTTCAATTCGGTTGCGGATCCCAAAAACCTGTGCAGGGACGTTACCGGTATCGGCAAATGGGGTAACGGAGATGTTTCCATTAATTTCAATGAGGACAGCAAAATTGACGATGTTATGGCTTTGATAGAACAATCCTTTAATTTTCAATTTAATTGATCCGCTAACGTTATAATTATTTCCCTTTCGGAGTTTTCAAAAATTTAAAAATGAAAAGTTTCTGACAACCTTTTTAACATATGGCTGGTGAACCGTTTCCTATCAATCGGTATTTCTATAACTCGATAATTCCGATCCGTTTTAAGTACTGCCATAAACCGTCATAAAACGCACATAGACGCGTTTGATCCTGATCCGATCCTTCAGGAATAAACAAAACAAACCCTTCTCTTGCCCGCGTCAATAATACACGATACGCATTTTTTAAATAATGCCGATCTGTTTCCTTCCTTATCTTTTTCCATCCGGATCCAATACATGAATAACATTCAAAATGATCATTTTCATATCGGTAATCCGCATCCCATCCGATAACGCACCAATCCAGCTCCAATCCCTGAATATCAAATTCCGTTGCGACCTCTTCCATACAATAAGATGACTTTATATTGTCTTTACCGCTTAAAAACCATTTTTCCGGTGTACATGACAATTCAACCCAAATCCCTTGCGCCCGTAAACGTCTTGCTTTCGATCCGGCAATTAATCCATACCTGTTTTTACGGTATCGAGCCCTTTCTTTAACCCAATTTTTAGCGGTTTCTAAATTTCTTGTCATACAAATCGGATAAATTTTACTTGTTTCTTGATAAAGTCGTTTTGCCCTGTTTAGATCGTTATCTAACAGACTTTGAACGAACTCAGATACTTTTTCGCTTCGAAAAGAACGTAATGAAACAGACAGATGCAACGCTTCAACCACGCTCACCTGAAGATCTGAAAAAAGTTCCTCCAATGTTTTTTCACCAATATATTCTCGATCTGTTATTTTATCTGAAATATAAACCTTCCAATTTGAAAACGATTTCTTAAGGGCTTTAAACCATTCGGAAATACCTGCCTCACCGTCATTAATGTCTTGCCCGCCGCCGACAAGACACACAATCACAGACCAATCTTGATGACGATTCATATAATCAATCAACAGCTCGGGTTCACTCATATCTAAAATCTCGTAACGTTTGGATTCTTTTAACCCGTCCAGTATTTTTCCTTTTTTCTCTTTCATAAATCTTGACAGTTTATCCCTATGCCAAGCCCGTTGAGCCTCATCAAAAATGACAACTCTGTCAACAGGAGGCAAATCTATTTGCGTCAACGCCATATCTCTAAAATGATGAATAATCTGAATAAACGATTTTACTTTCTCCCGCGCTTGACTGATTCTTATTCCCGTCCTTTGACATTCATCTTCCGCTAAAGCTTCTTTTAAAACCGAAACGAGCGGTTGATTCCCAGAAAGAAAGCACGAATACCGTTGACCGCTTGCCTGCTGGTTTTTAACAGCAATATTCAACCCTGCCAAAGTCTTTCCCGCGCCGGGGACCCCTGTAATAAAACAAATCGCTTTTTCTTTCTTTATTCTTGTTTTTTCTATAATTTCTTGAACTATTTGAGTCGTTTTATCTAAATTTTCTGCCGACTCGTTTCTGTAAATTTCTCTAATATTATGGTCTATATATAATTTTTTCGCCGCCTCCACAATATCGGGAACCGGTCTATATTGCGAATCCATCCATTTTTTTAAAAAAATCTCCTTTCCGCAACAAGAATCAAACCTTTTAAAAATATAGGCTAAATTCTTACCGTTTGACAAAACAACATCATAGACCTTACCCCTATATGGACAGATGTTGATTTCTTTTTTCTCCGCATGCGTGGCAATTAAAACAGGAACAATCTCTTTATCTCGGCTTTCTTCATGAAAAAAAGACAAGTCCAATGCATACGTTCTAACTTGTGTTATCGCTTGAGAATCATAACTTGATGATCCGACTTTAAATTCTAAAACAAATATTTTATCCTTTATCAGGATAATATTATCTATTCTGCCGCCAATGCGAGGTATCGTATATTCAAAAATAATATCAGAAGATGGAATTGATCGAAGTTGTTCTTTTAAAAGAGTGATCTGGCTGATCCAAGCTTCTTTTTGCTTAAAAGTTGCGCCGAATTAGTTATTATTCGTAATAATTCCTAAAATTTCATCCGTACTTTGTTTAAAAAATAATTTTGTAGAATTAAAATAACCACTTGTTTGCATAACTCCTCTTATCCCTTTTCGTCTTTTTTTATCGGACAGCTGATTTCAACCAACCTTTCAATCATATGATGCAACAAATCAACTTGGGCGGTTTGCGAAGCTTTATAATAAACTTCCTTGCCTTTTCGGGAACTGGTAATCAATCCGCCCGCTTTCAATTGTTTCAAGTGATGTGAAACGGCGGGACTGCTCATTTTCATTAAAGCCGACAAGTTTATGACACATTCTTCACAATGACATAGCAACCAAAAAATACGCACACGATTACTATCGTCCAACTGTTTAAATATATCCGACACGACCTGAAAATCTTGTGTCTGAGGCATATGATCAAAATCATTTTCGATACTTTGACCGTGATTATGGGGCAATGGCATATTTTCCTCCTGATTAAAATGGATGCTATCATACTTCATACATTAAACAACCGATAAAGATTGACAAATTATTCTTCCTTTCATATTATTTAATTAAACGATTGTTTAATTGTTTAATTAAAGGAGAAGATTATGAAAAAAATATTCAAAATTAAAGTCGATTGCCCGAATTGCGCTAATAAAATGGAACAAGTCGCTAATGAGACAAAAGGTGTTAAAAATGTTGTCATCAATTTTATGACTTTAAAAATGTTCGTCGATTTTCATGAAAACGCAGATATTGATTCAGTCATGCAAGAAATACTCGGGAAATGTAAAAAAATAGAAAGTAACTGCACTATTTATTTATAAAATTTCTTTTTATTTTTACGATAAAATCAGGCAATCACATGACAAAAGAAGAAAAAATAACACTTTCAAGAATAATCATCTCTTTTACGATGATTATCTGCTTTCATTTCATGGCTTTATCTGATGGGGCGAAATTTTTCGCTTATATCAGTGCATATCTTATCATCGGTTTCGATATTTTGATAAAAGCGGCGAAAGGGATAAAAAACCGGCAGGTTTTCGACGAAAATTTTTTAATGAGTGTCGCCACGTTAGGAGCAGTCATTTTAGCCGTTTTCAAAACGGGGGATTACACCGAAGCCGTGGCAGTCATGCTGTTTTACCAGATCGGAGAAATGTTTCAAAACCATGCTGTGGAAAAAAGCCGTAAGAACATCAGTCAATTAATGGATATTCGTCCTGATTACGCAAATATTGAAGTTGACGGGAAAATACAAAGGATTGATCCGGACAGCGTTCAAATCGGAGATGTCATCATTGTTTTACCGGGAGAAAAAATCGCGATTGATGGAACTATCATAAAAGGGGAATCTTTTTTAAATACAGCCGCTTTAAATGGCGAGAGTCGACCGCATTTTGTAAAGGAGGGCGATGAAGTCTTAAGCGGTTGGATCAATTTGAACAGCGTCTTAAAAGTTAAAACGACACAACTGTTTTCTCAGTCGACTGCTTCAAAAATTCTTGATCTGGTTGAAAATGCAAGTGCCAGAAAATCAAAATCAGAAAACTTCATTTCAAAATTCGCCCGCATTTACACACCTTTGGTCTGTTATGCGGCATTGATGTTGGCTTTATTACCACCTTTAATCAGAATGTTCATACTCAACCTGCCTTCCGATTGGGATGTATGGATTTACCGTTCGTTAACTTTTTTAGTCATAAGTTGTCCGTGTGCTTTGGTCATCAGTATTCCTTTGAGCTTTTTTGCGGCAATTGGAGGAGCCAGTAAGGCTGGAATCTTGATAAAAGGGAGTAATTACATAGAAACCTTTGCCCGAACAAAAATTTTTGTGTTTGATAAAACGGGGACTTTGACAAAAGGGGTTTTTGAAGTTTGCGATATTCATCATAACGTTTTTGACAAAGAAAAATTTATCGAATATGCCGCTTTAGCCGAAAGCGCCTCATCTCATCCCGTTGCAAAAAGCATCCGACAAGCTCATGCGAAAGAAATCAATACAACCCGTGTTTCAGATATCGTTGAACATAGCGGGAAAGGGATATGCGCAAAAGTGGATGAAAAAAACATCGTCATCGGAAATGATACGTTGATGAAACAATTTAACATTCAATACGTTCCCTGTCATACAAAATCCACGATCATTCACATGGCAGTTGATTCACAATACGCCGGACATATTGTCATTGCAGACATTGTCAAACCGGAATCAAAAGAACTCATCTCCGCGTTGAAAAAAGAAGGAATTAATAAAATCACCCTGCTCAGTGGAGACAATCGGCAAACTTCCGGTCAAGTCGCTCAATATCTTGGGATTCAAGACGTTCACAGCGAACTTTTACCGGCACAAAAGGTTCAAGAAGTTGAAAAACTGTTAAAATGCAAGGCAAAAAAAGAAACACTCGCCTTTGTCGGAGACGGTATGAATGATGCTCCCGTACTTTCCCGATCCGATATCGGAATTGCAATGGGGAGCATCGGTTCTGATGCGGCAATCGAAGCCGCTGACATTGTTTTAATGGATGACAATCCTTTAAAAATTCTTACCGCTCTGCGCATCTCACGAAAATGTATGAAAATCGTTTATCAAAACATCTGGTTTGCACTGAGTATAAAGATTTTTTGTTTAATGCTCGGAGCTCTTGGACTGGCTGATATGTGGCTTGCCGTTTTCGCCGATGTCGGAGTGATGGTCATTGCCGTTTTTAATGCCATACGCGCTTTATCCATCAAAAACCTCTAAAGCGATATCAGCCTCTGGGCATGATTTTCGCGGGGTTTCCTCCTGCCATCGAATTATCCGGAACATTACTCACAATCACTGTGTTGGCTCCAATAATGCAATTATTGCCGATTTTTACAGGACCAACAATAAAAGCTCCGGGATAAATGACAACATTGTCTCCGATCTGAGGATAGTTTGCCAAATTTCCCGTATGTCCCGGATAATCTCTGCCCCCTATCGTAACATTTTGATATATTAAACAATTCTTTCCCAATGTTGCATACTTGGATATAATAACACCCACCGGTAAAATAAAACGTGTCCCTTGTTGCTTCAACTTTTCAATATCACCGATATAACACATTTCTTTAAGCATACGCTCTTCTATTCCTGTCAATTGCACTTTTTCAGGAACATCACTTTTAAAAGCATGTATTGCCGTTTGTATCTTGTCTAAAAAATTAACCATATTCCACCTTTTCTTGTTTCCTCTATAAACTTTAAATTCTATAAAATAAAAACTCAAATAAAAAAAACGGCTGTTCTAAAACAGCCGTTTTTCCAGTTTTATTCACCTCTTGTCGCTAAGAACTTGGCATTTTTCCGTTCTAATTTTATACGGCGCTTTTCATGGAATTTTTCACGATGTTTCACAAATGTAACGAACAACATCGGAATAACAAAGATACCAAATGCCGTCGCAGCGATCATTCCACCGAACACCGTCGTCCCAACTGAACGACGTGCCATCGCGCCCGCACCAGAGGCAATAACCAACGGTAAAAGTCCTAAAATAAAGGAAACAGCCGTCATCATCACGGCACGGAAACGTAAATGAGCCGCTTGAATCGCAGCTTCTTCAGGATCCATTCCGCCTTCTCTTAATTCTTTTGCAAATTCGACAATCAAAATTGCGTTCTTTGAAGCTTGAGCAATCAATAATACGAAACCGATCTGAGCATATACATTATTTACCAATCCGAATGTATACAAGAAGACCAACGCTCCCAACAAAGCGACTGAAACAGACAGCAACACGGTTATCGGGATCATCCAGCTTTCATACAAAGCAACCAAGAACAAGTAGGCGAACAAGAATGCCAGAACCAAAACGACTGAAGTTTGACCTCCGGCTTCTTTTTCCTGAAAAGACATACCCGTCCATTCATATTCATACCCTTTAGGTAAGACCTCTTTGGACAGCCTTTCCATTTCCTCCATGGCTTGTGTCGAACTGACTCCTTCGGCAGCAGAACCGTTTATTTTAACAGTCATCATATTGTTATAACGCGTTAATTGTTGCGGTCCCAAAACGGGTTTTATCGTCAACAATGAACGCATAGGAACCATATCGCCTTTGTCATTACGGGCATAAATACGGAAAATATCCTGTTCTTTACTACGGAACTGTTCTTGACCTTGTACGTTCACCTCGTAAACACGCCCGTTCAACGTAAAGTCGTTGACATAAGCATAACCTAATGTGGATTGCAGCTGGGAAAACACTTCCTGAATGCTGATTCCAAGCATTTTCGCTTTAATCCTGTCCAAAGAAACGAACAGTTGAGGCGTTGACGTATTAAACGTACTGTACACCATATTCATCTTTGGATTTTGATTTGCAGCCTGTAACAAACGGTACATGACTTGCTCCATTTGTTGAGGCGTTTCCCCTTGAGCATTTTGCAAACGATAATCGAAACCATTAGCCAAACCAATACCCGGAATGGCAGGTATGTTGAAAGAACGGATCAAAGCACCTTGAATTTGGTTTAATTGGGGCTGAAGGCTTGAAATGATCGACTGAACCTGCATTGATGTATCTTGACGTACTTCATAAGGTTTCAACCCGATAATCATCATACCGACGTTTGATCCGCTTCCCCCGATCATACTGTGTCCGGCGACAGACATCACATTTTCAACAGCCGGATGTGCCGCTATGATTTTATAGGCTTCTTTTTGAACTTCAACCGTGCGCTGCAAGGAGGCCCCTTCCGGTAACTGCATATCCATCATAAAGACCCCTTGGTCTTCGTCCGGTAAAAAGCCCGACGGAGTAATTTCATTCATTCCGACAGCAGCTGCAATAACAGCGGCGATGATCAAAATGGACAAAGAAGAATGACGCACCAAATGCTTGACTATTGCGGAATAACCATCGCGTCCTTTATCAATTTGGCGCATGACCCAAGGAACAAAACCTGTCTTCTTTTTTTCTTCCCGATGCAACAAGACTGCGCACAATGCCGGAGACAAAGTCAAAGCATTTACAGCCGAAATCAACATAGAACAAGAAACGGTTATGGCGAATTGCTTATATAACTGCCCCGTAATACCGGGAATGAAAATAACCGGAACAAACACGGACAAAATAACAAGCGTAATCGCAATAATCGGAGCCGTTATTTGACTCATCGCTTTTGCGACGGCATCCGGTACCGACAGATCGGGCTCCTCTTCTATCACACGTTCTGTATTTTCAACGACCATAATAGCATCGTCCACCACAATTCCGATCACCAAAACAATGGACAACAAAGAAATTGTGTTTGCCGATACGCCGAAAGGCGCCATGAAAATAAATGTACCGATCAAAGACACAGGAACGGCCACAGCCGGAATTAACGTCGCCCGCCATGTCCCCAAAGACAAATAAACAACCAACAAAACCAAAATGACAGCTTCAACAATCGTATCGAAAACTTCATCAACGGTCGCTTCGACGAAAACCGTCGTATCAAAGATGATCACATAATCGACACCTTCGGGAAAGAACTGCTTCATTCTTTCCAATTCGGATTTCACCTTTGTCGCGACATCCATAGCATTTGCTCCGGGAGCCAGATTGATCATCGCCCCTGATGACGTACGACCGTTATAACTGATCGCCGAAGAATACGAAGTTGTTCCCAGTTCGATTTTTGCAACGTCTTTCAAACGCAACAATCCGCCGTCTTTATTAGCACGCAAAATAATGTTACCAAATTCTTCCGGCGTGTTTAACCGTCCTGAAGTTTTTAAAGAAAACTCCATTTGTTGGTCTTTCGGAGCAGGAGACGCACCGACGGATCCGATAGCAGGCTGAATGTTTTGCGATGAAATAGCGGCAATGACATCATTGTTTGTCAACCCCAAATTAGCCAGCCGTTCCGCATCCAACCAAACGCGCATACTATAATCTATGTCACCGAACGTATTGACTTCACCGACACCGGTAATACGCGCTAAATCGTCTTTTACGCGCGATTCCATATAGTTTGCCAAAAACGCCATATCTCGGGATCCATCCGGAGAATACAACGAAAATGTCATAAGCATGGAAGATGTTCTTTTCTTTACCGTTACGCCTTGCTGCTGAACTTCGCTGGGCAGTTGTGTCGTAATCTGATTGATACGGTTTTGAACGTTCACTGTATTCATATCGGGATCCGTCCCTAAAGCGAACGTAACATCCAATGAATATGTGCCGTTATTTGAACTGGTCGATTCCATATAAAGCATATTATCGACACCGTTGACTTGAGATTCGATAATCTGCGCAACCGTTTGTTCAATAACTTCCGCTGAAGCGCCAGGGTATGTCGCTGAAACAGAAACAGACGGCGGAACGACATCCGGTAATTGAGCGACAGGAATTGTTTTTAATGAAATCAAACCGGCAATCGTAATCACCAAAGAAATAACGATCGCCAAACGGGGTCTTTTAATAAAAATACGCGAAAACATAGGCGTTATCCTTATTTCTCAACCGGTTGGGTTGTTTTATTCTGCATCACCTTTCGTTCGCCGGATCTGGAATCAACGTCTGGCGCCGTTCTGGACAAATCAGCAATAACCTCTTGCCCCGGACGAACTTTCTGCAAACCGCTGACAATGACTTGATCTCCGGCTTCCAACCCTTCCAAAACAACAATATTTTCTCCTTGCGGAGTTCCTACGCTAATCGGTTTATTGACAACTTTCCCTTGAGAATTAACAACATAGACATATTTCGATGTAGCCGAAGACATCAATGCCGCCTGAGGAATGACAATTTTTTCATCCGGCGCTTCATATTCCATCAAAACAGATACAAATTGTCCAGAAATCAATTGTTCTGTCGGGTTCGGAAATACCGCACGCAATTTTACCGTATCCGTAGAATCATCAACAACGACATCTGTAAAGTTGATTTGCCCGCTATAACGATATATTGAATCATCCGCCATCACCAAAGAAATAGCCAATGCATCACTGTTTGTATTAAATACTCCTGCATTTTGCATTAACAACAATTCCCTTTCAGACACAGAGAACAAAACATATATCGGATCATAGCTGACCATCGTTGCCAATGTGGTATTTACCGGCAGATATTCACCAATTGAATAAATTGACAAACCGATTTTACCTGTAAAAGGAGCCTTAATACTGGTATAACCCAAATCCAGTTTCGCAAGATTCAAAGCGGCTTGTGCCTGTAAAACCTGAGCTTTTGCAACGCTGTTTTCAGCTTCACGAGCATCAACAGTTGATTGAGAAACATTTCCTGTCCGACGCAATTCCAAAGCACGATCCAAATTTAATTTGGCATTCTTTGCATCGGCTTTTGCTTTTGCCAGATTTGCGGCCGCTTCCGCTATTTGCGCTTCAAACGGTTCCTGTTCCAACGTAAATAACACTTGTCCTTTTTTTACGACATCACCTTCATCAAAATGACGTTCTTTTAAAAATCCGGCGACACGAGCTTTTAAAGTTACCGTGTTAACGGCATCAACACGTCCCGGAAAATTAAACCGTTCCGTATATGCTTTATACACAGCTTTTTCTACCGTTACATGAGGCTTTTGAACAACCTGGGCTGTTGTTTCTTTTTTCTTTAAGCATCCGTTCAACATCACAACAGAAACCAACATCAAAGCAAAATACGATAAAAAATGACGTTTCAACATACACTCACACTCCCTTTAAGGGTTCACACGAGACATTGCCCGAAGACAACCCATTTTTTTATACAAAAGTAATTTTATTCCGACAAGCGCTTTTTTTAATGAACAAAGGTATTAAAAAACCACCAATCCGGATATTTCCGGCTTAACCTTTCACAACATAATGATGCCTCTTGAACATTGGGAAAAACCCCAAAACACGTCCCTCCGCTTCCAGACATTCTCGCCAAACGGCACAAAGGATCGGCTTGTAAAACTTCCAACACTCTCAAAACCTCCGGTTCCAATTGGCAAGCGGCTTGAGTCAGATCATTATGTCTTTGTTGCAAAGCTTGAATAAAATCATCAAAATTTTTCATATCTTCCGTAAAAGGAGCCGGATCGGAAAATACCGGCAACCTTTTTTTAAAGACTTCCGGTGTCGATACGGGGCGATTCGGATTGACAAGAACCAAAGAAAAAGACGGAAGATTCGGAGCCGGTTTCAATATATCGCCTATCCCTGAAACCTGAACCGGACGGGACTGCAGGCACGAAGGAACATCGGCTCCTAATGATAAAGCAATTTCTTGTAATCTTTTTATAGGCATTTGCTGATTCCACAATATCAACAATGCCTTTAATGTCGCTGCCGCATCGGCAGATCCGCCCCCGATCCCTGAAGAAACAGGTAAATTTTTTTCCAATGTGATTTCCACATTACAGTCTTGCCCGCAAATTGATGCCAGCAAACGAACCGCTTTCAATACGATATTATCGTTTTCATAACGTAATGAATCAGCATAGGGACCCGTCAATTTCAATGCGAGCCGATCTGATTTGCGGACATGGACAACATCTCCGTCCTTTGTAAAAACAAACAAACTGTCCAACAAATGATACCCGTCATTGCGACGTCCCGTTACATGCAAATACAGATTGACTTTTGCCGGAGCTGTCAGGGAAACAACACTCATTTTGTTTTCTTTTTCTTTGGCAAACGAACTTTATCCCCGACGGCATCAAGCCCCTTTTCCAGCTTCATTTTCACCCGATCCCGACCGTTTTCGGGAAAGTCGTCATTCAAAGCCAAGGACTTCGACCATTGAAAACGGGCTTCACGTTTCCGACCGACACGCCAATAAGCATCTCCCAAATGATCGTTAATCACCGCGCTTCCGGGATCCAAATCAACAGCTCTTTCCAAGACAATTACCGCATGATCATAATCTTCCAGCAAATAATATGCCCATCCCAAGCTATCCATGACAAAGCCTTCGCGTGGAGCCAATAAAGCCGCTTTTTCCAACATCTCTTTGGCTTTCAATACATTTTTGCCACGTTCTATCCACGAATACCCCAAATAATTCAATGTCAAAGGTTGATCCGGAGATAATATCAAAGCTTGTAACAAATCCTGTTCAGCCAAATCCCATTGTTGATTGCGTTCATATGCCGCCCCTCGACTATAGAACAAAGTCCAATGTGAACGATCCAAAATCGGAACACGGTCAATGGCTTGGGTAAAGGCTTCTATAGCTTGCGGATATTTGGCATTTGCAATAAAAACATTTCCTAATTCTATCCATGGAAAAGCCAAATCGGGACGTTTTTGCGCCAACATGCGCAATTGTTTTTCAGCCCTGTCAAGATCACCTTTCTGAGCATAGATGATCCCCATACGCACTTGACTGGCATAATAGGTTTCTGAATTTTCATTTTCTTCTTCATACAGAGCCAAAGCCTGATCGTAACGTTCTTGTTTTTCGTAGATTTCCCCTAACAAAACTCGCGCCAAAGATAATGACGGATCTAAAACCAAACCGAAACGAATAAAAAACAATGAAATTTCCGGACTGCCCTTATCCGCCAGACTGCCTGAAATATCAAAAAAAGCTTCTGCCAATCCAGCTCTTGGCGTGGCTATGCTCTTTGGCACCTTTTTATCCGCCTTTTGCGCTCCGGCGGTGAAAAAGGTTTCATCCAATAAGGGATACGATTTTGCCCCTTTCCGGTAAGCTTCAACCAAAGCTTTGAATTTCTTCTCTTCCCCCTGCCTTAATAAAAAGTTACCATAGGCTTGAGCCGCACGCAAAGACAATCCGCCGGGTTCTTGCAAAAGCGCTTCATAGTTTTCTTTTGCCTTGTCTTCTTCACCCCACATATCGTACAAAAGAGCCGAATGAAAATAGTACAACGATTCCAATCCGGGCTGATCCAGTTTGCTTAAAGCTTGTAAAGCTTTCTCCCGATCTTTCCGTCCCGCCTGTATCCACACTTCCAGCAAAGGGTATAAAAAAGCGTTTTCTTCTTTTGTCGGGAATTCATCAATTTGTTTTTGAGCGGCATCAAAATCATTCTTTGAAACATGATACGCAATCACAACCAAAGACGCCAATAAAGAATTCGGATCCGTTTCCAATTCTTTTTTCGCATACGGATAAGCCTCATCAATACGCCCTTCAACCGTCAACAACGTAAACATCTCCGATTCCAAAGACTTGTTGCCCGGATCGGATTTTAGAGCTTTCTTTAAATAATCTACAGCTGAATCAAAATCTTGATCTTGTCTTGCCTGCAAGTATAATAAATAATTGGTGACATCTATTGATTTGCCCGTTTTTATCTGAACCGGTATTTTTTTCTGAGATGTTGCCGATCCTGCTCCCGTATTGTGGGGGACACATGCGGCCAAAATCAAAAAAGACAAGGTAAATATTTTTGAACGTACGCTCATTATTGATTTTCCCATACAAAATTGTTTCATTGTGTTCTGTTTTATTTAAAAAATCAAGAGCCTCCTTCACTTTTGAAAGATTCTTTTTTAATTATTTTTTCTATCGTTTTAAATTATGCTATCCTAAAAAACATGCAACATACTTCGACACTTGAAGCACTTTTACAATGGTATATAACTGCCGGCGCTGATGAAACCATTCAAAACGAAAGCGTCAACCGTTTTCTATACACAAATGCGAAAAAAGAGGATTTGCCTATTTCTGAAGAAAAGGTTTCCGATTTCATTATTCCAAATCAAACTTTTGTCCCTTCTTTTGCGCTTGAACAAACCGCTCCGACAAAATCAGCCTCTTTCTTTATTCAAGAAACTCAAACACAAAATTTAGCCGATCAAGCTGATAATTTGGACGAATTGAAAACAATCATTTTAAATTTCAACGAATGCCCATTAAAAAACACGGCAACGAATATGGTTTTCGGAAATGGTAATCCTCACGCCGCCCTGATGATCATCGGAGAAGCGCCGGGAGCGGAAGAAGATAAACAAGGATTGCCTTTTGTCGGAGCCAGCGGGCATCTACTGACTTTAATGTTGCAATCCATCGGGCTGAACAGAGATGACGTTTATATTTCAAATATCCTGCCATGGCGTCCTCCCGGAAACCGTAAACCGACAGAAGCGGAAACAGCCCTCTTTTTGCCATTCGTACGAAAACATATCGCTTTAATCAATCCTAAAATTCTGCTCTTATTAGGAAGCAGCGCGACTTCAGCTTTGTTGCAAACAAATGCGGGAATTACTAAAATACGCGGCAGATGGATGAATTATACAGATGGTCATATCTCCATAAAAGCAATGCCTTCATTTCATCCCGCTTTTCTTTTACGCAATCCGGCTCAAAAAAAATATTCGTGGCGAGACTTTCTTTGCGTGCAAAAGGTCTTATTTAATTAGTTTTTCTTTGATTGTTTCGGATTGTCAATCATTATGCGAATATCTGTCCCTGAGGGCAACTTGGCAGAAAAAATAAAACATTCTCGCCCCAAATCCTCTTTGCTGAGTGATTCAAAAAAATCAAGCATTTGTTGCAATGTAACCTTTTTCATTGGCTCCATCTTTGGAATCTCTTCCAATTTCTTTGTATAAAAAGTTCTAACCCAACGCGATATTGTTTGCACACTGACACCGACCAAACGCGCAATCATGCTCATGGATAAACCGGACGCATATAACATGACAGCCGTTCTTTTTTCATGATCACTACGCCCGTGTGGTTTCGTCCTAGTATATTGATACCCGCATTTTTTACACTTATAACGCTGAAGACCAAAGATAAACCCGTTTTTAACTGCTTGTTCACAACCACATCTCAAACACTTCAATTGCATTCATTTTCTCCTACCCCCTCTACTTTTATACTCCAAGGATATTTTTTGAAAATCAAGCAAAAAAAATTTATCATTTTTCTAATGATAAAGATAAATTTTATTTTCTTATTATTTTTCATGAAGTTATAATTCAATCATTTTTATAAATAAAAAAATAATATGCAAAATTTTATCTAAAAGTCTTTTTTACTTAAGATTACTCTTAATTAAAAAACATTTTTCTCAGAAGAAATATCATTATAAATGTTAATAAAATAAAAAATCATTGCTTCTCTACGGTTTTCAGAGCAACCTATACAATAGAACTATATTTCAGGAAAAAAATAATGAAAAAATTTTTCACTTGCTTTTGGATGGCTCCCGCCATTGTTATTTCAGTCTTAGCGATCTCTTTTACTATCGCTTTCACCTTTTTCAATTCATGTCTGATCGATTACACACGAAACACAGGTCCCACAGATATGACCACTTATCTATGTTACATCACGTTATTTGTTTGTCTGGCTTTGTTTCGAAACGACTTTAAAACAAAACATGAAAAAAATATGTGGCTGATCTTTTGCTTCTTTGCCGGAGCCGCCCTTCTCCGGGAAGCTGGCATTCAACATTGGTTAACCTTTACGGATACAACTGCTTTCAAGTTACGTTTCTTTACAAACCCTGACAACCCTTTATATGAAAAAATCATTGCCTTCTTCTGTCTTTTAAGCGTAAGCGGATTATTTATTTATACAATGTTTTTATACCTGATCCCCTCTTTCAAAGGACTCTTTCTTAAAATGCCCGGATCATGGACTGTTATCACGTTATTATCCACAGGCGCTCTTTGTAAAATAATTGACCGTTTACCCGCCAATTTAAAAAAAACAGGTGTTTTTCTTGATAAACAAGGCGTTCCTTTTGCCATTTGTCAAATTTCAGAAGAAACTTTGGAATTAATGCTTCCTGTTTTAGCGATGATTGCTTTAATCCAATTTCATAAAAATAAAAACCTGTTTTTCCCTTATAACGAAAAGGAATACATTCATACAAATGAGGATTTCTCTTTAAAAAGAAACTAAAAATAAAAGGCTTTAATTTTTAATTAAAGCCTTTATCTTTTTATTTAATTTCTTTAATCCGATAATTCAAGAATATCACATAATTTAACAGTGGCTTCTTTTGTATTTATCTTTTCCAATGCAGCCAATTCATTCGCCAAACGATCCAAAGCTTGTTCATAAATTTGACGTTCACTGTATGATTGATCCGATTGCGATTGAGAACGATACAAATCCCGAACGACTTCCGCTATAGAAACAGGATCCCCTGAATTTATTTTCGCCTCGTATTCTTGAGCCCTACGGCTCCACATCGTACGTTTCACTTTGGACTTGCTCCGCAATGTTTCCAAAGCCGTATCCATAATATTTCTATTTGATAATTTCCGTAAACCCGAATTCCTTGCCTTGGTCATAGGGACACGCAATGTCATACGATCTTTGTCAAACCGAACTGCAATCAGTTCCAATTCCTGTCCCGCAACTGTATCTTTTGTAATACTTAAAACCTTACCAACGCCATGTGTCGGATAAACTACAAAATCACCGGTTGAAAAAGAAACTTCTTTCACCATATTACCTACCTTATCAAGGTTTGATCCAAACAGAAAAAAAAGACCTTCCGGTCATTAATACCGTTTTTTCTGCCGTCTGTCATAAATAAGGGGAAGCACTGCTTCCCTTCGGACATTCTTTTATACCACATTTTCGTTCTTTTGTGTAGAACTTACTTACATAAAATTCATATTATTTTAATATTTCATAAATTTCAGTATGTTCTAAAAATTATCGGGGGCGGCTATCAAATGCGTTTCCTTTCCATAAAGAACCAAAACACGTTGATCTACAGAAAAACGATTTTTCATTCCCTGAATGACAGATATCATTTTTCCATTATTCAAACGAACAATATATTGTAACGCTTTTTGTTCACTTAATTCTTTCTGAGCGACATTCCCGATTAACCTTCAAACCAACGCTCTGCCAGCAGAAACAAAAATGCGACAGCCCGCTCCAATTGTCGAACCGACAAGACGATCTGCCGCATCCCCTAAAACAGCGCCTCGAGCCTTTTGAGGCATGTATCCTGACTTTTCAGGCATCAAAACAACACTTTCGCCAACTTATTCTGCCGTACAGACCAAAGAAAGTTTGTAATTGTCGCCATCGAGTTATATACGCACGAAACTGCCAAAAAGCACAAAAGAATAAATATGATGTTTTTCATTCAAAAACCTCTTATAAAAGTTTAGAGGTTTTTGAACAAATTTTGCTGTGACAATAGCTTGTTCCTGCCGAAAGCGAAGAAAAAAACTTAGGAAAAGATCTCCTTTAAACGGTCGAATTTTTCATCTTTGCGCGTCATCCAAAGTTCGATTTCCGTTTTTATAGGATCTTCTATGCCATCGCGTAAAATCGTCAACGTCATATTTTCGATTTCCGCCACCAACTGGCGCATCTCGTCCAATTGCCTGTCAGAAGGCATTTTGGCATCTTTTGATTCTATTAAACCGAACAAAGTCTCCGTCTTATAGGTTTCGGACACAATCAAGTAAGCTTTTACGATATCAACAATCGGAGCATCACTTTCCGCCCGCATTTTCCCTACAAAATTAACTCCGACACGGTTGATCAGGTTATTGACAATCATTGTTGCACTGATCTCACGGTGCAATGGATGTTCTAAAATTTCACTTTTTTCCTCTTTGCGTAACAAGACGGGGAAATAATCTGGCAGCATATTTTCATGAACATACGGATCATCCGGCAAATCGCTATTCAAAATAATCTCGTATAAATCCAATTTAGCATAAGCCATCAATACAGCCAATTCAGGACGAGTCAACCCCACCCCTTGATTAAAGCGGGCGTCCATTTCCGCATCCGAAGGTAAAAATTCCAATTCCCTGTTCAACCGATCCGTTTTTTCCAAAGCATGAATCAGCCTCTTATTCCCCGGAATGCTTTTGGCTCCGCGATGATACATATATGACAAAATCTGCGTCTGAAAGTAATTATCCCGCAAAACCAGCGAAGCGACGTCGTCTTGCATTGATTTCAGCAATTCGTTACGTTGCTGCAACGTCATAGTTCCTTTATCGACCATAGCATTAAGCATAATTTTTATATTAACTTCGTGATCGGAACAATCGACACCGGCAGAATTATCAACAGCGTCTGTATTTAAACGCCCTCCGTTCAAGGCGTATTCGATACGCGCTTTTTGCGTCAATCCTAAATTTGCGCCTTCAGCAATGACTTTCGCCCTTAATTTTTGCGCATCTATGCGGCATGCTGCATTCGCATTATCTTTGGCATCCATTTGGGTTTCCATTCCGGATTTCACATAAGTTCCTATCCCACCGAAATAAAGAAGATCAACCGGAGCTCCCAATAAAGCTTTAATCAATTCATCCGGCGTCAATACGGTTTGAGAAATCCCCAAAACGGAACACGCTTCTTTTGAAATCGTGATCATTTTTTCTTTTCTGCTGTAAACACCGCCACCGGAAGATAATAAAGAACGGTCATATTGATCCCATCCCGCTTCCGCTTTAAACAAGCGTTCACGTTCCTTAAACGACATTTCGGGATCGGGATCCGGATCAATGAAAATTGAGGATGAATTAAATGCGGCTATCAATTTTATATGCTTTGAACACAACATGGCATTGCCAAAAACGTCTCCAGCCATACTGCCCGATCCGACAACGCTGAAATCCTGTTCTTGACAGTCCATACCCATTTCGCGGAAATGGCGTTTAACACTTTCCCAAGAACCTCTGGCCGTAATTGCCATTCCTTTATGACTGAAACCGGCTGATCCACCCGAAGCGAAAGCATCGCCCAGCCAAAAACCGTATTCCATAGAAAGACTGTTGGCTATATCTGAAAAGTCCGCCGTCCCCTTATCCGCCGCCACAACCAGATATGGGTCGTCTCCATCATAACGAACAACATTTTCCGGAGGAACAATTTTCTTGTTCACAATATTATCCGTTATATCCAACAACCCCCGTATCATCGTTTTATAAGCATGTATCCCGTAAGCCTGCTGTTCTTCCTTCGTTGCATTTTCCGGAGGATTCTTCGGGAAAAAACCGCCTTTTGAACCGACCGGGACGATAACAACATTCTTTACTTGTTGCGCTTTGACCAAGCTTAAAATTTCCGTTCTGAAATCTTCTTTTCTGTTCGACCAACGAATACCGCCACGAGCTATCTTGCCAAAACGCAGATGAACAGCATCGACATCCGCCGAATATACAAAAATTTCCGCCATCGGACGCGGCTTTGGTAAATGATGGATATCTTTCGAGAGAAACTTAAAAGAAACATAATCTTTTTGTCCCTGATAAAAATTCGTACGCACCATTGCCTTCAACACCGAAAAGACAGCCTTTAACGCCGTATTCTTAGGCATTTGTGAAGATATTTCCTGTTCCAACGACAAATACGTCTTTTCCCGTGCTTTTTGCGGATTAAACTTAGAATCGAAATAACTCAGCATCTTTTCTGTGATTTCAGGGTTTTCCTGATATGCCTGCAAAACAGCACGCTTCGTTGCTATCGTCGTCTGACGGATATAAGAAGCCAAAGCACTTAACAAAAAATCTTGACGTTCTAAAATCATGCGTTTCTCTCTATCTTTATTAAAATTTTTTACAGAATATACTTCTGATTATCAAACAACAAGTTTTTTTAGAAACGATGAAATATCTTTTCTTTCTTTTTCAAAACAGATAAAAAAGAAAAAGTTATAGGAAAAGTTACAGATGAAAAAAAATCTTTTCGTGCGTATCTTGAATCATATCACTTCTTTTTTTAAATATCCGCTCTATCTTTTCAACCTTGCCTTGTTGACAGGTCTAGGCATTCAGATTGCAAAATTATGGCTTTCAGATCAATTCGACTTCTTTGAAACCGTTATAGCTTTTCCGGACGAACCGGAATTCATCAATCAAAACGAAGCAAAAAAACAATTCTGGACAGCCGTAACGATTGAAAGCATCATTTTTATCCTTGGCGGATTTTTGTGCTATGAATTATTGATCAAGAAAAAAAGCATAAAAAAGGGATTGATTGCCTGTCTTCTTATCATTTTTCTATGGACTGCCGGAGAAAGCGCTTTTTTATTTATGCCGGCAACGGAAAAAGCTCATAGCATCCGAACCTGTTTGTCTTTTGATATCTCTTGGGACACAAAAAAACATAAATGCAGGTTGATGGATTTGGAAATCAAGCGTTTGAAAAAATTAAAAGCATTAAAGAAAAAATAACCTCTTTTCCCTTATTGCGATTTTTATCCCATCTCAAGAAAATCCTTATAATTTTTTCCTTGTATTAAGTCCCTTCAACAAGGCAAGCTTTCTTTTTCTTTTCACGCCATTCAAGACATGGTATAATTTTTAGCGCCAATTAAAAATATTCTTGTTAAAAACGCACGGGGAGCCTTTAAATGAAAGTGCGCTTTGAAACTTTAGATGCTTTTTTTTCTTCTGATCTCGGGCACAGGTTACAACATCAAATTTGTTCTTTTTTCGTTAAACAAAAAATACACGATATCCCCTCCGTCTTGATCGGTTCCGAGTTGCCGTTCCTAACCGCTTTTGAAAAAAACACGCCTCATTTGATTGCCCGAATTAATAATTTCCCTGAAAAAAACGAAACTTTCCGCCCTCTTTACACATTTCATTCCATCCCCGTCATCTTTGCTTCAGTCTTGACTTTTGACGATTGCCAAAATTGTCCGTTAATCATCAAAGAAGCTGCAAGAATTCTTAAATCAAAGGGATTCTTGTTCATGATTATTAAAAATACGACTCTGTTTCAAACGATTTCGATACAAAATTGTAAAGAAATTTGTCATAAACATCTATTATCACAGTTAAAATTAAATGGCTTTTCCGTTAAAAACAACCATGGATTGATTTACTTGCCCTTTAACGGAAAAATATTTGAAAAAACTGAAAACGTTCTTTTCCCCTTGAATTTCAAAGGAGGTACTTTTTCGTTACTCGGAGCACAAAAAAAAATGTTCGTCAATCAATCCGTTAAAAACTTCAGATCCGCACGCATGACCAAAGCGTCCGTCTTAACATCTCCGCGCACATAATATCCCCGACGGACCCCCACTTTTTTAAAGCCTTGACGGTCATATAGCGCTAACGCATGACTGTTATCAACGGCAACTTCTAAAAAAACCTCCTGTATGCCGCAATCCGACAAAATGGCGAAAGAACTTTTCAATAACGCGTCTGAGACATGTAACCCCCTGTAATCGGGTAAAACAGCCAACGTAACAATATCAGCTTGATCCGGACTGTATGTATACATGATCATGCCTGCCGCCTTGCCTTGTTCATAGGCAATCAATCCTAATGAACCGGACATCAATAACAATTGACGCATAGTGGCTTCATTCCAGCCAGACGAAAAACAGGCTTTATGAATCTCAGAATAAGTACTTGAAAAAGAAACGTCTCTGATCTTTATTTCCGGCATACTGTTACATCCGGCTGATGCAAATACAAAGGAGCGGGATAGCCCTGTTGCGTTTTTTTAAGCAAAGAGATCAAACCGACATCAGAGGCGGTAGGCATACAAACGGGACAGATATTTATCTTTCCGATTTCTTGACTTAACCGTTCGACCGCATTTCCCGCAAACATATAATCACGAGCAAATTTTTTGATTTCTTCCGCTGTCATGGCAGACGGAGCTTCTAAGGCTTCTTTCCCCTGAAAACATTGAACATAAAAGTCGTCCCTGCGTGTTTCTAAAACCAAACACATCCGTTTCGATAACGTATCATTTCTGAAAATTTTAAAAGCAAGAGCTTCAAAAACACTCACTCCCACCATCTTACAACCCGACGCCAAAGCCATTCCGCAAGCGGCTGACAAACCAACACGAACTCCGGTAAAAGAACCTGGCCCCGTTGTTACAGCAATCAAATCCAATTCTTTAAAATCAAAACAGGCGTTTTTTAAAACCTCACACGTCATCGGAATTAAACGTTCCGCCTGACCGTATTGCATCTGTTCGACTATTTCAAAGACAACTTTTTCTCCATCCAAACAAGCGGCAGAACAGCTGTCATGACTGCTGTCTATGGCTAATGTTTTCATATTATTTCCCTTTTTCTTGAAGATCTCGGGCTTCCATTTCCTTTTTTGTTTGATCTTCCCCGTCTTTCTTTGTATCCGGATCGACAGCAGGAATAACCGGCTGATCCGGAGTCCCTTCCATTGTAATTCCAAAATATTTCAAAAAAGAGGAAAAAATTGACATAAAAGATTCTTGGTTGTTTTCGTCAACCGGAGTCATATATTTTAAAATAAAGTTCTTTTGGTTTAGATCCTCTTTCTTTTCTGTTTTAGAATCCGGAGAAGTTTGTTGTTCAGAATCCTCTTTTTTTACAGGATCGCTTTTTTTCTCTGAACTTTCTTTTTCTTCAGAGCCGTCCTTTTGTTCAGAATCCTCTTTTTTCACAGAAGCGTCTGGATTTTCGCCAGCATCTTCGTCTTTTTCTTTCAAATTGATTTGCAATTCCGGAAATTCTTTTAAGATGCGTTCCACCCCTATGAATGAAAGTTTCAACAATTTGCTTTGCTGAATGAATGAAGCTGAAAACATATTTATTAAAAAAGTGAAAAAACACAGGAAAAAAGCGGCTCGGAATAAACCAAACAACATTCCCAATGTCGAATCCAAACGTTTAAAACGGCTGTCTTTGACACATCGGATTAAAGACGATACAAGCAAACGGAAAAAAATCCAAGCAAGAACCGCTCCTGAAATCAATGCCAGTATTGATGATGTTTGCCCGTGAGGAATATACTTGTAAAAGAAGGGTTGGAAAACGGGAATAAGGAAATATCCTGTTACTCCTGAAAAAACATAAACGAGCAATTGGAGAATTTCCGCACAAAACCCTCGGCTATAGCCAATAAAAACCGATAAAAAGATTAAAATTAAAATAAATATGTCTATCTGAGCGTTTGTTTCCATTGGTGCCTTCCGATATTAATTTAAAATCGATTCAGCTTCTTCGACATTTTCCAAAAACAACCGGTTAAGTTCTTCGCGTTCTTGTTTATTATAGCCTTGCTGTGCTTTTTCCGATTTTTTTTCAACGCGAGGATTATTCAAAGAATTAAACAAATCGTCTTTTTTCTCCGGATCCACAGGTTTTTCAACCTGTTCGGGCAAAGCCCTTTTTGTTTTTTTTACCTCTTTCTTTTTTTGTGTCGTTGTATTCAATTTTTTTATCAAGTCTTCAATTTCGTCCGAATCCTTCCCGTCTTCAGATGTTTCACTTTCCTGAGGATTATCAAACAAAGATTGTGGCAAATGTTGTTCAACGCTTTGAGTAACCCGTTCCAAATACGGAAAAGCTCTGCTTTGTTTTTCGAGTTGATCCAAATACTTCGGCGCCAACGTCATCATCAGGAAATAAAGTAAAACTAAAATGACTATTCCACGGACTATGCCGAAAATAAAGCCCAAAAAATGGTCTAAACGGTTTAAAACACTTTTACGGACTTTCGTTTCTATTTTGGAACAAATCAACGTTAAAACAATTAACGTAACAATAGAAACGACAACCAAAGACAACACATTGGCGAACAAAGGTTTTGGGACATAATTCAGGACAAACGGCTCCAAATACGGCATCGCATAAAAAGCGACAATCAAAGCGACAAACCAAGATCCGATCCCCAACATTTCACTGATGAAACCGCGTGAAAAAGACAATAACGCGGAAACAACCAAAACTACGCCAATAAAAATATCAATGCCGTAAATATTTTCCATCTATCAACCCTGCCGATCCGACAAACCGAACATATCCATTAAAGTTTTAAGATGTCCGATTTCATTAATTTTGAAACCAGTATCATCTTCTTTTACTGATTTTTTATTAACGCGCTTTGGAGGAATCAAAGCCCGTGCAAAACCCAGTTTTTTAGCCTCTTTCAATCTCAGATCAGGTTGCGGAACAGCACGAATTTCCCCAGACAATCCGATTTCACCAAACACGACGGCTTCCGCCGGGACGGGAATCCCTGAAATACACGACAACAAGGCGGAAGCGACTGCTAAATCCGCCGCAGGTTCCGTAATCCTCAATCCTCCGGCAACATTCAGATAAACATCTTTTGCAGACACCGGTAAATGGCAACGTGTTTCCAAAACAGCCAAAATCATCGAAAGACGCGAAGAATCCCACCCGACCACAGCACGGCGCGGCGTTCCTCCCGAAGGGGCGACCAAAGCTTGAATTTCAACCAACATCGGTCGCGATCCTTCTATGCCGGCATAAACACAGCTGCCCGTTACATTACCGCGACGTTCCGCCAAAAACAAAGCCGATGGATTGGGAACTTCGCCCAATCCCTTTTGCGTCATTTCAAAAACACCGATTTCGTCGGTCGCTCCGAAACGGTTTTTCACACTTCGCAATATACGAAAATGATGCCCTCTATCCCCTTCAAAATAAAGAACGGTGTCAACCATATGTTCTAAAACGCGCGGTCCCGCCAATGTCCCTTCCTTTGTAACATGACTGACCAAAAACAAAACAAAACCGCGTCGCTTTGCCAAACGGATCAATTCGTTACCGCTAGCCCGAACTTGCCCCACCGTACCGGGGGAAGAATCCAGTGTATCGACAAACATGGTCTGAATTGAATCGATCACAACGACATCAGGAGATTCTCCGGCATCCAAAGTCGCAACAATATCTCTGACATTCATCGACGTCGCCAATTCGACTCGAGATTTTTCCAACCCCAGCCGGGACGCCCGCAAACGAACCTGATCAACCGATTCTTCACCTGAAATATAAACGCAACGCACCGGTTCGCCTTTTATGTTGCAGATATTCGACAAAGCCGCCGTTACCTGTAACAGTAAAGTTGATTTTCCTATTCCGGGATCTCCGCCAATCAACAAAACAGAACCGGAAACCAACCCGCCCCCACAAACCCGATCAAGTTCTTGTATCCCCGATTTAAGACGAAAAGACGTTTCGGATCGCCCTTGCAACCCGACAAATTCAATTCTTCGCCCCCCTTTTCCTCCGGTCGCGTTCGGTGCGGCGGACAAAGCCGTTTCCTCTTCGACAATCGCATTCCACTCCCCGCACGATTCACAGCGCCCCGCCCAACGGGGAAAAACGGCACCACAACTCTGACAAACAAATCTGGTCGATTTTTTTCCCATCACCCGCGAATTTCCATCTGAATCGGTCCGTCCGCCCGACCGTTGATAAATTGCTCTACATAAGGATTTCCCGATCGATCTATTTCATCAACACGTCCATGCCAAATGATTTTACCTTTGTACAACATAGCGACTTTATCGGCTATTTTGCGCACAGAAGACATATCATGCGTAATGGTTATCCCTGTCGCTCCCAAATCTTTTACACACGAACGGATCAAATCATTGATAACGTCCGACATAATCGGATCCAACCCTGTCGTCGGTTCATCAAAAAAGATCAATTCCGGATCCGAAGCTATCGCACGAGCCAAGCCAACACGTTTTTTCATTCCTCCGGACAACTCGTCGGGATAAAGTGTCGCAACATCGGCGTTCAAACCGACTTGAGCCAGCTTTTTCACAGCAATTTCCTTTGCTTGGGCACGATTCATCTTTTTACCCTGAATCAAACCGAAAGCGACATTTTCCCAAATATTCAAACTGTCGAACAAAGCGGCCCCTTGAAACAACATTCCAGTCTGCGCATTAATCTTTTCCATTTCACGCGAAGGCAAACCGACAATCTCCCTGCCGTCAATCTGAATCGATCCACTATCCGGTGTTAACAATCCTTGAATACATTTAATAGTTACGGATTTTCCCGTACCGGACCCGCCGATGATAACCAGAGATTCCCCTTTCTTAACATCAAGCGTAACACCGTCCAAAACAACTTTCTTACCGAAAGACTTATGGACATCTGTCATTCTCACTTTGATTTCATCAGCCATAAGCGACTCCTATCTGGAAAAGAACAATTCAGTCAGCAAATAATTGCTGATTAAAATCAAAATCGACGAAGCAACCACCGCATTCGTTGTCGCTTTACCGACACCTTCCGCCCCGCCTTTGGAATAAAAACCGTTATAACATCCCATTAACGTAACTATAAAGCCAAACACTGCCGCTTTTGTCATACCGGAAACAATATCGACCGCTTGCATAAAATTCCATGTATTGCGTAAAAAGTTTATCGCATTGAAATCCAACTTATATACGCAAATCAGATAACCGCCGTAAATACCGATCACATCACCGATTAAAACCAAAACAGGTAACATGATCACACCGGCGACAATACGCGGAACAACAAGGTATTTAAAAGGATTGGTCGATAATGTCGCCAAAGCGTCGATTTGTTCCGTTACCCGCATCGTCCCCAATTCCGCCGCCATGGCTGCTCCGACACGCCCCGCAACCATCAAAGCGGCTAAAACCGGACCGAGCTCCCGCGTAACCGTCAATTCAACAACAGAGGCGACGACTCCTTCCGAGGACAAAGTCGACAACCCCGAATAACTTTGCAAGGCGATAACCATGCCTGAAAACATCGTGGTTAAAGCCACGACAGGCAAAGAATAAAAACCGATCTCGACCATTTGAGAAAACAGCGTTCGGAAATAAAACGGAGGACGGACGCAATATGACACCGATTTCATTGTAAATAATGTCAAACGTCCGACCGAACGCAAAAAATTCAAAAAAACCCGACCGACGGGAGCAAAAATATTCATTTGACCGCCTTTCAATCCATATAAATCCGGTAAAACCGCTTACTTAAATTTGTTAACAATTCATAATCTATTGTTCCGGCAAGTTTTGCAATTTCCTTTATAGGGCAATGAGCCCCGATAATTTCCGCCATCGGAGTCCTTTGCAACTCTTGCAAACTGAAATCCGTTACGTCAACGGTTGTTAAATCCATTGATATCCGACCGACAACCGGCGCTTTTCGACCGTTAAAACAAACGTATCCCTTGTTTGCCAAAGAACGGGGATATCCGTCTCCGTATCCTATGGCCAATGTCGCCACACGCGATGTTCTTGTAAATTCATATGTCGCTCCATAACCGACCGTACGACCGGCTTCGACCTCTTGAATCTGCAAAACTTTCGCTTCCAAGGAAATCGCGCCGTCATACAAAGCGATTCCGGGACGGACAAGATCTTTATAATAGCGGGGATCGTTTAAATGAACACCATCACTAGCGGACAAGCTTTCTTTAAAAGGACGGGGCAAAGCCTGACGCAATTTAGCACACAAACTGTCAAAACGGTTGAGTTGATTTTCGCTTTTTACATTTTCCGGATTGTCGGCGCATGCCAAATGGCTGACAACCAGAGAAACATTCAAATATTCAGGAACCTTGGAACATAAGGCTTGCACGTCTTTTTCATTCAGTCCCAAACGTGTCATACCCGTATCGATGTGCAAAGCCGCCGGTAAAATCATATTTTCCTTATGTCCCAAATGATTCCAATCGAAAACCTGACGCGGCGTGCTGAGAACGGGGATCAAGTCGTATTTTAAAAAATCCGGTTCTGTTTGAGGCAAAACACCGTGCAGAACATAAATTTGAGTGCCAACAGGCAGATTTTGCCTTAATTCTACGGCTTCAAAAGAGTATGCCGTAAAAAAAGAACGACAGCCGGCTTGATACAAAGCCTTTGCGATTTCAACAGCTCCCAAGCCATACGCATCCGTTTTTAAAACGGCAGCCACTTGCGTTTTATCTCCGACTTGAAATTGCAGACTTTTCCAATTATCCGCAATTTTTTTCAAATCCACCGTCAAAAATGCCCCTGCCTGTTGCGGCGTCATGATTAAGCCCCCAGCGTTTTTTCGATCACAGCTAAAACTTCCGCCGTCTTGGAAACATCGGAACCTCCGGCTTGAGCCATGTCGGGGCGTCCGCCGCCACCTTTGCCGCCAGCGACAACACAACCGCAACGAACCAGATCTATGGCATTGATTTTATCCGTCAAATCATCGGTAACACCGACAACAATGGAAACTTTCCCCTTATCCGTACCGACCAAAGCGACAACACCGGATACAATCTGTTTTTTTATCTCGTCGACCATACCTTTCAATTCTTTTGCCGGAACATCGCTCAATTCACGACCGACAAAAGAAACACCTTTTATTTTTTTGACTGTCTCAAGGTTCGACACACCGCCCGCCGCCAATTTTTTACGCATATCCGACAATTCGCGTTCCAATTTCTTGCGTTCTTCAATCAAAGACCGGACACGAACGGGAATATCTGCAACCGCCGCCTTTAAACTTTCAGCCGTTACAGCCAATAAATCCTCCCGCTTTTGAGCATAATCCAAAGCGGCCATTCCCGTTACGGCTTCGATACGACGCACGCCCGCCGCCAAAGCGGTTTCAGAAACAATACGAAAAGACCCTATATCCCCCGTACGTCCGACATGCGTCCCCCCGCATAATTCAAGAGAGACCTTATTTTCACCGGATCCCATTGAAACAACACGGACTTCTTCACCGTACTTTTCACCGAACAAAGCCATCGCCCCGTCTTCCACCGCTGCTTGAGGCGACATCAATCGGGTTGTTACCTCCAAATTCCTTAAAATATTGCGATTGACTTCGTTTTCAACGGCTCGCAATTCTTCAAAAGTAATCTGGCGCGGCTGAGAAAAGTCAAAACGTAGACCGTCCGGATGAACCGAAGATCCTTTTTGGGTCACATGCTCGCCCAAAATTTTACGTAAAGCCGCTTGCAATAAATGAGTTGCCGAATGATGACGCGCCGTCGCTTGCCGACGTTGAACATCAACTGTCATCAAAACATTTTGTCCGACCTTTAAAGTTCCTTTTTTCAGTGTTCCAAAATGAACAAACAGATCTGAAAGCTTTTTCTGAGTGTCCTTAACATCAAACAAAACCGTATCACCGACTGTTATCGTTCCCTTATCACCGACCTGTCCGCCGGATTCCCCGTAAAAAGGTGTCTGATTAACAATGATGGATGCGCTTTGACCTTCCGATATTTCATCGATCTCCTTACCGTCAACCAACAAAGCGACAACCTGAGCTTCGGCTTGTGTCATGTCATAACCTAAAAACTCCGTAGCGCCGATTTTTTCCTTCATTTCGAACCAAACCGCATCCGTAACGGATTCTCCGGATCCCGCCCAAGCTTTGCGCGCTTCAGCCTTTTGACGGTCCATAGCCTCTTGGAATCCCCGTGTATCAACTCCCATCCGTTTGAATCGCAACACGTCCTGAGTCAAGTCCAATGGAAAGCCATAGGTATCATACAGCTTAAAAGCGACTTCTCCGGATAAAATTCCGCCGTCAGCCAATTTTGCTGTTTCAACATCCAATAATTTCAAACCGCGCCCCAACGTTTCTTTAAAGCGAGTTTCCTCTAAACGCAACGTTTCCGTCATCAAAGCTTGAGCCCGTATCAATTCAGGGAATGTATCCCCCATCAAACGCACCAAAGCCGGAACCAAACGCCACATCAAAGGTTCTTGGCACCCCATCATATGAGCATGACGCATAGCCCGTCGCATAATGCGGCGCAAAACATAACCGCGCCCTTCATTGGAAGGCAGAACGCCGTCCGCAATCAAAAAACAGGATGAACGCAAATGGTCCGCAACAACACGCAAAGAAGTTTTGAATTCCCCGTAAGGTTCCACACCCGCCGTTCCGGCAGCCGCATTGATTAGCCCCTTAAGGATATCTGTTTCATAGTTGTCATTTGTTCCCAACATAACGGCGCCCATACGTTCCAACCCCATTCCCGTATCAATGCACGGATGAGGCAAATCAATCAAGCGACCGTCCGCCAGCTGTTCGTTTTGCATAAAGACTAAATTCCAGATTTCAACGAAACGGTCTCCATCTTCATCGGGAGAACCCGGAGGACCGCCTTGAATATGTTCGCCATGGTCATAAAAAATTTCAGAACAAGGACCGCACGGACCTGTATCACCCATCGCCCAAAAGTTATCTTTTGTGGGGATTCTGATGATTCTTTCATCGGGAAGACCCGCTATTTTTTTCCACAAATCAAAAGCTTCATCGTCTGTATGGTACACTGTCGTCGTCAATTTTTCTTTGGGCAAGCCGAATTCCTTGGTAACAAGATTCCAAGCGTAATAAATCGCTTTTTCTTTGAAATAATCACCAAAGCTCCAATTCCCCAGCATTTCAAAAAAAGTATGATGACGCACCGTATAACCGACATTATCCAAATCGTTGTGCTTTCCTCCCGCTCGGACACACTTTTGATCCGATGCCGCACGAACATAGGAACGCTTTTCCACGCCCGTAAAAATATTTTTAAATTGCACCATACCCGAATTCGTGAACATCAATGTCGGGTCGTTGTGAGGAACTAAAGAACTGGACGGCACGATTTCATGATCGTTCTTGCGAAAATAATCCAAAAAAATGCGCCGAATTTCACCGGTTGTCATCATAAGCTTTTTTCCTGTTTTAATTTAAACTCTTGAGGTGTGTTATACTCTAAAATCCATTAAGAAGCATCTTTTTTTATACTTTTAAAGTAAAATATTCAACCTGAGTGTTGACCTTGTGTGCGGAAAAACGTATTTAAAAAGAAAATTAACAAAGGAAACGACAATGGCTTTATTGAAAATTTTGGAAGTTCCCCATCCGCTCTTAAAGAAAAAAAGCGAAAAAATCGAGGTCATCACCGATGAGTTGCGAAAAACTTTGAACGATATGCTGGAAACGATGTATGCGGCTCCCGGGGTAGGATTAGCCGCTCCGCAAATCGGTCTGTTGAAACGAATGGTCGTCATTGATGTCAGTCGCGAAAACGAACCGAAAAAGCCTTATAAAATGATCAATCCCGTCATCATAGATCATGGTGAAAATCTGGTCGTTCATGACGAAGGTTGCCTTTCCGTTCCGGAACAATACGCCCCTGTCGAACGTTTCGAAACCGTTACAGTCGAATATCTGGATGAAAATTCGAAAAAACAGGTTTTGCATGCCGACGGATTGTTATCGATCTGTATTCAACACGAACTGGAACACCTCGAAGGAATACTGTTTATCGACCACCTGTCCAAAATAAAAAAAGACATGATCATTCGCCGCGTGGAAAAAGAACGGCGTTGGAAGAACAGCCATCAAGACAAAAGCAATCATCAGGAAGAAGAATAAATGAAAACCGTCTTTATGGGGACACCCGACTTTGCGTTAGCCGCACTGAAAGCATTACATTCAAAGCACGATGTCGTTTGCGTATACACACAACCGCCGCGCCCAAGCGGACGGGGACATAAATTGACACCGTCACCCGTTCATCAATATGCCTTGGAAAACAATATCCCCGTGCGTTGTCCGGCAACATTCAAACCTCAGGAGGAAAAGGACGCTTTTCGCAATTTACAAGCTGACGTCGCCATTGTCGCGGCTTACGGGTTGTTGCTTCCGAAAGCCTGCTTGAACGCTTTTCGATACGGATGTATCAACATTCACGGCTCTTTATTACCCCGTTGGCGTGGTGCCGCACCGATACAACGCGCAATTATGGCAGGAGATCAAGAAACAGGTATAACATTAATGCAAATGGATGCCGGAATGGACACCGGTGATATGTTGATGAAACAAAAATTCCCCATCGAAAAAAAAGACACCGCCGGATCCGTTTTTGAAAAAATGGCACGGTTAAGCGGAAATGTTTTATTGAGCGGTTTGGACTTGTTGGAAAAAGGGGAATTGCTTCCGGAAAAACAACCACAAGAAGGTATTACTTACGCCGCGAAAATCGCCAAAGAAGAAGGATTGATTTCTTTTGACATGCCAGCCGCAGAACTGGATTGTAAAATCAGGGCGTTATTGCCTTGGCCGGGAGCATGGTTCTACTACAAAGGGGAACGGATATCCGTTCTGGAAGCAGAACCCGTTGAAATTGAACATTCAAATCAGCCGGGAACTCTTTGTAAAGAAATGATTGTTTCTTGCAAGACAGGCGGTCTGAAATTAAAAATCCTGCGCAGAGACGGAAAAAAGGCTCTTCCGGTTGAAGAATTTCTGCGCGGATTCGATCTGCCTGAAGGAACCCTGCTCAATGCCGCGATTTAAAATCACAATCGAATATGACGGCACGAATTACGCCGGTTGGCAACAACAAAACAAAGCTCCGTCCATTCAAGAGGAATTACAAAAAGCAGCTTTCCGTTTTTTAAAGGAAGACGTTTTGATCACCGGAGCCGGAAGAACAGACGCCGGAGTTCATGCTTTAGGGCAAGTTGCTCATTTCGACACGCAAAAAACCTTCGACCCGTTCCGCTTATGCCAAGCCTTCAACGCGCACCTAAGACCTCAGCCTATCTCGGTTCTGAGCGCGCAAATCGTTGATGACAATTTCCATGCACGATTCGATGCAAAAAAAAGATATTACATCTATAAAATCCTTAATCGCCGGTCTCGTCCGGCTTTATTTGAAAACCGCGTCTGGTGGGTTCATCAACCTTTAGATGAAACTTTAATGGAACAAGCGGCACAAGTATTAATCGGAAAACATGATTTTACAACTTTTCGTGCAACAGCCTGCCAAGCGAAATCACCCGTTAAGACCTTGGACGAAATCTGCATCCGGCGCTATGGAGATTTCATTTTCTTTTATTTTTGCGCCAGATCCTTCCTGCATCATCAAGTCCGCAATATCGTCGGCACATTAAAACAAGTCGGTGAAAATAAATGGACAAAAAAAGACGTTCTCGACGCTTTGGAGGCAAAAGACCGCAAAGCTGGAGGTCCAACCGCTCCGGCAGCAGGGCTCTATTTTGAAAAAGTGGTTTATTAACCGTATTTTTTAGTGATTTTCTTTTAAATTTTTTGTATATTGCCTATTATTTGTCTATCAACCCAATGAACGCCCATGGATTTCATTTCTTTTTTAGATCAAAGAAAAACTTTAACTGACACCGGTGATTTGAACGGATTGAACGCTTTGGAAGAAAAAGTGACAAAGATTGTTGCCGACTTTTTAAATGGAACCTTTGTCGCCGAAATGCAAACAGTACCTTTATTTTATTCCTTCTTTAAAACATTCGCCGAGACAAACAATCTTGAACTGAAAAATCTATGTGATCAGGCTTTAATAAAAATTCAACCCTTACTCGACGAATTCGATCGCGAGCACAACCTGACACACCTTGATGAATTAAACACCGGCACCATTGAATACAACCTGAATCAGCTAAGCGCCTTCGATCGGCTGAATCCTTTTGAAAAAGAAAGCGCTAATCAATTGAAATTTCAGACTTTCAATGATTTATTACGCTTGACGGATCAAATCGAAATAAAAGGTGCTGATGAAAACGCGCATGAAAATTTCATTGAAACTCTGGTAAAAGCGTCTAAATTACAGACCTTTATTTCCCTCAGTCTTTCCCCTGAAAAAATCACACAAGACCTTTATCTGACAACATTGCGTTCCAATATGGAAAACAATCTGGTCTTGATGTTGACAGCAGACCGTATTGATTCAGGCATGCCCATCAATGATAAAAAGGTGGCTCGATTACGCATAGAATATCAGAAACTATTGAACGCACTTAACAAAGGACAAAAATAATATGGCTCTTTTTTCTTTAAAACAGGAAACCTTGGAAACTTTCGCAGCAAATGCGACACAACAAGCGATGATGATCCATGAAAGGGTCGAACAAAAGAAAAATAAAGCTATCGAATCCGTTCCTCTTCTGAAAAGAATAAAACAGGAAATAGCTTCCTTTGATCAGGCTATGACAAAAAAGCTTGGCAAAAACTATACAAAAGTCCGCAATATTGCCGTCGGCGTCGGAAAGTTTTATGTCGCCGGTCAATTCGGTGGTCCTGGAATTATCGCTTTAGGAACAATTAATGCCGCAAAAGCTATCAAGCCTCTTTTAAAAAACGCTGAAAAAGCCCGTGTCGAAGGAAAAGTCTCAGGTCTGTTCGACTATATGTCAAAAAATCGCAAAGAAGCTTTACATACCATGACAAACGCCTCTTTAGGCGCCGGCGCTATCGCTTTCGGGTTGGCTGGCATGCTGGACGCAAAATTCGTAACACGCGCCGCGGCAACGGCTTTGGTTGTCGTTCCGGAAATGAAAGCGTTAAAAGAAACTGTAAAAGATATTGCAAGCGGTAAAAAAACAACAAAACAGGCCTTTAAGGATTTAGGACGCGATATCGTAACCGTTGGTATCAGCGCTGCTTCTTTCATTGCCGGAAATTATGGATACCTTACTCAAGAAAACAACGGATCGGATACGACTCATTCGGCATCAGGATCGAATGCCCATTCACACGCAAGCGCTAACAATCAAACATCAGGGTTGTCAATCGGAGTAAAAGGAGCCGACAAAATCGAAGCAAAAAAACCGTCTAAAAACGCTTCGGATAAAAATGCCACAACACCGCAAAAGACTCCTTCTGATAAAAGAAACTTACAACAAACTTTAAACAAAATGAGTCAGGAAAACTCCCAGGAAACAGCCCCATCCGCCTTGCATAAACTGATTTTGAAAAAAAATCAAAAAGGAATTTGATCGAAGAAATTCCAAAATATAAAGCTCTTTTATGAAAAACCCCTCCGGCAGGTAAGTTCCTACAACTGCCGGAGTTTTTTTACACTTCTTAAACATCATGCCGTCAACCGGCAAGGCGCAATCATTTCTTTAAGTCATGAAATAAACGGCAGAGTCTTTAATAAAAATTGAAAAACGACTATATTCATTGCCTTCCCCGTTATTTCAGCGCCACCCGTCTTTTTATCATACATCAAACTGGCTGTTATACAATTGCGCATAAAAACCTTTTCGCAAAAGCAGTTCTTCATGTTTTCCCTGCTCTATGATACGACCGTTTTCCATAACCAGAATCAAATCCGCCTGTCTGATCGTTGACAAACGATGGGCGACAACAAAGCTTGTCCGCCCCCGCATCATTTCGTCAAAAGCCTTTTGTACATGAATTTCCGTTCTTGTATCAATAGAACTTGTCGCTTCGTCCAAGATCAACATCGACGGTAAAGATAACATGGCACGAGCTATACATAACAATTGCTTTTGACCTTGGGACAAATTCGCACCGTCTTCCGTAAGATAAGTATCATACCCTTCTGGCATACGCCTGATAAAACCATCCGCATGAGCAGATATCGCGGCACTGACAATTTCATATTCCGAAGCATCCGGTTTCCCGTAAGCAATATTATCGCGGATCGTTCCGGCTTTCAACCATGTGTCTTGCAAGACCATGCCGAAAGAAGCCCGTAAGCTGTTCCGCGTCAAATTCCGGACATCATAACCGCTGACAATGATTTTTCCTTTATCAATATCATAAAAACGCATCAAGAGGTTGATCAAAGTCGTTTTACCACATCCCGTTTTTCCGACAATCGCTATTTTCTGCCCGGCTTTGACAGACAGGTTTAAATCCTCAATCAGTTTAATTTCCGGCACATAGGAAAAAGAAACATGGGACAATTCGACAGAGCCGTCCGTCCGTGTCAAAACGACAGAATCAGAAGGATCAGGCGTTTCCGGCTGAGCATCAATCACTTCAAACAAACGTTTCGCCGAAGCCAAAGCGCTTTGCAATTCTGCTATAACGCCTGAAATTTCATTAAAAGGTTTTGTATATTGGTTGGCATAACTTAAAAAACAAGACAATTGTCCCACTGTCAAAAAACCGTTGACAACACTAAACGCGCCAACAATACCGACCAAAGTATAGACAACACCGTTGACAAAACGTGTGCATGGATTCGTTATGGAAGAAAAAAACAAAGCTTTTATGCCGCATATTTCCAATCGTTGGTTGATTTCTTCAAATTTTTCATATGATTCCCGCTCATAACCGAAGGCTTTCACCACTTTCATATGACCGACGGTTTCTTCAATCAAAGCCGTCATCTCTCCGCGTGTTTCCGATTGGATTTTAAACAGATTAAACGTTCTTTTCGCAATAAAGTCGGCTACGAACAAAGATAACGGCGTAACAAAAACAACCAACAACGTTATCTTCACATTAATGACCAACATAAACCCGATCGTACCCAAAATCGTTACAATCCCTGAAAACAGTTGCGTAAATCCCATCAACAAACCGTCAGCAACTTGTTCAGCATCGACTACTACCCGACTGAGAATATCTCCGCGGGCATTGGAATCAATAAAACGCAAAGGCACCCTTTGTAAACGTTCAAACGCTTTTGTCCGGATATCTCTTACACTGAAATATGTTACTTTGTTTGTAAACAGTCCCATCAGCCATTGACTGAACGATGTCGCCGCAACGATTAAAGCTAGCTGCAATAAAATGACTTTTAACGCATTAAAATCGACCTGTCCCTTTCCGACAACGTGATCGATCGCCCGCCCCGTCAATACAGGTGCATATAAAGTCAATGACACACTGATCGATGCAAAAAACAAAGACAAAAACAAATACCCCAAATACGGGCGGGTAAAAGAAAGCAAACGTTTCAACAAATTGTTTTTTTTCATTGTTTCGCCTCCTTTTCTTCCATCTGGGATAAACATATTTCCCGATACACCGGACAATTTTCAAACAAGTCTTCATGCCGTCCGATACCGACAACCTTACCGTCATCCAAGACAACAATGAAATCCGTATTCCTAAGTGTTGAAACACGTTGCGAAATTAAAAAAACCGTCATACCCTGTGTTTCTTTTTCAAGCGCCCGTCGCAATCTGGCATCTGTTGCAAAATCCAATGCCGAAGCGCTATCATCCAATATCAGAATTTCCGGACGCCCAACCAAAGCCCGAGCAATCGTCAAACGTTGTCTTTGCCCTCCGGATAAATTTTTCCCTCCCTGATCTACTTTCGCATCCAATCCTTCCGGTTTTGAAAAAACAAAATCCCAACATTGGGCTATTTTCAACGCTTGTTCGATTTCTTCATCCGAAGCCTCTTTTTTACCCCAACGCATATTATCGCGTATCGACCCTTTGAATAAAACGGCCTTTTGGGGCACAATGCCGATCTTTTTTCGCAAATACGCAAAAGAAAGGTTCTTTACATTAACTCCATCGATCAAAACTTCACCTTTGGTTGCATCGTAAAACCGCGCTAACAGATTCATCAATGTTGTTTTTCCCGATCCGGTTCCCCCAATCACGCCAATAGTCGATCCGGCGGGAACACTAAAAGAAATGTTGCTTAAAACCTCTTCTTTCGCCCCCTTGTAAGCAAAACAAACATCGTTAAATGATACGCGCTCAGATCCGGATACCGCCGAACAAGGGGAATCCTTTTCTGAAACGCTCGGGAAAATTTCAAAGACCTCATTAATCCGGACGGCACAAGCAGAAGCTTTTGTAAAAACAACGATCAAATTCGCCAACGCGACCAAAGCCAATAAAATTTGAGACATATAATTAACCAAAGCGATCACTTCGCCTTGTTTTAAATCTCCGATATTCACTTGAAAGCCACCGCCCCAAATAATAGCGATAACCGCCGCGTTCACAACGACATAAGTCAAAGGATTCAGTAAAGTCGTTATCCTGCCGACAATGATTTGTTCGTTTTTCAAGTCATCGCAGGTATTTTGAAAACTTTCGATTTCTTTTTCCTGTTTTGAAAAGGCTCTGATAACACGTACACCCGCAAGATTTTCCCGCGTTAACAAAGATACTTTATCCAGAAAAGCTTGAATCCTTTTATAATAAGGGATCGATCCGGACATCACAAAATAAATGACCGCTCCGATCGCCGGCGTGGCAAGTAAAAAAATCAAAGCCAATTTGACATCAACAAAAAAAGCCATGACAATCGCCCCCACCACAATGAACGGAGAACGTAAAAACAAACGCAATATCAAATTTACTCCTGATTGCGCTTGATTAATATCTCCGGTCAAACGGGTGATCAAAGAAGGAGTGCCGATCTCATCAAGTTCACTGTATGACAAATTCGATACATGGCGGAACAAGGCGCGACGCAAAGCCGTTCCAAATCCCATGGAAGCTTTGGCGGCAAAATACTGGGCTGTCAAAGAGCAAATCAAGCCCAACAATCCTAAAAAAACCATCAAAGCCCCCATCTTACAGATATATCCGGTATCTTTGTGCTTTATTCCGATATCAATGATACCCGCCATTACCAATGGCACAACCAATTCAAAACAGGCTTCTAAAAATTTAAATAAAGGACCGATAATACATTCCTTCTTATAACCTTTTAAAAAACGGACAAGTTTAAACATCTTTTTTCATCTCACAAAAGGGGAAGTTTCTTTTTTTTCCTACACGGCAACAAACAGAAAAACAACAAAAAACAATCGAACCGCGCGTTCCTTCCTGTATTGTTTCAATTTTCTTTTCATATATAATTATTCAAAAAAGGAAAAAATCATGAAATATTACGGTTTTTTTAGTGCTCGACTGGGATCTGACAATCAAACTTGCGGCATTATTTCCCAAGCGCAAAATAATAAAAACACATTCATTCAAAATCCGCTTTTAAAATCACCAGACGGACATCCCTTAAACCGATCCCGTTACGATAACGGACAGATGTTTGAAAAAGATGTCTTTGATTGTTTGGAAAACTGTCTGAAAAACGGGATAAAGCCCGATATCTTCATATTACCTTTCAACCACGGAAACATTCCCGTCGCCATCAATGACGCCGAGGCTTTGGCTAAAACGGTAAAAAGATTTTATTTTCAAAATAATCTCGGATTCGTTACAACCTTGCTTTTAACAGCCGCTTTTCACAATTACCAACACCTCGATCTGGTCAATATCCCTTATCATTTGATGAATGAAAGCCAAGCCCGATATCTGAAAATAAACACCAAATTGCAAAAAAAAATCATTTTTACTTTGGGGGTTGCTGGAAACTTGACAAAATGGAAACTCCAACAAGAAAGAAACTCTTTGAAATTTGCAAAAGAACTGGCTCGATATAAAAACGGAAAGCCACTCGCTTTGTTTTCTTTGGGCGGGCGCGTCGAAGGAGAGGAAATTCAATTCAGTGTAAACGATGCTGGAAATATTTTAAAAAAAGCTCTGGAATTCCAAAAAAAAGGATTTAATGTCGCCTTTACAAACAGTCCGCGAACACCAACCGACGTAACAGACTTCTTATTTGAAAACGCACAAAAAAATGACATACCTTTCTATAACGTAAAAAAAATCGCCACAACGAAAACAGATGATTTCCGCCTGTATTCTGGTCGCTTTAAAAAGACGTTCAAAGAACAGTACGAAAAAACCGGTAACATCTACCCCGCCCTATTGGCACGCGCCCATATCGTTATCGGCACAAAAGACAGCTTTTCTTATACATCGGATAGCGCTGCTTTGGGCATAAAAACAGCCGTCTATGCCGATATGTTCATTGATGAAAAAAAACGCCCCGATTGCAATAAATTGTTTCATTCACTTAAAAATAAGTATGTTTTCGATCTTAACGATCCGCGCATATTTGATGTAAAAACAACTTTACCCGTTTTACCTGATGCAAACAAAAAAATCATTTCAGCTGTAGAACAATTTGTGAAGAACAAAACCGATCCCTGTCATCAAAAGCTTGGAATCTGAATAATTCCTCCTTTAATTGTCGTAAACACTATCCCCGCCCATTTGAAGATTACGGTGCACATTGACACATTCAACCAACCCGAATGAAAACATCAACGTCAACATCACCGTTCCGCCGTAAGAAATCATCGGCAACGGAACCCCGACAACAGGCAATAATCCCATAACCATGGCAATATTTATAAAAACATATAAAAACAAATTCGTCGTCAATCCCAACGCCAGCAATCTGCCAAAAAAGCTGGAGGATCTGAAAGCGATAACATACCCATAAAAAATTAAAACAAGATACAGCAATAATAAAGATACCGACCCGACCAAGCCAAATTCTTCGGCAAAAACCGTAAAAATAAAATCCGTATGTTTTTCCGGCAAAAAATTCAATCGGCTCTGTGTTCCTTGTAAAAACCCTTTACCAAAAACGCCTCCTGATCCCAAAGTGATTTTTGATTGTAGAATATGATATCCTTTTCCCAACGGATCCCGTTGCGGATCCAAAAAAGTAAAAACGCGTTCCTTTTGATAATCATGCAAAAAACGCCAGCCAATCGGTATCGAAAGCAATCCCGTCATTGCTAAAACAGCAAACTTCCATATTTGAACACCGGCAAGAAAAAACAGCGTCAAAGAACCCGCCCCGATTAAAACAGCCGTTCCTAAATCGGGTTGTTTCAATACCAAACCGACCGGAATCAAAACCATAAAAGAAGGAATGACAATTGAAGACATTGTTCTGACTTCGGTCAAAGAAGTTGTGTGAAAATATCTTGCCAACGCCAAAATCAACGCTATTTTCATAACTTCCGAAGGCTGAATCCTAATAAACCCTAAATTCAACCATCGTTGCGCCCCCATAGCGTCATGACCGAAAAATTCGACAATAAACAATAAAATGACTGCGCCTATGTAAAAAATATACGCATACTTAAGCCAAAACCTTAAATCAATCATTGCCACAACGAACATCACGACAAACCCCAACCAAAAACGGCGGAATTGAAGCACCGCCCACGGATCCCAATGTCCGTCTGCGGCGGAATATAAAACAATGAAACCGCAGGAAGCCACCAAAAAAATTAAAAGAATATAACACCAGCTCAAATTACAAAAACGGTCTTTAAGCGTCATATTCGGGTTTCTCAAACTGAACGAAGAATAATTTCTCGACATGATTCATTGCCCTGTTGTCTTGATTTTCCGATTTTCAGTTCCCTGTGAAGAAGGATCCAATTGCAACGCCGCCTCCATGATTGCTTTGGCAATCGGTGCCGCGGTTGTCGCTCCGCCCCCGCCATGTTCGATCACAACCGATAAAGCATATCTGGGCTTATCCGTCGGACCGTAAGCGACAAATAAAGCATGATTTCTCTTTTTCCAAGGCAATTCTTCCTGACTTCGCACACCTTTAGCCCGTTCTTGCATGGAAATGCGTCTGACTTGTGTTGTTCCCGTCTTTCCGGCAATCAATTTCCCTTCAACATTGACATATGCCGTTTTAGCCGTTCCTTTCGCAGAATTGACAACATTGAACATTCCTTCTTGCATCAATTGTAAATGTGCCTTCGGTATGTTCAAATTTTCCCCACGATATGATGACTTCCGAGGCTGATGCAATATCGTCGGCTTGACTTTATAACCGCCATTGGCTATTGCGGCAACCATGACAGCCAACTGTAAAGGAGTCGCCAATACATATCCTTGCCCTATCCCCGTATTATAGGTGTCTCCTTGCAACCACTTTTCACCTAAAACGACTTCTTTCCAATGGCGCGTCGGCATCAGCCCAGACTTTTCACCCGGCAAATTAATACCGGTATCCAAACCGAAACCAAACCGTTTTGCCATTGATGAAATGTTATCAATCCCCGTACGGCGCGCTACTTCATAAAAATAAACGTCACACGAGTGCATTAAAGCCTGCTTTAAATCCATCTCACCATGACCTCCGGCATTCCAGCAATGAAAACGATGCGTCCCCATCATAATGTGACCTCCGCAAAAAACCTTCGTATCCGGAGTAATCACACCTGCTTTCAAAGCCGCCAAAGCAACCACCATCTTAAATGTCGATCCAGGGGAATACAATCCGCCCAATACCTTATTAAGCAAAGGGTTTTTCTCATCTTTGGATATTTTTAACCATTCCTTGTTTGACAGCCCTCGATTGAATTTATTCGGGTCAAAACTCGGCATGGAAACCAAGACTAAAACTTCCCCTGTATATATGTCTAACAAAACAGCTGAACCGCTTTCCCCTTTCATTTTGTCATAGGCTATTTTTTGTAAACGCTGATCTATCGTCAAATACAACGTCTCTCCCGGTGTACCTTCATCCCTTTCCATTTCGCGAATGATTCGTCCCACCGAATTGATTTCCACACGTTGTGCCCCTTCTTTACCGCACAGTTCCGTATTAAATTCAAGTTCAACACCAGATTTCCCGACACGATACCCAGGCAACTTGAATAAGGGATTGCCTGAATCAATATCCTCTTGAGAAACAGAGCCAACATATCCGAGAATATGCGCCGCCGCTTCCTTCAAGGGATAAAAACGGCTCAACCCTTCGTCTATAATAATACCCGGCAAATCAGGCGCATTCAATTGAATCGCCGCCATCTGTTCCCATGTCAGATTTTCGCGTATCGGTACGGGTGTAAAATCTCTGGAACGGCGAACTTCTTTCCTGACTCGCTGTATCTCTGAATCGGTCAATGCTAAAATCTTATTTAATGACGACAGCGTCGCATTCAAATTGCCTTCCGTTTGCTCGGATATGATCAGAACGCGAAAATTCTGATTGTTTTCTGCCATCGGATGTCCGAAACGATCTAAAATCAACCCTCTCGGGGGGGCTAACAATCGCGTACTGATCCGGTTTTCCTCTGCCAACGTCTTATAACGATCCGATTCTATAACCTGCAAATAATACAAACGACCGATCAAAATTGAAGATAAAAACAGCTCCGAACCGGCTAACATCGCCGCCCGACGCGTCAACATTCTTCCCTTATCCCCGTCCCGTATTATCATTTTTCTTTGTCCATCAAATACAAATTCAATCTAATACACGGCCATGAAATAATCGGATAGCTGATAATTAACAAAATATAACTGACAAATGAAAGGGCTACAGGCATAAAAGTTGCATAATAAAGTGAAATAAGCAACCATTTCAAAACATATGCCCCAAAAGCCAACACCGCAAAATAAAGCCAGACAAAAGAAAACAAGCGACCGATCAAATAACGGTATTGTCTTTGAGTTATAAAATAAAACAATGTAAAGACCACAGTATTAACCCCTAATGGCACGCCATCTAGTAAATCAAGAAACAACCCTGTCATAAAGGCGTTGGAAACGGTAAAATCTTGCGGTCTGCAAACCGCCCAATAAAAAACTGGAATCAATGTAATGCAAGGACGGACACCGGAATATCCGGGAATGTAGGTGGGAGATATTGAAAACAGCAAAATAAGGACTGTCAGGATTTTGGGGGAATACAGCCTGAGCTTTCGGGCACACCAAACAAAAAATTGATTATGTTTCAATGAGATATGTCGCATGTCTGATCCTCAAGCAAACCTGAAAGACCGTAATCAACAATATGCACGATTTCCAATCGGTTGCGATTAAAGAAAGGACGGACTTTTATGATCCCGTTTTGAACAGACACGATCACACCAACAGGCAAACCGGCGGGATAAACTCCCGCCATTCCGGAAGTAACAACTTTATCGCCTACGGATATTTCCGTATTATTGGGAAAAGATATTAATTGCGGATATTCCGTATTGTCTCCCGCCAATATAGCCGGGACATCATAAGGTTCTATTTTAACGGGAACACGGGAATTTATATCCGTAATCAATAAAATACGGGCGGCATTAGTTCCTACGGACGCAATCCTGCCGACCAAGCCGTCACCTGTTAAAACTACATTGCCCTTTTCTATTTCTTGTCTATGTCCAACAAAAGCTATTAACGATTGGGCAAAAGAATTTCCCGTATCGGCGATAACACGAGACGTAATTGATATAGCCGTCGGAGGCGGCACATAATTTAACAAATCTCTTAAATACGCATTTTCTTTTCGTAATTGTTCCACATCCACTTTAATCAAGTTCAGTTCTTTATTTTCTTGGTGCAATCGAGCGTTTTCTTGGCGGATTGATGCCAATTCATGAATATTTTGAACAAAGCGTGAAGCAAAAACCGCCGGTTTTGATAACATCTTTAAAACAGGGGCTGCCAGATCGTTAAAAAAAACCTGAGCTTTTTCGATTAAAAGCGTATCCGCTTTTCCCAGTAACATCAAACCGAAAGCTATAACAACCAATATGAAAACACCGAAACGGCGCAATTTCACCTTTATTTGATGCAGTGAAGCCGTTATTTTCCCGCCATTTTGGTCTTCCATTCTTTTCCCCTTTATTCAAAGGGATTTTTAATACATTGTCGACAATATATTGCGGAGCTTTTTAATTTCTTCCAATGCGCGACCGGTTCCTAAAGCGACACATGTCAAGGGATCTTCCGCGATTGAAACGGGCAATCCTGTCGCTTTACGCAAAACACGATCCAAGTTTGTCAACAAAGCGCCGCCACCTGTTAAAACGATTCCTTTATCAACGATATCCGCCGCCAGTTCAGGTGCCGTATGTTCCAAAGCGACTTTAACAGCTTCGACAATCTGGCTGACAGGCTCTGCAAGGCTTTCCGCTATCTGGCGTTCGGAAATGGTCAATTCTTTGGGAACGCCGTTCATTAAATCCCGCCCTTTTATTTCCATTGTACGACCTTCGCCCTGTTCCGGAGGACAAGCCGATCCGATAGCTTTCTTTATCCGTTCGGCGGAACCTTCCCCGACCAACAGATTATGATTCCGGCGAATATAGGAAATAATGGCTTCATCCATTTTATCACCGCCAACACGGACGGAACGTGCGAAAACAATATCTCCCAAAGCCAACACCGCGACTTCCGTCGTCCCTCCGCCAATGTCAACAACCATTGATCCGGTCGGCTCTGTTACCGGTAAACCCGCCCCTATGGCCGCAGCCATGGGTTCATGAATTAAAAAAACCTTATGAGCTCCGGCCGCTTCCGCCGATTCCTGTATGGCTCGCTGTTCAACCGCAGTCGATCCTGAAGGAACGCATATGATAATCATCGGAGAGGCAAAATTGCGCCGGTTATGAGCTTTATAGATGAAATGCTTTATCATTTCCTCGGCGACTTCGAAATCCGCGATGACACCGTCTCGCAACGGACGAACTGCCCGAATTGAACCAGGGGTGCGCCCCAACATCTGTTTTGCTTCATCACCTACAGCTAAAACGCGTTTCTTTCCCCGCGATTCAACGATCGCCACGACCGACGGCTCATTTAAAACGATGCCACGCCCTTTTACATATACCAATGTATTCGCGGTTCCCAAGTCTATCGCCATATCCGCCGACAACCAACCGATCAGTTTTGAAAACATTGCGTCCCCTTCTTATAATTTAAAGCTCATAAATGATATACTTTGCTTTGTTTGCTAGCAAGTAAAAATATACTGAATTTCTGTCTAATTTATGATAAAAAATGTAAAACCTTCGTTAATATATCAACGCTTTGCAGATCCTGTACGATAATATCCGGCGTATATTTGTGCCTGAACCATGTCAGTTGGCGTTTTGCATAATTTCTAGTCATCCGACTAGCTTGATCCATCACTTCTTCAAGCGTCATTTCGGACAACAGATACTTTCTTATCTCTGCAACGCCGATCGCTTTTAAAATAAGGCTGTCTTCCGGAGGATCCTTCCTAAGCAATTCTCTTACTTCATCAACGGCTCCTAAATCCATCATCCGGCGGAAACGTTCATTGCATCTCCGATATAATTCTTCCCGAGGCAAGTGTGTCAACAAGCATAAAAAATCAGCATCCAACACTTTCCGGTACGGTTTCGACTGCCAATAACAAATCGAACGCCCCGTTTGTTCCAAAACTTCCGCCGCACGCAACAATCGTTGAGGATCCGTATAAGAAAACCGGTCGTCATTCCGGCGAATTTTTTCTAAAAAAGCCGAATGTCCCAAACGATCGTATTCTTCTTTCACCTTTTTTCGAACTTCCGTTTCCGCTTGAGGCACTGGCGATATCCCTTTTAACAAGGTTTGTATGTAAAAGCCGCTGCCGCCGACAATAATCGGAATTTTTTGCCTCTCCCATCCCCTTTTTATCTCTTCCGCCGCCAACTCCCCCCACTTATAGGCGTTGCAGCTTTCTTGAGGTTCCAAAAAACCGTACAAAAAATGTTCAACCTGCTTTTCCTCTTCCGGCGAAGGACGCGCCGTCAAAGTGGCAACATCTCGATAGACTTGCATACTGTCCGCATTAATGATAATGCCATCTATCCGCTTCGCCAGATCAAAAGCTATCTTCGATTTTCCCGACGCCGTTGATCCGGCAATAACGATTACTTTGCTTTTCGCCGTTTTTGATGTACAAATGTATTCTTCTTCGTTTTGATTGGAGTTTAACGTGAATACCATTCCTTTATTTCGTCCCTTTAAAGCTGTCCGTCCCTTACCGGAGTTCGCCGCGCAAGTCGCAGCATTGCCTTATGATGTGCTTGATGCTAAAGAAGCAAAATTAAAAGCAAAAAACAAACCCTTTTCTTTCCTGCACATTTCCAAAGCGGAAATCGACCTGCCTGAAAATATAGATCCTTACGATCCCGTTGTATATGAAAAATCCGCTGAAAATTATAAATCATTATTGGAAAAAGGTGTCCTAAAGCAAGATCAAACACCTTGTTATTACGTCTATCGCGCGACCATGGGAAACCATGTTCAAACGGGATTGGCCGTCGCCGCCAGTGTCGAACAATACGATCTTAACAGAATACGGAAACATGAATTTACGCGTATTGAAAAAGAAGACGACCGTGTCCGCCAAATTGATGCCCTAAGCGCTCAAACGGGACCAGTCTTGCTTGCTTACAAGCAAATCCCCGTCGTCGACACTATCATAAAAAAAACCGTCCTAAATAAACCCGTCTATCAGGTCATGGCGGACAACGACATTTGCCATGCCCTTTGGGTGATTGACGATCCCAAAGACATTCAAATCATCACTGAAGCTTTCGACCAACAAAACGCCGTCTATATTGCTGACGGACATCATCGGTGCGCAGCAGCATCTCGTGTGGCAAAAATACGCGCCCAGCAAAATCCGGATCATAACGGAACCGAAGCGTACAATTCTTTTCTGGCAATTGCTTTCCCCGTCGAAGAAATGAAAATCCTTGATTACAACCGGATCGTCAAAGACTTGAACGGATTGACAAAAGAGGCTTTTCTTAACGCTTTGAAAAAAGATTTCTTCATTCAACCGGTTGAACATATCGCAAAACCTGAAAAGAAAAACACTTTCGGTCTTTATCTTGATCATCAATGGTATCTGATGACTTTAAAAAATCCGCCGGAAACGGAAGATCCTGTCAAATTGTTGGATGTCAGCATCTTGTCCGACCTTGTCCTTGATTCCATATTGAATATCAAAGACCTGCGCAAAGACAAAAGAATTGATTTCGTCGGAGGCATGAGAGGATTGACGGAATTACAAAAACACGTTGATTCCGGTGACTTTTCAGCGGCTTTCGCTTTATACCCGACTCAAATGAACGAATTAATCGCCGTTGCCGACAGTGGTAAGGTCATGCCGCCAAAATCGACTTGGTTTGAACCCAAGTTGGCCGATGGACTGGTTTCCAATCCAATCTGATCATATTTCACTTAAAAGCGGGGAAAGAAACCCCGCTTTTCTATAAAATACATGATTAAGCTCAACGGTTCGCAAAAAGACAAACACAAAAATCTTTCCGATAAAGCCAATACGATTATTACTGTCAAAAAAACAGAACACTTACAAAAACCGTCCAGACTATAAGACGAACAAAAAAATATTTTCCGTTGTGTGGAAATAAAAAATCCTGTTACCACTTTGTATTGAAAAATTTTATAAGTAAAAAAATCATGAAACCGGTAAAAATTCACTTATGAGAAAATAACAGTTACTTATCAAACCGGTCTGCTATTATAGACATTAAAAACAGAAAGCTCCTTTATATCAAAGAGAGCGGATTGAGCAAAAAATGAATATCAATCAATATGAGTATGAAAAAGCATCCTCTTCGTAAAAAAACTTGACCTGATTAAAAAAAACAAGCCAATTCCCTTTTATAAGAAGACCAAAAAAACAACCGCTTCAGATGAAAGACTTTTTTATAAAATACACTTTCCATATAAACGCTTTTTCATCGAACGGGAATTTTCACCGTTAACGGTTGAGTGGTATCAATATCATGAGGAGGTTCCAACAACGGTTCAAAATACTTCGCTATACATGAACGGACTTTTTCTTCAACAGGCGTCCCCGTTATATTGAACGTTTCTTTAAAATCAAAAGCCGGCAACGTTCCAAACGGAGAAACCATAAAAGAAACCTCTCTCATTTCCGTCAAACCGCATTTTTTGAAATCTTCGGCATGCGCATTAATACGCATCTGCAATTCTCTGATATATTGACGGCGAATTTCCGGTTGCGTAACAAAATAGGCTGAAGCTTCTGCAGGAGAATACTTCAACACATAACGCTGATAAAATTCCGTATCCGTCAAATCCGCCGAAATCATACGCCCTGAATCTCTTTCAATAAAATGAGATAAAAGATACAACAACTTATCACGGGACGATCTGAAATCCGGCGCATGATCCTTTTGCGATACAGTGATTTTCCAATATTGGTTTTCCTCTTTTCCAGCCTGAACCGCCGTCAAAGAAATATATTTTTCATAAAGGGGTTCGCGATCATACATTGTTGTCGGTAAAATGGAAGGTTCATCAACGGGATGGATGTATTCCGCAGTATCTATAGTACTTCTGATACTAACCGACCCTTCTTTTTTGGATCCGAATTTCAACCGCAATATAACCGCTGACGGTGCACGGAAACGATATCCCTTCGATTCCAAAACCGGTTTCAGTTCCCTATAAAACTGACGATACTCGATATCTTCTTTCGACATGTCTTCATTCATCAAATGAATGACAGCCGTTTTGACCGGAGGAACTTTTCCTAAATAAGAATCAACAGATACCGGTATCTTTTCCTCTATCGGGAGCTGACAGCCGATCAAAAACAACATACTCGAAAGCAAGAATCTTTTCATTCATTGCGCCAATGAAACAATACCGGCATCTATGGCTTTCAACATTACGGCTATATCCCGCCATCCGGATACGGCACAACCGTCATCACCGATTACGTCTATTCCTTTGTCCAAGCAATATCTTATCATTTCCTGTTCGTCCGAGTTGAATACGGACTGCCACAATTCTTCAAACTCTTTTTTGGAATAATCCGGAGCAGATCCAAATAAACGAATGACCAAACCATCCGTTTCCGATACAAGTTCATCAGTTGTTCCTTCAACCAATTCCGGTTTCTCGGGCAAATAATCTTTTGCTTTGATAATGGTTTGTGTTTGCATTTTTTTCTCCTTTGTTCATATTACTATTATGTAAACATATTTATTATTTTTCTGCAATAAAGGAAAAAATGATGATTCCCCGTTATTCCCGCCCTGAAATGAGCACAATATGGTCTGATGAAAATAAATTCAAAACTTGGCTTGAAATTGAAATACTCGCTTGTGAAGCTTTGGCAAAATCGGGAAAAATTCCCCAATCCGCCGTTGATGACATTAAAGCTAAAGCTAAATTCGATCAAAAACGCATTGATACGATCGAAGCTGAAGTTAAACATGATGTCATTGCTTTTTTAACAAACGTCGGTGAATATGTCGGCGAAAACGCCAGATTTTTGCATCAAGGCATGACTTCTTCCGATGTTTTGGATACCTCTTTTAACATCAGATTGGCTCAATCAATCGACATTTTATTAAAAGACATGGATCGTTTGCTGGCTGCTTTGAAAAAGAAAGCCGTGGATCATAAATACACTTTATGTATCGGCAGAAGTCATGGCATCCACGCAGAACCGACAACTTTCGGATTAAAAATGCTCGGTTTTTACGCCGAATTCTCACGCAACAAAGAACGATTAATAACAGCGCGCAAAGAAATTGCCACTTGCGCCATCTCGGGCGCCGTTGGCACTTTCGCAACAATCGATCCGTATGTGGAACAATATGTCGCCGATAAACTGGGTTTCATACCGGAACCCGTTTCAACTCAAGTCATTCCCAGAGACCGTTATGCCGCCGTATTGACTTGTGTCGGCATTATCGCTTCTTCGATCGAACGGCTGGCAGTCGAAATCAGACATTTGCAACGCACGGAAGTTCGTGAAGTTGAAGAATTCTTTTCCAAAGGACAAAAAGGATCTTCCGCCATGCCGCATAAAAGAAATCCCGTCCTTTCTGAAAATTTAACCGGCTTGGCGCGTTTATTACGTTCCTACGCTCTGCCTGCCATGGAAAATATAGCCTTGTGGCATGAACGGGACATCTCTCATTCTTCAAATGAAAGAATCATTGTTCCCGATGCTATGATCGGATTGGATTTCTGTTTAAACAGATTGGCGGGAATTGTCGAAAAACTGTTGGTTTATCCGGATAATATGATTAAAAACCTGAACAGGTTGAACGGATTGATCTTTTCCCAACGTGTCATGCTTGCTTTGGTGGATACCGGCATGAAAAGGGAAAAAGCTTACCTCTTGACACAAAGAAACGCTATGAAAGTCTGGAATAACGAAGGAAATTTTAAAGATCTGTTGGAAGCCGACCAAGACGTCATGACCGCTTTGACAAAAGAAGAATTAGAAGCTCTATTTGACACAAACTTCTACACGGCTCAAATCGACTTCATCTTTAATAAAGTTTTCCACTCCTAACCTTGAAATTCTAAAAAAGGCGATAAAAACTTTATCGCCTTTTTCAACGTTTTTGCGCTTGAGCCGCAATTTGTAGAAAAACACGCGCACAAACCAGTTTTTGAGGATAAGACCCGATCTTGCAATCTTGTTCGGCTTGAACCAACAAATCCAATGCACGGGCTGTCTTTTTAACATCCCACAAACGAAGTTGTTCCTTAAACTCTTCCGCTTTGTTATAAAACAACCGTAGTGAAATCAAAATCTGTTCTAAATTTCCACCCTCTTGCCTTTTTGCCAAAACCTGATGGAGCTTTTTAAAATGCCCCGAAGCGGAACGCAACAAAACAATGGGCAATTGTCCTTCGGAAAATAAACGATCCAATGTTTGGTGCAATTCTTTCTGATTGCCCGTTGCCAAAGCGTACAACATCTGATTAATCGACAATGCCGAAGCGTCTCCGATACACGCTGAAGCATCTTGCATTGTTATATTCGTCTTTTTCCCCATATACGCAAATAATTTTTGCAGTTCCGAACGTGATTGCAACCGATCCGCCCCCAAGTTCTCCGCTATAAAACAAACAACTTCGGAAGAAGCTTGAAAACCATTATTTCCGATTTCCTGCGCCACCCAACGAACCAAAGCTTGCCCTTCATCGCCATAACAGCCGAAAACAGCCAAATCCGACGAATTGGTAAACAATGACAACAAAGAATCTTTCTTTGTCAAACCGCCGGCAGTAACAACAAGCAGCGTATCCCCTTTATAAAGAGAAAAAAATTCTTTTAAAACAACTGTAAAATTATTATCCGCTCCGGATATGACAACAACCCTTCTTCCGCCCATCAAAGAAAAAGAGTTGGCTTCCGTTAAAAGCAAAGAAGGATCTTCCTTTATACGGGACGGAGTCAATTCAACAATCCGGAACGGATCCTTGTCTTGAACGACAGCTTGTACGATTCTGGATCGACATTCTTCTATCAATCCGGCATCTTGTCCGTAAAACAAGACAGCCTTCACCCCCGGCACTCCCGTCTTAACTAATTTATCCAACGCCTGTCCGGTTATTTTTGTCATTGAGCGGCTTTGTCATCAACAGGTTCGGTAACACTATAACTTTTAAAAAACGCGGCCAAACGCAAAGCTATATCATCACCTAAAATTTTCATGATCCGTTCTTTTGCAAAACGTTCCGCAACATCGGTCGCATAAGGAGATAATTGAACGTCATAACTGCTTTGAGCTATCGTTCGATCACTTAACAGCTTTTTATTATCCGGATAAGAATAAAGCGTATAATATGCGGTAAAACCCATGACATAACGTGTCGCCAAATTATCCTTTTGAACGCCTTGTTGGGCAATCGAAGCCGCAGACAAACGTACGGACAAACGGTAACGCGGGTTATCCGGTTCTCCGTACGGTGTCAAATTATTTGCCAAAGACTGCCTTAAAATCTGACCTTCCCTGTTTGCTATTTCATCAATGAATATTGAACGCAAATGTTGTGTCAATTGTTTTCCGGACATAACATCCGCCGATCCTCGACCGGAATACAGCGGCTGAAAGCCACAGGCTGTTAAAAACAAAAAGCACAATAAAAATATGTTCTTATGCGGCAACAACATTGATGATCTTATTCTTTACGACAATAATTTTACGAATCGTTTTTCCTTCCAATTGAGCCTTCACCGTCGGCAAAGCCAATGCCGCTTGTTTTACGGTTTCTTCATCGCTGTCTTTGTTCACCTCTATTGTCCCGCGCATTTTTCCCATCACCTGAACAGCCATGGTTACTTTATCATCCGCGATCAAATCAGCATTTGCAACAGGCCAGCTTTGTCCCGCCAACAAGGTTTCATTTCCTAAATAATGCCATATTTCTTCGGCAATATGCGGTGCTATAGGCGCCATCAAACGAACCAGCGTTTCAAAAGCGAAACGACACGCATAACGATCGCCATCATCCGATATTTTCAATTCACCGATTGCGTTCGTCAATTCGCGCAAACGGGCGACGGCAACGTTAAAGCGCAACTTTTCAAGATCTTCCGTAACAAAGGCTATCGTTTTATGCGTCATACGAACCAATTTATCCGCTTGAGCGTTCAATTTTTCGGGTTCATCAACCTGATCGGGGCAAGCCATTGCCATACGCCACAAACGGTTGATATAACGCCATGCCCCGTCTATTCCGGCTTCCGTCCACTCCAAATCGCGTTCTGGCGGCGTATCCGATAACATAAACAATCGGGCGGCATCCGCACCATACGTTTGCAGTATCGTTTCAGGATCAACCAAGTTATATTTCGATTTACTCATTTTTTCAGAACGACCGATTTCAACAGGTGTCCCGTCACTTATCTTTACAGCCGTTCCGTCCGATTTTTTTTCAACCTGTGTCGGGAATAGCCAATTTCCATCTATGTCTTTATAGGTTTCATGACAAACCATTCCTTGGGTGAACAACCCCTTAAACGGTTCATCTATGTCCAAATACCCGCAATCACGCAAAGCTTTTGTAAAAAAGCGGGCATACAGCAAATGTAAAACGGCATGTTCAATTCCACCGATATACTGATCGACCGGCAACCAATAATTGGCAGCGTCTTTTTTAAAACCGCACGTCGTTTCATGAGGACAAGCATAACGGGCGAAATACCATGATGATTCAAAGAAAGTGTCAAACGTATCCGTTTCCCTTAATGCCGGTTTGCCGCAAACTGGACAGGTAACATGTTTCCATGTCGGATGACGTTCCAAAGGATTGCCTCCACCGGATTCAAACGTAACGTCCGAAGGCAGGGTAACAGGCAAATCCTCTTGAGGAACCGGAACTATCCCGCAATGTTCACAATGAATGACCGGAATTGGACACCCCCAATAACGTTGACGGGAAATCCCCCAATCACGCAAACGGTATTGAACAGTTGCTTTTCCTTTGCCAATGGCTTCCAGACGCTTTATCATTTCAGGTATGGCGTCTTTTGTCGCCATGCCGTCCAGAAAAGACGAATTGACAGCCACACCGTCGGCTATATCGTCAAAAGCCTTGTCTTGGACAACCGGTATCCCTTCGTCTTTATGTGCGACAACAACACGAACCGGCAAGCCGTATTTTCGCGCAAAATCCAAATCCCGTTGATCATGAGCGGGACAAGCAAAAATTGCTCCGGTCCCGTACTCCATTAAAACAAAGTTTGCCACATACAACGGCAATTCCGGATTACCACCCAACTTTTTAAACTCTTCGGCAAATGGATGCATAACCTTCAAACCGGTGTCAAAGCCTTTCTTTTCAGCGGCTTCTATTGTTGCGACAGATGTTCCCAACGCTTCGCATTCCTTAATGAACTTCGCCAATTCCGGATTTGTTTTAGCCAGCTCCAACGCTATCGGGTGTCCCGCTGAAATTGCGCAAAAAGAGGCTCCGAACAATGTGTCCGCACGAGTCGTAAACACTTCCAACGTTTTATCCGTCCCGATCACTGGGAAATACATATAAGCCCCGTAAGACTTGCCGATCCAGTTTTCCTGCATGATACGCACTTTTTCGGGCCACCCGTCCATCGTCTTCAGGTTTTCCAACAGTTCATCCGCATAATCCGTAATTTTCAAAAACCACTGAGACAATTTGCGCCGTTCAACGGGGGCTCCTGTCCGCCACCCCTTACCGTCAACGACCTGTTCGTTCGCTAAAACCGTTTGATCGACAGGATCCCAGTTCACCCATGAATCTTTACGATAAGCCAATCCTTTCTTTAAAAAGTCCAAAAACATTTTTTGTTCATGTTTATAATAATCGACTTCACACGTTGAAACTTCACGGCTCCAATCAATGGAAAGCCCCATCTTTTTCATTTCTTCGCGCATATTCGCTATATTTTCACGCGTCCATTTCGACGGATGAACACCGTGTTTTATAGCTGCGTTTTCCGCAGGCAGACCAAAGGAATCCCATCCCATCGGATGCAATACATTATAACCTTGCGCCAACTTGAAACGGGCAATAACATCACCTTGCGCATAATTGCGTACATGCCCCATATGAATCTTTCCCGAAGGATACGGAAACATTTCCAATGCGTAATATTTCGGCTTTTCCGAGTGTTCCTGCGCTTTAAAAACGTTCGCCTTTTCCCAAGCTTTCTGCCATTTCTCTTCAGTCGTACGGAAATTATATCTTTCTTCGCTCATTATCGGACTTTCTTAAAAAAAAGGTTATTCATTCATTGATAGTTTCACAATATCATTTTTTATTTTATCTGCAAGTGTTGCATCATTTTTTTGATTAATCCATTCTCCGGTTTGGTCTTTTGTCCGGCTGAATACCGTAATGGTCAAATCCGTTGCCGTCTTAAGCGCATTTATTTTTATTTGACGTTGATTTTTCCCAGCTTCGTTAAACCATTCTGTTACAATCAGCTTGTCTTCTTGAATGATCGATACCGGATATCGGGATAACACCGTTAACATTGCCGTCCAGATCTTGTTACAATCCGGCAAAGATTCTTTTTTGACAATTTCTTCATTTTTTATTCCTTTGTCAAAAACGTTATCTTCAGATGGTGTTCTTTGTGTTTCTGTATTTCGATAACGAAATGTCAAATGCTCTTTATTAAATACCGTATCATTTTTCTGCTCTTCCGTTTTTTTCGACGGCATTTCATATCTTCCCTTTACTTTTTCGGGATACTTATATTCTATTTTTGCATTTTGACATGCCAACAAAACACAGCAAAGAAAAAGCATAAAAAACAGCTTCATAACAGTATTTTCCTTCTTCAGTTAAAAAGATTGAATCCTTATAAAACAAACGGTTAAGCAATAACTATTATATTTAATTTTTTTTTATTTACAATTTTATCAGAGTATATTTTACTAATAGTTTTACTGAAGACAACTTATTTTGGAGTTTCTAATGAAAAAATTCTTATTTCTTTCATCAGTTCTATCTTCTTTTGTTTTAATTCAGCCGGCTGTTGCTCAGCAAACTTCTACAGAGACTTCTCAGGCAACAACGCAACAAAAAACGTCTCAAAAAACGGAAATCGAACTCTTTGATCAGCCGATCGAATTGCAAATCGGTGGTTACATGAGCTGGTACGCCGCCTATGCCAATCAAAAGAAAAATTCTTTGATCATGGAATCTTTTGATGCCGATACTTTCACCCCGTTTTACAACAATATAGGAAAATATAACAACTTTGACATCATGGGGGATGCGGAAATTTATTTTTCCGGATCGACCACTTTGGAAAACGGTGTTAAAATCGGCGCCATGGTTCAATTGGAAGCCGGTACAGACAGCGATACATCAAACCATACCATTGATGAAACCTATATGACCATCGATTCTGGAATCGGCAGAATTATTCTTGGAAATGTTAAAAATGTCTCTTACCAAATGGCTGTTACTTCTCCAACCATAAGCACTCTCGGTCTTCAGGAAACGGATTTCAGACGTTTGGTTATGGTTCCCGCCGATTTTGCTTATAATAAAGCAACCTATTCCTTGTTAGACGACATTTCAACCAAGTTATCTTACATTACACCGACTGTTTCCGGATTTACGTTCGGTGTCAGTTTAATGCCCGGAAACAAGAAAAAAGGAAAAGATGCCAACGACTTGTTAACCCCTTACCGCGGCGACATCAAATTGTTTAAATACGGCGTTGATGCCACAGCTTTATATCAACATGATTTCGGCAAATTCGATATCGAAACAAGCGCTTCGTATACAATGTACAAACCTAATTTACGGGCAAACGGATTCATGGACGAAGAAAAGGAAATCAGATCTTACGGAGCGGGGATCAATATCGGTTTCGGAAACTGGACTGTCGGCGGATCTTTCCTGTATACGAACATGTCTCATGAAACCAACGTCTTCTTATTACCTTTTGCCGATGTCGCAAAAGGAGCCAGCTGGGACGTCGGGGTCGAATACAGTGCCGGACCGTTCGCTGCCAGTGCAAACATCTTCCAATCCCGTGCTGACAATATAAATATCGACGGTAAAAAAGACATCTTTACAATGTACTTGTTATCCGGAAAATATAAAATCCTCGCCGGCATCGATACGTTTATCGACATTGCTTATGTAAACTATAAATCGGGAACAAACAACCCGCAGTTAGACAACAAAGGACCGGCTGTCGCAATCGGGATGAACTTGAATTTCTAAATCGACATGACCATTTTAAATAATTTCAACGATATTCAATCTGAAATTGAAAAAACGGCAATCCATTGTGGACGCTCAATCAACGACGTTACCTTGGTTGCCGTTTCAAAAATGCACAAAACCGAAGAAATTTTAACTTTGATTTCCGCCGGACAGCGTGTATTCGCCGAAAATCGGGTTCAAGAGGCTTTACAAAAATATCCGCCGCTAAAAGAACGGTTCCCAGATGTAAAACTTCATCTGATCGGATCTTTGCAAACAAATAAAGTCAAAGATGCCGTCCGTTTGTTCGATGTCATTGAAACTGTGGATCGTTTTGAATTGGCACAAAAGCTGGCAGAGGAAATGAAAAAACAAAATAAAAACATTCCTTGCTTTATTCAGGTCAATACCGGAGAAGAACCTCAAAAAGGCGGTTGTGCCCCACATGAAACATCACTTCTGATAAACCGGTGCAGACATCTTGGATTAAATATTATCGGTTTGATGTGTATTCCTCCTGTTGATGACGAACCATCCGCTCATTTCGCTTTTTTAAAAAAACTCGCAATCCAAAACGGATTGAAAGAGTTGTCAATGGGAATGAGTGACGACTTTACACTTGCCATTCAACAAGGAGCCACTTTCGTCAGAATAGGAACCGCTTTGTTCGGACAACGCTCTTATTCCAACTGATTGGAAACCCCCGCTCTTACACGGGGGTTTTCTATGTAGGAGATTTGTCTCGATACGTATTGAAGAGCTTAATAAAAGCTTTGGGAAATACTTCAAATGAAAAATATAACGTAATAAAAAATATGTCCCCTTCTCTTTACTTCAAAAGCGTAATTAAATTAAAAAAAACTTATAATTTATTGAAAACATTTCAATTAATTAAAAACTGAAAAAAAATAGAAAACATCCTTTCCCTTTATAATACCGTAACGGTATAAAACTAAACCGACGGAAGATAGAACTCTTTTTCCTTATCAGTAATTTATTCAGCCCCATTTTTCTAATGAAAGAATTACCATCATCAAACTCATTGATTATCCATGCCCCTTCTCTTTCTTTCGAAAGCATAATTCCTCAAATTCATATTTTTTCAGTCTCTCAAATTCTATCCGAAGACAAACAGGCTTCAATCCCTGATTTCAAAAGCCTTCTTCTTAACATTCGGCTCAGTTTTATATCAAGCAATAACCGGTTAGCGAATTTCTTCATAAAAAAAAAGGGGGGGATTTTTAATAATAATATTTGTATACTTATCATAAACAGATGGATAAATGTTTTTCAAACATCCCTATCGGGCAAAAACGCTCTTTTACACAAAAACAACCTTATACAAAAACCCTTTTAATCGTGTCATAAACATTGATAGTTATTATATGCATACAGTTTAAAAAGATTAAAATTATCTCATTTATAAAAAACATATTATATTCAAATGAGTGACAATGAAATAATCCATTCTTTCTTCCAGCTTAATCCATTGCGTTCCTTTTGCCGCTTTTTTTTATCAAAATATCCTGAGGTAAAATAAAACCCATCAAAAAAATCTATTTCTTTTCAGAAAATATTTTTTTCAAAAAAAATTTCCCGTGAAATCACGGGAAATTCTCTTTTTTACGATTTAAAATTCATAACGAATACCCAACGAAACTTCATTTGCCTTGGATTTAACATCCTGCGGCAACCCGAAATCTATTTTATAGTCTTTAATCTGTAAATAACGGTATCCGATATCTATGGCGATGTCTTTGGAAACTTTTATCCCTATACCCGCATTCAAATTCCAAGCAAATTCGGTATTCGACGTCGAGAAAATATCCTCATCATCTTGATATTTTATTTTAGTATCTGCCAGTCCCAAGCCAACACCGACATAAGGCGTAACAATTGTTCCTGTCGATATATCATAATAGCCATTAACCATATATGTCTGTAAACCGACTTTATCCTTGCCCATAATCCCGCCACTGGGATCAAGTTTAGATTTTAAATCGCGATAACCGTACTCTATTTCCACACGAACGGTATCCTGATCTCTGAATCCTTGAAACCCTGTACCAAATGCCAAATTGAAACCGGGCGTTTTGAATGTTTCCGATGCTGACCCGAAAATATCATCAACAAGCTTTGCTTCTTCCCATGAATACACAGCTTTCAATGATGCATACGGTTTCATTTCAGCGGCTTTTACAGAAAATGAACATAATGTAAATATCGCTGTTAATAACAATGCCTTTTTCATCATATTTACACCTTTCTTTGTTATCTCCTTTTCTAAGGAATATCATATCTTCTCTTCAACGTCCACTACATATGAAACAATCGTACATATACTTTTAAGTTAAACGTTCAAAACTTCCCGTTTGCCTTAAAGCCTCCCCTAAAACAATTGCCCCCGATATAGCAACATTCAATGAACGCGTATTTGAACGCATCGGAATACGCAAACGGGCATCCGCCTGATTATGTACAAAGTCCGGAACTCCCGCGCTTTCCCGTCCTAATAATAAAATATCATCTGATCGAAAAGAAAACGATATATGGGATTGAGCTCCTTTCGTCGTCAACAAAACAATACGCCCCGTATGCTGCGAATAAAAAGCATCCCAAGAAACATGACGCGTATAGTCGACCAAATCCAAGTAATCCATACCTGCTCTACGCATTTTTTGATCGTTAAAGATAAAACCGCACGGTTCTATTATATCCACGGGTAAATTAAAACACGCCGCCAAACGCATGAGAGTCCCCGTATTCTGGGGGATATCCGGTTCGTATAAAGCCAAACGCATATTTAAACACCCTAAACATTAAACAAAAAGTGGCAAATGTCCCCGTCTTCGATAATATATGTTTTACCTTCCGAACGAAGCTTTCCCATTTCTCGCGCTTTTGCCTCACTCTTACAGGCTATAAAGTCATCATATGATATGACTTCCGCCCGTATGAAACCTTTTTCAAAATCGGAATGGATCACTCCCGCCGCCTGAGGGGCTGTCATTCCTTTCTTTATCGTCCATGCCTTTGATTCCTTCGGTCCGACAGTAAAGAACGTCCTTAAATTCAAAAGCTTGTATCCGGCGGATATGACACGGTTCAATCCTGTTTCGGATAACCCCAAGGTTTCTAAAAACTCTTTTTGTTCTTCCATATCTTCTAACAAAGCGACTTCGGATTCTATCGCCGCCGAAATGACAACCGCTTGATTGCCTTGCTTTTCCGCCATGTCAAATACGCGTTGTGAAAATTCATTCCCTGTCGCCGCAGAAGCTTCATCAACATTACAAACATATAAAACCGGTTTCGAAGTCAGCAAATACAATTGATTATATAATTTTTTCTGTTCGTCCTCTTCAAACTTCACAGTGCGTGCAGGTTCCCCCGCTCTTAACGCATCCAAAACGGGTTGCATGACAGAAAGCATCTCTTTTGCTTCCTTTTCGCCCGCCCGCGCTTTCTTTTCAAAGGGAACGATACGGCGTTCCAAGCTCTCCAGATCCGACAACATCAACTCCGTTTCAATCGTCTGGGCATCACGAACAGGATCAATAGATCCTTCCACATGCGTAATATCACTGTTTTCAAAACAACGAAGCACATGCACAATGGCATCAACTTCACGGATTGACGCCAAAAACTGATTCCCCAATCCTTCCCCTTTTGACGCTCCCTTAACCAATCCGGCTATGTCAACAAATTCCAACTGGGTATATATCGTTTGCTTTGATGCCGCCATTTGCGATAAAATCGCCAAACGCGGATCGGGAACGGCTACACGCCCGACATTCGGTTCAATCGTGCAAAATGGATAATTCGCCGCTTGCGCCGCCATCGTCGACGTTAACGCATTAAACAAAGTCGATTTACCTACATTAGGTAAACCTACAATCCCGCAATTAAATCCCATCTTTTATCCCTTTTTCGACTTTTTTTGTTGATATACCGCCAATCTGGACGTAAATTCCGCAACTCCGCCGGACAACACGAAAGGAAATGTTTCACCTATGTCGGATAATAAAACTTTTATCTTTTCCAAATCTTCTTTCGGAAATCTGGATATTATCCAATCAACGACCGGTTCACCGTGCAACGGGTGCCCTACCCCTATTCTGAGGCGTGTATAATTTGACGAACAACAAGCGTCTATACTTCTTAAACCATTATGACCACCTGCTCCGCCACCGACTTTGCCTTTGAGCTTTCCAAGCGGACAATCCATATCATCATGTAATACGATCAATTGTTGTACAGGTATCTTATAAAAGGACATCACTGAAAAAACAGCCCGCCCCGAATTATTCATATATGTCTGCGGCTTGAGCAATAAAACCTTTTGCCCGTCAATCACACCTTCGGCCGTTTCACTTTCAAAACGAACGCGCCAAGATGAAAAATCATAGCGGCGAAATATTTCATCCGCCGCCATAAATCCCACATTATGCCGACTGTTTTTATATTCGGATCCCGGATTTCCAAGACCAACAACCAAAAACACCGGCTAATCCTCTTAAGCTTTTGTTGCCGCATCCGTCGTTGATGCAGCCGCGGCATCACCGGATGCTTCCGTAACGCTTTCTTCCATAGAAGACGGTGCAGCAATTGCCGCAATTGTTGTATCCATATCTTCCACAGGTTTGACACCGGTCGGGAATTTGACATCGGACATCTTGACAACATCGCCGATTTCCAAACCTGTCAAATCGACAAATAACGTTTCCGGAATGTCTTTCGGTTTACAAGAAACTTCGATCACACGATAAATGGCGTTAAGCGTACCACCCAATTTCAAACCGGGGCATGCCAATTCATTTTCATACATGACCGGAACTTCGATTTCCAGTTCGGCGTTTTCAGAAACACGCAGAAAATCTATATGAATCGGACGATCTGTCAATGGATGCGTTTGAATATCCTGACAAATGGCATGGTACTTGTTTTTTCCGACTTCGATTTCAAATTGGCGTGTCCAGAAACCTTTCTGGCGCATCTGGGCGTCCAAGTCCAAAGCGGATATCGAAAACATCACGGGTTCTTTTTTTTCACCGTAAATAACACCGGGAATTAAACCTGCGCGACGTTCTGCGCGAGCCGCCCCCTTACCTGCTGTCTTGCGTTCATTAACGCGAATTGAAGTTGTTTTTGCCATAATTTCTTCCTCTTAAAATGAAAACGGTTCTGCCTCCAGGGGTGCCTGAACCGTTATTTCCGCCCTATGCGGAAAGATTATGTTTGTTTACACCCTTTTTTATTGAAAAGCAATCTTTTTAACCTTTCATTTCTGTTATGTTTTTCTTTTTCCCTTTATGTAAAAAAGTCCTAATTTAAAATTTCATCTGTTTTTTTCCTGAATAAAATTCAATATCCGTCTTCTTGCGGTATCTGAATGAAAAAATTTACTTTTCCTATTCCGTTTTTTTGATTTCCCCTTTCAAAAAAAGAGATATGATGTGTTAAAATTAATACTGATTTTATCCACCATAAAATAGAAATTTTTCCAATCCGGAAAAAAGAGAAATATGATGAAATCCGAAATAAATTCTCACAATCAAATAACCCAGCTTATTTCGTTGGTAGATAGTTTGTTTCACGACGGTTATTCGGGAATGTATCTTTATGGATCGGCCACTTTTGGCGGGTTGCGTCCAAACAGCGATATAGATATATTAATCATTATCAAAGAAAAAATATCAAATTATATACGGAAAAAACTAACTGAACATTTGTTAATCATTTCCGGTACGGTTGGATGTATCAAAAAACGCCCTTTAGAAGTTACTTTTATCTGTCAAAGCGACATTATACCTTGGCGTTTTCCCCCAAAGTGTGAATATGTCTTCGGTGAATGGCTTCGATCTGAAATTGAAGCCGGTCACGAACCGTTACCGCATAACAACCCAGACTTGACCATCTTGTTATGGCAGGCAAAGCGCTACGGATTGCTTTTAAAAGGAAAAAAAATTGATGATCTCGTCCCTTCCATCCCTTTTTCTGAAATCCAAAAAGCCATTAAATATTCCTTACCGCAATTGATGAACAACCTGAACGGAGATGAAAGAAACGTCTTGTTAACCCTTGCACGAATGTGGTTCACTTTGGAAACGGGGGAAATCAGCACAAAAGATATCGCGGCTCAATGGGTTTTAGAAAAAATCCCCAATCAATCTTCTTCAATTCTTAACATGGCAAAAGAAGCTTATCTGGGAAATGTTCAAGATCAATGGGAATGCGTAAAAAAAGAAACACTCATACTTGCCAAATTCATGCAATATCACATTGAAACATTGTCAAGTTCGGTTTAAAAATCAATTACAAACGAATTTTACGATTAAATATTAAAATAAAAAAAGCTGTTAATTTGAAATCAACAGCTTTTTTCTTCCTTTTTTATTTAATCTTTCTTTTTTATTTAATAAAACAAACTAGTGACAGAGCGTTCCTCACTGATACGCAAAATGGATTCTCCGACCAATTCCGCAACAGAGACAACACGAATATTTCTTGCTTCTTTAACGGCTTGGGTCGGTTCTATCGTATCCGTGATAACCAAAGATTCCAACGGAGAATCCGTTACACGTTTCACGGCATCGCCAGATAAAACACCATGCGTTACATAAGCATATACGGATTTGGCGCCAGCGTTTTTCAAAGCTACAGCAGCGTTGCATAATGTACCGGCTGAATCAACAATATCATCAACCAAAATACAATCCTGCCCTTCAACTTCTCCGATAATATTCATAACTTCGGATACACCGGCCTTTTCACGCCGCTTATCAATGATAGCCAAATCCGCATGCAACCGTTTGGCTATCCCTCTCGCACGAACGACTCCGCCGACATCCGGAGACACAATCATAGGAGTTTTATCTCTGAAATGATACATGATATCTTTTACCATTACCGGCGCCGCCATTAAATTATCAACGGGAATATCAAAAAAACCTTGTATCTGACCAGCATGAAGATCCATCGTTACCACACGGCTTGCTCCTGCCGAAGTAATTAAATTCGCCACTAATTTAGCAGAAATCGGTGTACGCGGCGCTGAACGGCGATCTTGACGCGCATAACCGAAATAAGGGATAACTGCTGTTATACGACGCGCTGACGAACGTTTGAACGTATCCAACATGATCAACAGTTCCATTAAATGGTCGTTCACCGGAGAACTGGTCGGTTGGATAATAAAAACATCTTGTCCACGAACAGTTTCCTGAACTTCAACAAAAATTTCATTATCGGCAAAACGACGTACCGAACATTTTGATAAAGATGTATCCATATAACTTGCAACCGCTTGGGCAAATGCAAAATTACTGTTACCTGAAAAAACTTTCATATCTCATCCCTTATTATTATTAAAATAAAGACGAATCAAGCAGACCTATAACCGATATCTGACGTCCGCATTTTTCGCCTTTCCGAGTTGAACGGCGATTGGAAAAATATTCCTTTTCCAACGTATAAGTGTCTTCTCCGACCCATTCCGCCGCTCCAATCCCTTGGCGTTCCAATCTCGATAAAACATATCCGGGCAAATCAAACCTGTATTTTCCAGCCCCTGACGGATCGAAAAACAATGATGCCTTTACATCCGCTTGCAAAAAGGACTCTTTCATATCCTCCCCGACTTCATAAGATTGCGGCGCTATACACGGTCCGATTAACGCTGATATGTTTTCTTTTTTCGCCCCCATTTTTAACATCATATCAATTGTGTTTTCCAATACACCGCTCACCGCTCCACGCCATCCCGCATGGACTGCCGCAACAACACAATGATCTGAATCAGCCAATAATACAGGCGCACAATCGGCTGTCTTTATCCCTAAAAAAATATTCGATTGATCCGTTACCAAAGCGTCTCCGTAAGGGGTCTTGTCAAAAGGTTCTCGTGTCGTAACGGGTATCACAATCGATGAATGAGTTTGATGTAAAACAAACAACTTTTCCACCGTACACCCCAAATAACCGGAAACTCTGCGCATATTCTCGCGTACCTTTGCAGGATCATCTCCCACTTTCACGGAACAATTCAATGAATCAAATTCACCGGTTGAAACACCGTTCTTGCGTGTAAAAAAACGGTAACGGATATTTTCTGAAAAACAAAGTGTCGTCTTACCCATTTAATCTTGTCCTGTTTTGTTTAAAACAGCCTCTTGTTTTGCTGCTATTGTCTTTTCCAGTTTTTCTTCCAGCCTTTTTTGTTTATTTTCAAACTTTTGTTGTTTGATTTCTATTTTATGCTCCGCCTTTTCCTTTTTGCGTTCAAACTTTTTCTGCGTTTTTTCTATCTTCTTTTCAAGACGCTTTTGACGGTTGGCCAAACGCCGTGTCAATGTCTGCCGCCGCCGATTAATATACCATAGCGTCCATTTATAAGCCCCCCAGCCGCCTATGATAATCCAAGGAACGGAACCGATCATCATGGACACGCCCCAATCCTTGATTAATATCGTCCCCATTGCTTTTAAGGCTTCAATCAAGCCGTCTTCATCCAACACCGTTTTTATCAGACCGTAAAATTTGGCATATGTCGTTCGTTCCTCGAACTCTGCGGTCATCAATTTTCCTGTAACATAAAACATATAATAAAAAGGGGGAATTGTAAAAACGTTCGTTATCCACGTCCAAGCCAAACCGACGGGAAGATTAAAATCCCATTTAAAAAATTTCCGACTAAACAGCCATGTTAAAAAAACAAGATACATTTGAATCCCGACAAGAGGGGTCATAGCCCATCCCATGCCGATTAACGCCCCTCTTGCGGTTATTTCAGGAGGATGCTTTGACCGAATCATTGGAATGATCAACTTCATGCGAACAACTGAAGCGATCGTTTTGAAAAAACCTCTTTTCTTTAAATTAAGCGGCATATCTTCCTTAATCCGACGTTTCATACTTATCTTTATGGAATAACAGAGAAATTACTTCCTGTCTAAGCTTTTTTTATTGACCATACGATTATGGAGACACCGACAATCAACATCGGAATCGTCAATATTTGTCCCATTGTTATTCGGGCAAATAAAAATCCCAGTTGCGGATCCGGTTCCCTGAAGTTTTCCAAAACGGCGCGAATTATCCCGTAACTGCATAGAAACAATCCCGATGTAAATCCGGGACGGATCCTGACCCACACACTGTGCGTCCACAAAGAATACAACAAAACAAATAACAAGACCCCTTCAAAGCCGGCTTCATATAACTGACTGGGGTGACGGGGCAAAGGACCTCCGTTCGGAAAAATCATAGCCCACGGCACAGATGTCGTTACGCGACCGTAAAGTTCTGAATTCGCAAAATTTGCCAATCTGCCCAAAAACAAACCGATCGGCGTGATACAAGCTAATATGTCTGTAAATAAAAAAAACTTCACTTTCACATAACGGGAATATAAATACACAGCAATGATCACACCGATCAAACCGCCGTGAAAAGACATTCCTCCTTGCCATAAGGCCATAATTTGTAACGGATTTTCCATGTAATACGAAAAATTATAAAATAAAACGTATCCTATTCTGCCTCCGATGATAACCCCTAATGTCCCCCAAAAAATCACATCGTCAATCATCACTGGCGTAATCTGATTGGGATAACGCTTTACCATCTTGCGAGCCAAAAACCAAGCAGCGAGTATACCTAACAAATAAGCCAGAGAATACCATCGCAAACCGAAACTGCCTATATGAATGGCAACAGGATCTATGTCAGGAAAAGATATGCCTTTGTATGTCATAAAAACCTCTATTTATACGGATCAGGTGTTTCCAAGTAATTTTTCACATACTTTGAAACCCCCTCCTCTAAAGTTGTAAACGGCTTCGTATATCCGACCGCCCGTAATTTCTGAATATCCGCTTGTGTAAAATATTGGTATTTCCCTTTTATTTCCAAAGGCAGATCCATAAAATCCATTTCCGGCTTTTCGTCTAACGCAGCATAAACAGAACGCAAAACATCCGCATACGTCCGCGCACAACCTGTTCCGATATTGAACAATCCGCTGATTTCCGGATGACTGACCAGCCATAAAATAACATCAACAGTGTCTTCAATCCACATGAAATCCCGCATCTGCTCCCCGTCCTTATAAGACGGATTGTCGGATTTAAACAAAGGAAAAAGTTTCCCGTTCTTCGCGGCATGATATATTCTTGGAATTACACTTTGATGACGTGTGTTATGGTATTCGTTCGGACCGTATAAATTAAAACAACGCAGACCGATCCATTGAGGAGGAACCGTCTCTCCGCGATTAATCGTATCAATGATCTTGCGATCTAAAAACAGCTTTGTCCATGCCAAAGCAGACATCGGTCTGAGTTTTGCCAATTCCTGCGCTGAATCACTATCCTTAAACCCCAATGATCCGTCACCGTATACTCCAGCCGTTGAATCATATATAAAAGGAACTTGATGACGGGAACACCACGACCATAATTGCCATGTCAAATGAATTCGTTCGTCTATCAACTCGTCAACATTTTCTTCCTTGAAAAAGCCTGTATAGTTAATATGAAAAACCGCTTCTATCCTGCTAGCATGGTTATCCAAGTATTCAAAAATTTTTTCCGGAAAAATAATATCACGCAAAGAACGTTTCGCTATATTACGCCAACGATCATCCGTTTGAAAACGATCGACAATCGTTATTTCACCCAATCCCCGTTCTTCTATGCCGGCGGCTATGTTCGACCCCAAAAAACCGGCACCACCCGTAATTACATACATGACATCCCCTTTTTCTTTGTTTTTCTTTGTTTTTCTTTCTTATTTATAAGCCTAAACATAACTTTTGCTCAAATGTTTTTCTTTAAAAAAAAAAGCAACCGACTTATTTTAACAACTTAATTAAAAGGAGATCTTTAATGAATCAGTCTGTTTCTATTTTACTCGTCGGTTGCGGAAAAATGGGAGGCGCCGTTTTAAACGGGGCGTTACAAAACGGATTCAGTCCGGAACATATTTTCGTTGTTGAACCGAACAATGATATCCGTAAGGTGTTAAAAGATAAAAAAATCGTTTCCGCGCCGTCTCTAAAAGAGATGAATTATTTTAAACCGGACATCGTTTTCTTGGCTGTCAAACCTTTTCTGATCGAACAGATTATCTCTGATATCAAGCCATTTACTGATAATGGAGCTGCCCTTTTATCCATTATTGCCGGAAGGAAAATTGCATGGTTTAAAGAAAAATTAGGGATGAATACCGTCGTTTTCCGTGCCATGCCCAATACTCCGGCGGCTATCGGAGCGGGAATTACGGGAATTATCGCCTCTCCGGAAGCTTCTGACAAACAATATCAAATTGTTGAAACGCTTTTGACTTCCTGCGGACAAACCGTCTGGTTGAAATCAGAAGAACATATCGATGCCGTAACAGCAGTTTCCGGAAGCGGTCCCGCCTATGTTTTTTATTTGACAGAAGCATTAACTCAAGCCGCCGTGTCTTTGGGGTTAGATCAACAAACCGCTCAAAAACTCGCAAAAAACACGATTATCGGAGCGGCTGCATTAATGGCTGAAAGTGATGAAAATCCTGATGTCTTGAGAAAAAATGTTACAACACCCAATGGAACAACCGCCGCAGCTCTTGACATCTTGATGAATCCGGATTCAGGTTTGACTCCGCTTTTGGAAAAAGCGGTCTCAGCTGCTAAAAAACGTTCCGAAGAACTCGCCTTGGTATGATCATGTCTTTCAATCAACAACAAAATCTGACAAGAGGAAACGCTCTGCATAATTTGTGGAGCTTTTCCATCCCTTTCCTGTTGGCTTACTTATTACAGGCACTTTATAACACTGTCGACATGTTCGTTGTCGGAAGATTCGGTAACGGAAGCATTTCCGTCGCTGCCGTCGCCAATGGCAGTTGTATCATGATGTTCATTTTGAACTTGATTTCCGGTCTGACAACAGGATCCACCGTCTTGATCGGGCAATATGTCGGAGCAAACGACCAAGAAAAAATGAAACGCTGCATCGGCACAGGATTATGCTTATTCCTTGTATGCGCATCAGTATTGACGCTTTTAATGCTTGTTCTGATGCCTGTTATTTTAAACCTAATGCAAGTCCCCTCCGACGCTTTCCAAGAAACTTACGATTACGCGCAAATCTGCGTCTTGGGAATCATATTCATTACAGGTTATAATGCTTTCTCAGCAATCTTTCGCGGGTTGGGCAACTCTATAGCTCCTTTGATTTTCGTTGCCATCGCCTGCGTTTTCAACATCATCGGTGATTTCGTTTTAGTCGCTGTCTTTAATATGGGGGCTGCCGGTGCGGCTGTTGCAACAGTCGTCGGACAAGCTATCAGTATGCTCTTCGCTTTTTTCTTTATGAAAAAAAATATCCGCTTCGATTTTAAATTATCGGATTTCGTTCCCGACCGATCCATCGTGCGCGAATTATTCAAAATCGGCATTCCTATTTCCGTTACAGGCGGCTTAATTGACTTATCGTTCATGTTCATTACCTCCATTGTCAATTCAATGGGAATGCATGCCGCAGCCGGTGTCGGAATCGTCGGCAGAATCAACGCCTTCGCCATGTTGCCAGCTTTATCGGTCATGGGAGCCATCTCGGCAATAACGGCTCAAAACATCGGAGCACACAAACCGCTTCGAGCTTTATATACTTTAAAACTCGGCATTGCCGGAACTATGATCTTTGGAATAATGGCCATTATCCTGTTCTTGAGCGTCCCAGAACAAATCATAGGCTTCTTCATTGACACAAATTCCATTGGTGCCGATGAAACCATAAAAGCCGGAGCTTTATATGCAAAAAGCTTCTGTTTTGAATATATCCTTGTTCCTGTCGTTTTTTGCACCAACGGATTTTTCAACGGATGCGGCAGATCTTTCTTCTCTATGATTAACAATGTCTTATGCACTTTCGTATTCAGGATTCCCATCGCCTATTATTTCAGCGCCATACTGGGAGCTTCCATTTATGCCGTCGGCTTTGCCTCCCCTTTGGCTTCGTTCGCTTCAAACATATTGGCTTTAGCTTATTTAAAATCAGGGAGATGGAAAAAAAGAGGTGTTAAGTGGTTATAATGAACGCCCCGTTTTAAAACGGGGCGTTTTTTTACATATTACGACTTTATTTAAACAAATCATCTGACAATACAAAAATATGATCCTGTTTCACATGATCTTTCAATGTCATATAAAAAATAATTCACATACTCACAATTCACAAAAACATAACATCAAAAAATTCCATATAAAATCTTTTCATTGCATATCCGATACGAAAACATTCCCTATTTCAACAAGCTTATTTCATTGTTCTCAGACGCCAATAAAATACAAGCGGATTGAGTACTATCTTAAAAAACTTTCGTTACACAAGCGTAATCCTTTATTGCCAGAAAATAAACATCTTCACAGTCGTCTTTATTAATCCCTAATAAAAGGGGGTTTGCCGTTGTTTTTGACAATGTCACAATCCGGATTTCCGGCTAAAGATAACAAACTTTTATCACTAAAAAAACAGCCCGTTTTATTTACGGGCTGTTTCGTCTAAGCAGTCGTATCAATATGTTCAACAGGATCTTGAACCGTCGGAGCCACCGCCCGTGTAACAACAACAACAGCTTCCCTTAATACACGATCGCCACCGATCATATACCCTTTTTGCCATTCTTGCACGATTGTTCCCGACGGCTTGCTTGGATCGTCCACTTCTTGGACAACTTTATGCAAATTCGGATCAAAAACATGCCCCAGACTTTCAATGGCTGTTACTTTATTTTTTTCCAAAGCCGTATTCAGTTCTTTTTGAGTTAATTCTAACCCTATCAATAAGTTTTTTATAAAGTCGCTTTGATTTTCCTTTTCTTTTTCCGGAATGCTCGCCATAGCTCTAGATAGGTTGTCATTAACCGTTAAAATGTCGTGGGCAAAAGAAGATATCGCAAATTTTGTCCGTTTTTCCAACTCTTGTTGAGTTCTTCGACGCAGATTTTCCATTTCGGCTTGGGAACGTAAATACAGATCTTTGAATTTTTCCACTTCGGATTTTAAACGTTCCATTTCTTCCTGACAGGAAGTCTCTTTTATTGGCGTTGTTTGTTCCGGTTGGCAAACAGTCTCTGTTTTCGTTTGATTGTCAACGGGTTCTGTTCCTTTTCCCGACTTTCCTTGCGCCATATGCTTTTCCTGGTTTTCCGGAACTTCTTGCATTATGTTCTGTTCTTCTTCATTATGTTTATGATGCTTTGTCATCTTTTTTACCCTATCAATTTACTGATCACTTGTGACGTATAATCCACCAATGGAATAATCCGAGCGTAATTCATCCTTGTCGGACCAATAATCCCTATTGCGCCAATGATTTTTTCCTTACTGTTCCGGTACGGAGCCGTTATCATAGAGCACCCCGATACATTGAACAGCTTATTTTCCGAACCAATATATATTTGTATACCATCCGCATTTTCAGTTAAATCCAACAGTTTTGTCATACTTTCCTGAGCCTCCAGTATACTCAACAAATTACGGATTTTTTCCAAATCCTCAATTGCCTGAATATTTTCTAATAAATTCGCTTGGCCTTTGATGATTAAAACGCCTTTTTTTCCTCCCGCCCATGCCGCCAAACCAGCTGTAACCAAACGGGTCGATATTTCATCAAGCTGTGCTTGATGCGATTCCATTTCTGCTAAAATTTCTTCGCGAGCCTCTTCCAACGTCCGTCCTTGTAAACGGGCGTTTAAATAATTTGTCGCCTCAGTCAAAGCTGCCGGCAAAGTTCCCGGCGGAATATTTATAATCCTGTTTTCAACGACACCATCAGCCGTTACCATCACCACCAAAGCACGACCTGATCCCAAATGGACAAATTCGATATGCTTTAACGGTTCTTCTGTTTTAGGGGCGATAACAACACCGGCGCACTTTGACAAGCCCGATAATAATGACGAAGCTTGTGTCAACATCGTTTCCAGATTAACTCCGGATACTCGACAATGCGCTTCAATGGCGTGCCGTTCCTCTTGTTCCAAAGAGCCGATTTCCAATAAACCGTCCACAAATAATTTCAATCCCCGTTCTGTCGGTATCCTTCCAGACGATGTATGTAACGATGACAGCAATCCCGAAGATTCCAAATCAGACATCACGTTGCGAATTGTCGCCGAAGAAAGAGAAAAATCCAACAATCGGGATAACGTTTTCGACCCGACAGGCTCTCCCGTTTCTAAATAAGCGTCAACCAGCGATTTGAAAATATCGCGGGATCTGTTATTTAATGCCGATAATATTAAATTTTGTTTATTCATAGTTCATAAATGTAGTAATCGTAATATCAAACGTCAACAGGACAAATTATGTATTTAACAAATTTCGAGGATAAAAATGCAAAGACCTTCTAAAAGACAACCAGATGAAATGCGCAAAGTTACAATTGAACCGAATATCAACAAACACGCTGAAGGATCGTGTTTAGTCAAGTTCGGAGACACTCACGTCATTTGTACGGCGAGTGTTGAAGACAAGGTTCCTTCATGGATGCGTAATTCGGGAAAAGGATGGATCACTGCGGAATACGGCATGCTTCCCAGAGCGACGGGAGTAAGAACGGAACGGGAAGCTAAAAAAGGACAAAGCGGAAGAACGCAAGAAATCCAACGTTTAATCGCAAGAGCTTTACGTTCTGTTGTCGATTTAAAAGCTTTGGGTGAAATTTGTATAAAAATCGATTGCGATGTCATTCAGGCGGACGGCGGGACACGGACGGCATCAATTACAGGAGGATTCGTCGCTTTACATCTGGCTTTACAAAAGTTGCGCGAATATCGGCGTTTCCACACTCTTCCGGTTCTCGACACCGTTTCCGCCGTATCATGCGGCATTTATGAAGGGACGCCGGTATTAGACCTTGATTACATTGAAGATTCCAACGCGCAAACCGATTCCAACTTTGTTATTACGGGAAAAGGAGGAATCGTTGAAATTCAAGGAACGGCAGAACGGACTCCTTTTTCAAGCGAAGAATTCAAAAAACTTTATGAATTGGCTTGCAAGGGAACTCAAGAATTGTCTCTCATTCAAAAAAGTGTGCTCGGAGAATGACCATGAGAAAATTAATCGAAAAAAAAATCGTCCTTGCCACCCATAACAGAGGCAAAGTCAAAGAAATGCAGTCAATCTTAACCCCTTTCGGAATCACTGTAATTTCCGCTGACGAATTATCATTGTCCGAACCCGAAGAAAAAGGGAAAACATTTATTGAAAACGCAAAAATCAAAGCCCTAAGCGCTGCAAAAGAATCAGGACTGCCAGCTTTGGGCGATGATTCCGGATTGTGTGTCCACGCTTTAAATAACAAGCCTGGAATCTTTTCCGCACGTTATAACGATCCTAAAAAAAACGGGTTCATGTATGCTATGACAAAAATCAATGAAGAACTGGGAAACAACAAAGACCGTTCCGCTCATTTTTCATGTGCACTTGTCATTGCATGGCCTGACGGGGAAACGGAAGAATTTGAAGGCATTATCAATGGAACGTTATGCTGGCCAGTCAAAGGGGATAACGGTTTCGGTTACGATCCCATGTTCGTTCCGGACGGATATAATATTTCTTTTGCCCAATTGACCGAAAATGAAAAAAATAAAATAAGTCACAGGGCTAGAGCTTTGAAACTGTTTACGGACAACTGTCTGTGAATAAGTTCGGTATTTATGTTCATTGGCCATTTTGTAAATCAAAATGCCCTTACTGTGATTTTTTCAGCATCCCTTGCAAAAATATTGATTACAATGCCGTAATGAACGCTTATGTAAGGGATTTGAATTATTACGCTGCCGATACCGCCGAAAAAAAAGTGTCCAGTATTTTTTTCGGCGGAGGAACCCCTTCTTTAATGACGGAAGAAATGATTTCTTTCATTATCGAAACAATTCATTCCCTTTGGACTGTTAATGAAGATGTTGAAATTTCATTGGAAGCCAATCCGTCATCCGTCAACCGGCAAAAAATGAATGCCCTCAGAAAGACCGGTGTAAACCGTTTGTCTGTCGGTGTTCAAGCGTTGCGAAACAAAGACCTTGAACTTTTAGGACGGTTGCATACCGTTGAACAAGCTTTAGATGTTTTAAATACGGCAAAAGAAATCTTCCCCTTTCTTTCAGCAGATTTCATTTATGCCCGTCCTTGTCAAACCGCAGATGAATGGAAAGCCGAATTAAATCAAATTTTAGAACTGGATTTAAAACATTTATCTTTGTATCAATTAACGGTCGAAAAAGGAACGCTCTTTTATAAAAAAGGCATTTTTCCGGTACAAGAAGAACTTGGCGCGGATCTGTTTGAATTAACATATGATATGACCCGTCAAGCAGGCCTGAAACGTTATGAAGTTTCAAACCATGCCGTTGAGGGATATCAATGCCGTCATAATATGCTTTATTGGCAATCGGGGGAATGGATCGGAATTGGTCCCGCCGCTCACGGAAGATTTATAAAAGACGGTACTTTTTATGCGACCTCCCACGAATCTTCCGTTTACCATTGGCTGAAATCGTTAAACAACAACAAGCTTGTCCTGACTCAAAAAGAAAAAGCCGAAGAAATGATCATTATGGCATTAAGGACTGATGAAGGAATTGATAGAAACGCATTCTTTCAAATAACAGGTAAAGCCCCCGAAGATTTCATGAATATGAATACCTTACAAGAATATCAAAGTGAAAATTATTTAATCTGCGATGGTTACGGTATCAGGGCTTCGTCAAAAGGAATTATGATTTTAGATGCTTTATGCAGCACCCTTCTTTATTAAAATTTTCTGTTTTAAAAATCTTCCCTTCCTGATATTAAAAAAAATTTAACAAACATTCTTAAAAAACATCAAGTCGGGAAGATTTTATCTTTTATCGCGATGAAATCGGAATTTAAAACGGACTTGGCTTCCGGACACTATGAGTGGAGCTTTTTTTTCTTAAAGGTTGTTCCCCCATTTTATAAATGTTCTCTTCTTGAGTACTTACCCCCTCTTGACTGTTCAAAGCTTCATTTTCCGAAGGTGTTGTTAATAACTCCGGAGAATTGCGAAAATTCTTAATATAAACATCAGGAGCGAAAGTCGGCACTGTTTCAAAAATTTCCAAAGCCGGAGAAAGAGTTACAAACCTTTTCTTTTCAACGCCAAGAATTTGCAAGCCGCGTTCCGACAAACCATTCGGCAACAAACGGAACAATCCGTCAACTCCTTTAAAACCGGATACTGTTGTTAAATTTTCATAAGAAAAGCTGCCTGTTTCAGCCAAGACTGCGGCTAAAGCTACAGCATCATAAGCCTGAGATGCTATACGCGGAGGAATTTCTTCATAAATCTCCTGATACCTTTCTGAAAACACTTCAAAACCTTCTGAAGGAAGATAAGAAAACCACCCTCCAATTAAAGACGACTCCCGTGCCGGAGAAGAGGACGCCCATTGCGATGTTCCCAAAACGCGAATTTCCGAAGGCAAATCATAATACGAAAATAAAGCCCCGAAAGAACGCAGACGACTTCCCTCTTCCGGTAACAGAATTGCATCAAATTCAAATGGATCCCGAACAATTTCCTTTGCTTTCAGTTCATCAATTTTAGTTTGCAATTGTTTTTCGGACAATTTGATATTTTCCATTTCTCCTGTTTCCTCATTCTTTATAGAAACAGGCTTACCTTGACGGACATCTTCTTTCGCCTTTTCCAGGCGTTTTATTTCATCTTCACGTTCTTTTTCCAAATCTTCAATCATTCTAGGCATGACAGCTTGAACAGCCGATTGTAAATCCTGTGTCCTCGGATTGTAAAATCCCGCTTTTGTAATCGTCCCGCCACAAGAATCGACCGCCGATTTTGCTGCCATCGAAACAATATCTCCGGTCGCATTGTCTTGAGATAAAATTGCAAATCTTTTATAACCCCTATCACAAGCGTAACGAACAATATGCTCAACTTGTTGCGAAGTCAGTGTACTGATCGTATATATACCGTCTCCTAAGTTTACAGGATCCGATGAAAAAGTAATCACTCCGATATTCGCTGAATGCGTAACCGGACGTATTGCCCGAACAGACTTTGAAAAAACAGGCCCGATAATCAACTCGACCCCCTGACTGATTGCCAGTTCCGCCGCTTCACGAGCTCCTTCTGCTGTTCCACGCGTATCATAAAATTGTAAAATCAAACGCTGACTGGATATATCAAACAATGACATCATAGCCGCATTTTTCAACGCCCTGCCCAATTTGGCAGAACTGCCTGTCAATGGTAACAAAACACCTATTCGCACCATTTCCACCGCTTCAACGGCTTGACCTGTTTCCTTTTTGCCATTTTCCACAATGTTCGCCTCTTCAATATGAAAAGCGCTTTCATCCACCTGTTTCGGAAAAAAACGAAGCCTTCCCTGACAAGACGAAATTAAAATAACACCCATAATACAAATGAACGATTGACGAATAATTTTACGCAAAGAATTGCTCCTCTCTTTAAAACGTGCTTAGATACATTTTAACTGTTTTTGCAAAGGAGTGCAAATGTCTGAAATTTCTTTTACCAAAGGATTGTACCTTGTTTCAACCCCTATCGGCAATTTAGGTGATATTTCCGCCAGAGCCATCAACGTTTTAAAAAATTGTGACGTTATCGCTTGTGAAGATACTAGAAACACAAAAAAACTTTTAACCCTGATTAACATTAAAGAAAAACAATTACTCTCTTATCATGAACACAATGCCGATAAAATGCGCCCGAATATTTTAAAACGATTACAAAACGGGGAAATGATCGCTCTTGTCAGCGATGCTGGTACGCCTTTGATCAGCGATCCGGGATATCGTCTTGTTCAAGATTGTATTGATTACGACATCTATGTTACCGCCATTCCCGGAGCATCAGCCGTCCTTACAGCTTTACAATTATCCGGTTTACCGTGTCACCGGTTCCTGTTCGAAGGTTTTTTACCAACGAAAAGCAATGCCAGAAAAAATGAACTGATGTTATTACGCGATATTCCTGCAACACTGATTTTTTATGAATCCCCTCAAAGGCTGGAAGAAACTTTAAATGACATGATTGACATATTTGATCAACGCCAAGCCGCTGTTTTAAGGGAATTGACAAAAAAATTCGAACAAGCTGTTCGGGGATCATTACATGAAATCCGCTCTTATTATAAAGAAAACGGTTATCCCAAAGGAGAAATTGTTATTGTTGTTTCTCCTTCAAAACAAAAAATCTTCAATGACAACGAATTATTCATAGAATTAAAAAATGCATTGGCAACAATGAGCTTAAAAGATGCCTCTCATTTTGTTGCCACCCGCACAGGCGAATCTAAAAAAAAGCTTTACCAAATGGCTCTTAAAATAAAAGATGAAATCAGATAAACAAATATGCGGAAGAACCGCCCGTTTGAATGGTTACAAAGCTGAAGACAAGGCTGTGCTTTTTCTGGAAAAAAACGGATATAAAATTTTAGAACGTAATTTCAGACCACCCAAAAAAAACGGCGCAGGCGAAATAGATATCATTGCTTTAAAAAATAATATTCTTGCTTTTATCGAAGTAAAATATCGTATAACTCTTGAATATGCGGCGGAATCTGTTACTAAAAAAATACAGACAAGACAAATAAAAGCCGCTGAATATTTTTTAAGCCTTTATCCGGAATTACTTGAAAATGAAATCCATATGGATGTTATTTTAATTTCGCATAAAAATGATATACAACATCTTGAAAATGCTTTTTTCTGTTTTTAAGCTCTATTAAATTGTTATTTTTTTAACAATAAAGTAATCAATCCGTTACTTTTTTGAAACAATAAAAATGCCTAGTCTAAAGACAAGCTTCTTTACAACACCCCATCATATCACAGGACACAATAGAACATCATTACAACGCTTTGTAGATAGCTGCCGTTTTTTTTCGACTTGCGACAATAAAAATTTAATTAATTGATCAGACCTGTCCTTTTCTGGTTGAAATCGGATTATCCGATTATTTTCTTTGTATTTTATTTTTCTGATTAGAATACGATGTTTATATTTGGCTATTGTTTCATTATCCATAGATTAAAAAAGCAAATTGCTATTTGTTAGAAATCCCGATCACACAATCATATTCACAAGCATCTTGATAATCTATACATGTGATCCGAACACATATCAAATTCAGTAACTTTTATTATTTTCTATTTACATAATTTACTTGAGGTGTTATCGGCCTCATGCTTTCATTCACAATAAAACACTTTATAACAGCGCTTTGGTGCAAAACAATCTGACATTAAGCATTTAATATATGAAATGAATAACATTTCATTCAATAAATACTCTATTAACTTCAACTCCCGTCATTTTCACCGGATATCTTTGTATTAAAGCAAAAGAAACTTTTTTTACACGATAGTTACAAGCTTTCCCATAAACATATACAGGAACAAAAGCATTCTATAAAAAAAACGGTTTGCTCTTTCTTACGAATACAAACCGTTTTTATAAAACAATAATTTTAAGACCGAAACATTATTCGTCTTCAGGAAGGTTATCCAAACTCAAGACATCTTCATTTAAAGCTTGAGAAAATGAATCATCGAAAACGACATCTTCTTCTTCATTATTTTCCATTTGAAGAACATCTGCATTTTCCGGTTCGGAGGTATCAGAAAATTGATTATCCGCCCCATTTTTTGAAACGGACAAACAACGTATCAATTTATCCAATTGTTCCAAAGTTTCATAACAAATTGTCAACTCCCCACCATTGGATTTCGATTTAATGGAAACATTCATTCCCAATATCTTTGATAAATCAGCCGCCAAAGAATCACTTTCTTCCTGTTTCTCCGACTTTTTCGTTACGGTATGACGTTTTTTCTTTTCAATACCTTCTTGAGCCAACTTTTCTGTTTGGCGAACATTCAACCCTTTTGCAATCACAGCATCAGCAAGTACTTCAGGTTCCTTAGCCGTTAACAATGCTCTGGCATGACCGGAAGTCAATTTTCCTGTTTCCAAATATTTTTTCACCTTTTCCGGTAAAGCTAACAAACGCATTGTATTAGCAACATGGCTACGGCTCTTTCCGACAGCTTTAGCTAATTCTTCTTGAGTATTGGAAAATTCTTCCATTAATCTTTGATAACCTTCCGCTTCTTCTAAGGCGTTCAAATCTTGACGTTGAAGGTTTTCTATCAAAGCGACTTCCAAAGCCTCTTTATCTGTAAACTGTTTAATCAAGACGGGAACTTGCATCAGCCCTGCCAACTGAGAGGCACGCCAACGACGCTCTCCGCCGACGATTTCATACTTGCTTCCATCTCCGTTTTTAACACGAACAATTAATGGCTGTAGCACCCCCTTTGTACGAATAGATTCGACCAGATCATTAATAGCTTCTTCATCAAAAACACGACGCGGTTGAAAAGGACTTGGTTCAAGATCTGACAGCATAACCATCTTGACATTTTGAGGTTGCTCTTCGTATTCATCCTGTTGCCCTAAAAGGGCACTCAACCCACGTCCTAAATTTCTTGATGTCATTTACTTGCCTCCTGTTTTAAAACCTCTCCTGCCAAACTGATATAAGCTTGAGCACCTTTACTTCTGAAATCGTATAATAAAATAGGTTTGCCATGAGATGGAGCTTCAGACACTCGAACATTACGAGGGATAATTGAATTATACACTTTGTTGCCAAAGTAACTTCGAACATCTTGCGCAACAACTTCAGATAACGCTGTACGGCTATCAAACATTGTTAAAACAATACCTTGTATTTCAAGACCGTGATTAAAATTACGTTTGACACGATCTATTGTTTTCATCAAGTCGGCAACCCCTTCCAACGCCAAATATTCGCATTGAACAGGAACAATAACTGAATTTGCCGCTACCAAAGCATTGACTGTTAATAAACCGACGGCAGGTGGACAATCAATAAAAATATAATCATAATTCAATTTTTCAAAAGAAATTGCTTTTTTTAAAAAGAATTGAGGAGACTGTTGATGCGATAATTCAAAATCGGCTCCGGCAAGATCTTTAGAAGAAACCACAACAGATAAATTTGGTATTTTAGTCTGTATTATGGTTGAAGATATTTTTGTTTCCCCCATGAGAACCTGATATATATTTTTAGGTGTACTATTTCTGTCTATTCCGAAACTCACCGTCGCATTCCCTTGGGGGTCAAGATCTAAAATCAAAACTTTTTTATCTACAGCAGCCAAAGCTGTTGCTAAATTAACAGCTGTTGTTGTCTTTCCGACACCGCCTTTTTGATTTGATACTGCAATAATATGGGGTTTACTTTCTAAAACATTCATTTCTTTTTTACCTCTGACAGCAAAATAACAGTTCCTTCATGACTGGTAATACTAGGTATCCTTTCAGCATGAAAACGATATTTTTTTGATGCTTGATTTATTTCTTCGTCCGCCTTTGCCCCCTTCATAAACAAGCATCGCGTTTTCGATGAAATAAACGGATACGCATATTTTATCAACTTATCAAGCGGCGCTAAAGCTCTTGCCGTAATAAGATCAACATCAAACTTTTCCATCTTTTCAATTCGCTCATAATGAACAAAAGCCCGCAAATCACATTCCTTTATAACTTTATTTAAAAAAGAACATTTCTTTCCATCACTTTCAATCAAATGAATCTCATATTTTTTTTCAATATCCATCACCGCCAGAACCAATGCCGGAAAACCAGCCCCACTCCCTAAATCTAAAATAACTTTGTCTGACGGAGCAATAAATTGAAACAATTGTGCGGAATCCAAAATATGTCTGATCCACAAAACAGGAAGCGTGGACGAACCTACCAAATTCATCTTCAACTGCTCTTCCCGTAATATTTCTACATATTTATCCATTTTTTGAATAGAAACGGAAGATAAATTCAACCGTTTCAAAACAATATCCCGATCCTCCACAACCACACACCTCCCTGTATCCATGTTTTCAGCAAAAACATCAAAGCGTTTTTTTCATAAAATAACTTTTGTCACACAAAAAACTCAAGAGAAAAAACACTCATAACAAAAAAATATATGTTTCACGTGAAACATTACACAGCCGATATAAAAAAATGTTTCACGTGAAACATTTTAATACAAAATTATTCCGACTCCCCCTGCGATAAAAATCAACGTGATGGGAGAAAGATTAAACCAGTAAGAGGTTATAAAAGAAAGAATACATAAAATCCAACTTTTATAATCAATGAAATTTTCCGGTGTCATTAGCATTAATGCAGCTCCTAAAATCAGACCAACAACACCTGTTTTTAACCCCTTGAAAGCGTTTTTTACATAAACGGATTCTTTGAACTTACTTAAGAAAACGTAAAGTAAAACCACAACAATAATAGATGGTAGGCATACCCCTGATGTCGCACAAAAAGCGCCTAATATGTTACCTGTGGACGTATATCCTATATATGTTGCGGAATTTACGGCAATCGGTCCAGGGGTTACTTGGGATACGGCAACAATATCTGCAAATTTTGAATTTGTAACCCATTGATAACGGGTAACCACTTCATTTTGAATTAATGGTAACATTGCATACCCGCCACCAAAACTGAATAGTCCTATTTTAAAAAAAGTGCTGAATAATTGTAAGTAAATCATCTGTTTTTTTGTCCGTAATAGAGAATCCCAATAACAATCGAAGTCAAAACAATGTAAATGGGGGATAATGGTGTAAAAGTGATCAATAAAGCAATTATAACCGGAATAATAAATTTAACTCCTAAGACACCGGTCCGTTTCGCGATCGTAAAAACTGGAACCAGTATCAATGCTACCGAAGCCGGTTTAATCGCTTTAAATGCCGCAACAAATAAAGGATCATTTTGTATCCCTTGAAACAACATGGCAATCAATAAAATAATAATAAATGACGGTGAAATAGATCCCAATGCTGTCGCAATCAATCCCTTCACTCCAGCTATCCGCAAACCTAAAAATACAGCTAAATTTACAGCTATCGGTCCCGGAGCGGATTGTGTCACAGCAACAATATCTATAAACTCATCCTCATCCAACCAATGACGGCGGGTAACTAATTCCTTTTTAATCTGAGGCATCATAGCTAATCCACTACCTAATGTAAAAGTGCCTATCTTAAAAAAAACAAAAAAAAGTTCTAACGCTTGATACATAACTACACCTGACAAAATTAAATTTTATAATTATACTTTCACAACTTGTTTTCGCAAGGGAGGAAAGATTGTTTTCGATCAATCGATAAAACAAATCCACTCAATACACTATTCTTTTTCATTCAATCTGTCTTGGTATGTTTTTTACAACAGATAAATAACGTATCAACTTATCTAATTATTCTAAAGTTTCATAACAAAACGCCAGTTTCTTTCTGAGAACAGCAGATTATTAATTTCATTACAAATTCATTCTGATGAACTAAAATAAATAAAGCTTCATCGGTTTGATATCCTTTTATAGTGAAAAATAAATTTCGATTAATTTGAAAAACTCCCCTCTTAATCTGGAAACATACCCTTTATATTTCTTCTCTCCGTTCATTGAAATTTTTTCCAATTAAAAGATTTAATTCAAAAAAAACAACTAAAGTTAAAAATAAAATGCCGCCAATGAAATCGTTTCGAAAAGGAATCGCGCAATAATTAAGATTGCTAAAGCAAATTTTTATATTTTACGTTTTTTTATGATAATTTTTCTTTGTTACGATATTGAACTGTTTTTTAGATATAAAATATTTTTTTATTTTATCAATGACAAAATGCCTTATCCATATACGTTATTCCTTTGCGCTGGTTATCCTGTCAAAGCGAATAGAACTTATTTTATTTAATAACGCTATAAAAACGAAATATAAAAAGTGAGTCATCTTTTATTCAAAAACATTTTTCTCTCACTTTCCTGTTTAAAACAGACTTATATCCTTACTCCTATAAAAACAGAAGAAAAACTTTCATAACCAGTTCTTAGATAAAAATTATTTTAAGTTCATAAAAAATATGCTTCCTTTACCTCAATTTTTTTATTTGTCATAAACACTTTCTTGTCTTCTTACTCTTTCTTTTTAGTTAAACATTTCTTTATTAAAAAGAATTTATCCGCTCGATATAAGTCCGGAGATAAAAAACTTAAAAAAAGTATTTAATAAGATCTTTTTATTATCGAAACAATTTTATTTATAAACTCAAATAAGTTCTTTTCATCTGTAAATAAATACTAAAAAAGGCTTCATATGATCTTGGGAACCGTGTTTCCCCTTTCCTTAAGATAAAAAGCAATTTTACAGAAAAAATATTTTTTCATATTTCAAAAAATCAAGATGCCTTCGTTATTCCAATATTTATTTTTCATTTCAAAAGCCATAAAAAAAGTGTCTTTTGCAACAAAATTCCTGTAATAAATTTCATGAATTAATAACAAATTTTTCAGCAATATTCTAAGATCAGACTTAAAATCCATTCATTGGATACACATTTATCAATACCGTCTTAATCTAAAAATCCTCCAAAAAAAGGGGGAAATATAAATCCCCCTTTTGAATAAAGCTTTTTTCATAAAATAAACTTTGACAGATCAGATGATTTCGTTAGCGTTCCTACTTTTTCCAAAACTTTTTCTTTCGTGATTATTTCGGTTTCGCCAGCTCTTTCCGCTGCCGTAAATGAAATATCTTCCAAAAGTTTTTCAAGAATCGTATGTAAACGGCGCGCCCCGATGTTTTCAACACTCTCATTGACTTCAGCAGCTAATGCGGCAATTTCCTTAATCGCCTCATCATCAAAATCCAATGTAAAATTCTCTGTCTTTAACAATTCCTTATATTGCAAAATCAAATTCGCTTCCGGCTCACACAATATTCTATAAAAATCTTCTTTCGTTAAAGCTTTCAATTCAACACGAATAGGCAAACGTCCCTGAAGTTCGGGTAATAAATCCGACGGCTTTGAAACATGAAAAGCCCCAGATGCTATAAATAAAATATGATCTGTCTTGACCATACCGTGCTTTGTCGTTACCGTCGTCCCTTCGATCAAAGGTAATAAATCACGTTGCACCCCTTCTCTGGACACATCAGGGTTCTTCCCCTCACTTCTTCCGCAAATCTTATCAAATTCGTCAATAAAAACTATGCCGTTGTTTTCAACATTTGCAATAGCCTCTTTTATGACTTTTTCTTGTTCGATCAGATTGTCACTTTCTTCTGTTACCAAAACATCATAAGAATCTTTAACTGTCATTTTTTTCTTACGATAAGAAGGACCTCTGCCCCCGATCAGATCCCCCAAACTGATCATTCCCATCTGAGCTCCTGGCATTCCCGGAATATCAAAAGTCGGCATAGAATTATTCGGTGTTTCCTGTACGTCAATTTCTATTTCTTTATCATCCAAAGAACCTTCCCGTAAAAGCTTACGAAATTTTTGACGCGTTTCTTCTGTCGCATTCGTTCCAACCAACGCGTTTATAACACGTTTTTCAGCCGCATCCTCAGCCTTGACATGAACTTCCTTACGCATTTTTTTTCGGGTCATGGTAATGGATATTTCCAATAAATCGCGTACGATGCTTTCAACATCCCTGCCGACATAACCGATCTCTGTAAACTTTGTAGCCTCCACTTTTAAAAAGGGAGCTTGAGCCAGCTTTGCCAAACGACGGGCGATCTCGGTCTTTCCGACACCTGTCGGACCGATCATTAATATATTTTTGGGAACAACCTCCTCCCGCAAAGAAGGGGAAAGCTGTTGTCTGCGCCAACGGTTTCTCAACGCTATCGCCACAGCCCTCTTAGCCTCGTTCTGACCAATAATGTGTCTATCTAATTCTGAAACAATCTCACGCGGAGAAAAAAACATACTCATAACTTTTCCGTAATAATGTTGTGGTTGGTATAAATGCATATATCAGCAGCTATATTCATAGATTTTTTAACAATCTCTTCTGCTGACATTTCCGTATCAATCAAAGCCAAAGCGGCTGCTTGCGCATATGATCCGCCAGACCCTATCCCGATCAAACCGTGCTGGGGTTCCAAGACGTCACCGTTGCCTGTCAATACAAGAGTAACATCTTTATCAGCGACAATCATCATTGCTTCCAACTTTCTTAAATAACGATCCGTACGCCAATCCTTAGCCAGTTCGACGCACGCACGCGTCAACTGAGAGGAATATTTTTCTATTTTTTCTTCCAATCTTTCAAACAATGTAAACGCGTCCGCCGTTGCACCTGCAAATCCTGCAATAATAGAACCGTTTCCTAAACGACGAACTTTGCGAGCATTACTTTTTAATACCGTATTACCAAAAGTAACCTGTCCGTCTCCGGCTATGACAACAGAACCGTTCTTTCGAACACATAAAATTGTTGTCCCCCTTAAATCATCCATAAAACCTCCTCTGCTTTTGCTTGAACTGATATAATTCTGCGTTAAAGTGGTTTAATTCAGATTATTATCAAAAAAAAGGAAAAAAACAATGCGCATTGCTGAAATAGAACGAAATACTGCAGAAACGCAAATTAAAATCAATATCAATCTTGATGGATCCGGAAAATATGACATTCAAACCGGTTGCGGATTTTTCGATCATATGCTGATGCAGTTGTCACGCCACAGTTTGATTGATTTGACTATTAAAGCCAAAGGTGATCTTCATGTCGATGCGCATCATTTGGTTGAAGATACGGGGATCGTTTTGGGAAAAGCTTTTTCTAAAGCTTTAAAGGATAAAACGGGTATCAACCGTTACGGACACGCTTTCATCCCGATGGATGAAGCTTTAACCAGATGCGTTGTCGATCTGAGTGGAAGATCCTCTGCCGTCTGGCATGTAAAATTTCCAACACAAAAAATTGCTGAACTGGATACGGAAGTCTTTAAAGAATTTTTTACAGCTCTCGCAGACAATTTAAAAGCGGCTGTTCATATTGAAAACTTATATGGGGATAATTCCCATCATATTGCAGAATCTTGTTTTAAAGCATTTGCTAAAGCGTTTCGATACGCTATTGAAACAGATATGCGCGCTTGTCAGATTTTACCCAGCACAAAAGGAACTCTATCATGTTAAGATATTTTTTCTATCTTTTGGTTACAACAGGTATTATTGGCGGAACATACAGCATATATCATCTTTATCGCGTTTCCTCCGATAATAAAAAAGAAATGGCTCAATACGAAGGTTTACCCGATACCGTTAATAACAATTTGGGAAAAACTCTGGTCATCTTTTATTCCTTAACAGGACATACAAAAAATATCGCTCAAAAAATCAAAGATAAAACAAATGCCGATATTTTTGAAATCCAAACAGCTCAAGAACTTCCAAAAGGTCCCATGCTTCATTTAAGTGTAAGAAAACAAATCAAAAACAAAGAATATCCCGAACTCAAAGATATCCCCGATATTTCTTCTTACGACCTTATTTTCATCGGATCCCCAGTCTGGTGGTATACTGCGGCAACTCCTGTTCTTTCTTTATTGAACAAAGTCGATTTCAAAGGTAAAAAAGTTGTTCCCTTCTCTACTCAAGGCAGTAATGCTGGCACTTTTTTTAAAGATTTTCAAAATCATGCCCAAAACGCCACCATTTTAACATATGCTTCTTTTAACAATATGGGAAAAGAATACGATCAAGCCATTGATGCAAAAATTGCCGCTTGGATAAACAGCTTGTAAAACAACACTCCTTCATAATGTATCATGAAGCTTTATAACGGACGTAACCTTCACCGGCGGCGTCCGTTTCTAATATCACCATCTTTTCAAAGAAAAGAAATCTGTTTATTCAAAAAGAATTTAACCTTTTCTTTTCTATTTTTAAACGGTATCAATATAAAATTCTTTGCTTGATTTCTTTACTTATACGTTTGAAATTTAACATCTGTAACTTTAATAATAACCAAACTTTTTTCTTAAAAAATAAAGCGGCGTAGTAATTGCAAAATTTTCTTCATGTTTTTTAATACATCAAATTTTAAAACCCTTATTATTTTATTGCGATAATCCCTCTTCCATTTCTTTTCCATAATAAAAAAGCCGGTTTAATACCGGTTTTTTTCTTTAAGCTTTTTCAATTTTTCCTAATTTATCCACATTTAAAATCGATTGATAGAAACGTTCCGCACTTAAATCGTAATGATCAACATGCCACCCCGGAACATTAACCGCTTTATTAATCAAAGCCGGCAAATCATTATAAGTCAATCCGATATCACTTAATGTCGTCGGCAAACCTGTTTTATGATAAAAATTTATCACTCTGTCGCGTAAAGCCGTCTGTCCGTCATAATCCAGTAAAACCAAAACACCGAAAGCGACTAAAAATCCATGTAAATATTGATGTGATACGGGAAAAACCGTTGCTCCGTAATAAAAACAATGTGCCAAGTTCGTATTATAGTAAAATTCCGGACATACTGTCATATTACTGACCAATCCTGTTGAAATGATAATATCTAAAATCACTTCTTGCAAAGATTGAGATGTTTCTTTCCGTTTACAGGAATTCAAAGCCTCTTCTCCGAATTTTAGCAACGGTTCGCTACAAGCCGCACATAAGCTTCGACCGACCAACAAGTTTTGATCTAATTCCACATGACGTAAAGCCAATTCAACTTCCGCTTCCTTACTCAAAGCGTCCCCGATACCGGCTTGTAAATACTCTATAGGTGCTTCGGCAATAATTTTATCATTAATAAAAACACACAATGGCGGACGAGCCGAATAATAATTATCTTTAAAACTGCCATCAGCATTGTACATAATTGCCAAAGCCGTACATGGAGCACAGTTTGATGAAATCGTCGGAAAAGTGAATAACGGCTTGTTTAATCTTTCAGCGACAACCTTGCAGGTATCGCAACACTTCCCTCCACCGACAGCCAAGATGACATCCGCCTGCTTTACTGTACTATTTTCAGTCAATATAGCAACATTTTCATAAGTGGAATCCCCTCCAAACCAAACTTGATCTAAAACAGAAATATCATCTTGTTTCAAAGCGTTTATCAGTTCCATAGAAGCAACGGACATTGCTGTCTTACCGCCAATAATGACAGCTGTTTTTCCATACCGTTTAATAAAAATTCCGGCTTTTTGATACACATCCTGACCTATGGCGTAATTTGGCAATGTAACTATACTGCGTTTCATTTTTTCCTCTTTGCTTATTCATATTAAACTTTTATAAGTCGTTTATTAAATCAAGTCAAATTCAAGATATTTTATTTTTTATACCGATTATAGGAGTATAGAGGGTATATTTTAAATAAAATATTTTATATAAAATAATTCAATAATAAAATTGAAAAAAATATGCTTAAAAAAATATTTCTTTCAACAAGGATATCAACCATCTATTTCATAAAATCAAAAACACATTATTCTATCACAAGAAAAAATATATATCTTATTTTTCGCACACATATTTTTGATAATTTTTATTTATTAAAAGGAAAATTTTTCTTATTTAAAATTATAAAATAAAAAGGACGCTATTTTTAGCGTCCCTTTATTATTCATTTTTTTTCAGAATCAGGATCTACATTTTCTTGAGGCAATACTTTAGGTACTTTTACTTGAACAAATCCAGATGCTTTTGATATTTTAATCATTGGTGGAATTTTAGGCATCCCTCTCATCAAAGGTATTTTGATTTTATGAGAAGAATTTTCTTTTTTTAGCAAAGAATTATTTTCTTCAATTTCGTTTTCCTTTTCAGAAGATTTTTCTTCCTCATTCAAAGGCAAAACTTCACTGTCTTCAACACGGACATCTTCCTCTTGAACGATTACGGTTTCCCCTTCTTCGTTCTCCCCGTCAAAAGGTTTTTCTTCCTCTTCCAAAGGTAAAACTTCATTGTCCTCAACACGGACATCTTCCTCTTGAACGACTACGGTTTCCCCTTCTTCGTTCTCCCCGTCAGAAGGTTTTTCTTCCTCTTCCAAAGGTAAAACTTCATTGTCCTCAACACGGACATCTTCCTCTTGAACGATTACAGTTTCATCTTCTCCGTTTTCCTTTTCAGAAGATTTTTCTTCCTCATTCAAAGGCAAAACTTCACTGTCCTCAACACGGACATCTTCCTCTTGAACAATTACAGTTTCATCTTCTCCGTTTTCCTTTTCAGAAGATTTTTCTTCCTCATTCAAAGGCAAAACTTCACTGTCTTCAACACGGACATCTTCCTCTTGAACGATTAAGGTTTCATCTTCTCCGTTTTCCTTTTCAGAAGATTTTTCTTCCTCATTCAAAGGCAAAACTTCACTGTCCTCAACATGGACATCTTCCTCTTGAACGATTAAGGTTTCATCTTTTTCCTTTTCCGCTGTTTTTGGCAAATCCGATTTAACAGATGGAGTAAAGGTATCTTCCGCCATATCATTATACAAAGAATTTAAAGAAATCCCTTTTTTCTTGGGTTCTTCTTTCTCTTCCTCCAAGGAAGGCTCAGAAACGGCAAGCGGAGAGCTTAATTTGATAAATCCCGTTTTTGGCAAATCGTTTGTTTTATTTTTTAAAATCGGTTTTTCAGGCGGTTTAAAATAATACAAAGGCTCGGATTCCGCTTTTGTAATATCCCCTCCTTCAGGTTTTGGAAAATCTTTGTTCGGACCGTTTTTATCGTAAATCACCACTTGATTACGACCGTTTTCCTTAGCCGCATATAAAGCTTCATCAGACATTTTAAGCAGTTCTGTAATGTCATCCGTCATAGATGAAGAAACCAAACCGATACTTACAGTAAATTGAACATCTTGATCTTGTTCATTTTTTACAACCAGTTTGGAAATTTTAATTCTTAAACGTTCCGCAACACGAATACCGTTTTCTATTGTCGCATCAGGCAACAAAACAACAAATTCCTCCCCTCCGAAACGGGCAACAATATCAGACTCACGCAAAGTTCTACGACAACAATCCGCTAACGCCTGTAAAACAATATCTCCAACGGCATGCCCATGCGTATCATTGACTTTTTTAAAATGATCGGCATCAATCATTAACAAACAAAAACTATGACCATACCGACGGGAACGTTGTACTTCATTTTTAGCCAGCTCTTCAAATTGCCGGCGATTATAGCATTTTGTCAACGGATCTTTTGTCGCTTGATCAAACAATCTTAATTCTTTTTTCTTTCTGTCCGTAATATTTTGAAAAGCCATATACAAAGCTATTTCATATTCAAAATCGATCACACGAGCCGACAACAACAACCAAAACGGTTCCCCTTTTCTGGGCTTTACCAAGAATTCAAAATCATCAACGACCGGATGTTTTTCAAGTTGAGCCAACAACTCCGCTCTTTTAGCCGGTTCTGCAAAATAATCGACTGTTTTAAAATTACCGGGATGCTTCACATCTAATCCGAACAAAGCTCCCGCCTTATTATTAATTAACATCAATTGATCGTCTTTCAATCTGGAAATGACAATCGGGAAAGGAGACATCTGAATCATCAAACGCAAACGTGCTTTACTTTCTTCCGCCTGCTGTTCCAAAGTATCGAATTGATGAGCCATTAAATTATTTGAAATCAAAATCCAACCGCACATCACCGCAATATACAAAAACGTTTCAAATGCCGGAGAAAGTAAGCTTTGCCCCCAAGACATTAACGATAATAAATTATAGAGGACTAAAAAGACACAAAGCCAACCGGTAATCACAAAACCGATTGAACTTTTCAACGTTTTTCTGCGCCACAAAGATGTTGCCAAAAACGCATATCCCAATGTTGAAAACGCCAAAGACAAAGTCAACGAACCGGCATCGCGTGTGATAATAACAACATACCAGCTCCAGACAAGCGCAAGCAAGCAAGCGGATATAATTAAATTTTTGCTGACAACGTTTACAGCTTTAAAGCTCATACTGCCGGCAATCAAGAAAATTGCAGAAAACAGATGAAACAGCAACAAACAAAAATAATAAATTTTCTGAGGCATAACGCCAAATGCAAAAACCTGCAATTTTGCTAAAAAGATAAATAAAAATCCCCAAAAAACAAAACGCATTGCTTTTGAAAGATCTTTCATTCCTTTTAAATACTGTAAAGTCGCCAATACACCGATTAAGCTGAGCAACATCGGGATAAGGCCTGTGGTCGAAGTCAATATTGTTTCCATGTCGTTTCCATAATGAAAAAAAATGTTCTTTTCATATTATTTATAGTATATTGCTCTTGCAGAGCAAAGACGAATTTGTCATAACTTAAAAAAAACATTGCTTGAGGAATGGCATGGTTCAAGATGAATTATCTCAAAACACCGATTTAGACGAATTGGAAAACCTATCAGATAACGAAGAAAAAATTGAAAAACGACGTCTTCGTCCGCTTTCCACGTTTTTTGAACTTGATGTTTCACATCGCCCGACTCAAGCGAAAGACCGTATTTCCAAAAAACGTATTTGGCGCGGTGTTTTTTTGGGATTTTTATTAATATTGTTGGGGTTTGTTTCGGATTTTGAAAACACAAATGATTTCATGTTTTCTCAAATCGACACTTTTCCATTGACAAATAAAGGAAATTCTTTTTCAGCCTCATGGTTGTTCGTCGGTCTGGGATTATTTCTGATGGCAACACGCGCAATGATGCTGTTTTACTGGAGGGACTTTTTCATCGGACACAAGTTTGCTGCCGTCGTTATTCAAAAGCCCTTTGAACACAGTACAAGAATGGCGGATTCCCTGAGTGAATATTTAGGCGTGCGTTATCGTACCAGAGTTATAAATGTTTTAGGATTAACCTCTTACACGCAACATATTATCGACCTGCAGCACCCTAATGAAACAAAGACAATCCTACTGTATGTCAGCAAAAATGGTGAAAACATTTCTAAAAAATGGGAAGAATTGGCTCGTCAAATGCAAATGCCCGCTTTGTTCAATACGGCAAACGGCATCATTGAAATTCCTTTGGAAGACATACAAAAAGCTTTACCGGAACTTTTAAAAGAAGGGAAAGTACCTGTTTGTAAAGAAAATTTACAAAATATCCCTAAACACTTTAATATTGTTGAAAATCAGGACTTTTGCCAAATCGACCCGAATATACGGGACAGCGCCTTTTCCGTTTTTTCAGGCATTTTGTGCTTTTGTACATTTTTTTCAATTTTATTCTTTGGTTTTGTCTTCCATTTGACAATCACATATTTGCCCGTTGTCTTGATAGCTTTAATCCTTTTTGTTCTTATTCCTCTGGCGTTATTTTTCAGACGTAAAAGGATTGTCATTTCATCTGAAGGCATTCGCATAAAATCACGTTGGTTGTTTTTCCCGTCATTGGGTTTTCTCATAAAACCCGAAGAACTGGAATATATTTATGTTGTCCGCGGCACCTATAATCTGAAACACACTCTTATCATCGGAGCCGACGGACAAACAAGTCATATCGGGCGCGGATTACCTAAAGAAGATCTGGAATGGTTGCGCAACTTTATCAATGTAAAAATCGACCATTTCATTTGCCGTCATTAACTTTTTTAGATGACTTAATATACCCTAAAACAGCCGTAACTGCGGCAGGAGTTATTCCCGATATGCGGGAAGCTGCTCCTAATGTTTCGGGGCGGACTTTGTTTAATTTCATGATAACTTCATTTGATAACCCCCCGATTTTCTTATAATCCATATCCTGTGGGATTTTTAAGGCCTCGTCTTTTCTAAAAGCGATAATATCAGCTTCCTGTCGTTGCAAGTAACCACGATATTTTGCATCTATTTCTATTTGTTCAACAACATCCTGACGTGTATTTTGTAATTGTTTCCATACTTTTGCCAAGTCGTTCCAACAAATGTTTTCATAAGCCAACAAATCAAATCCAGTCCTGTATGAACCGTCTTTATTGACTTCAAAACCAAGATTTTTTAATTCTTTCGGTGTTCCTCCGACTTGTTGCAATTTTTGACGGGCTGATATCAAAGCTTTCATTTTTTCATTAAAGTAATTTTGACGTTTTTTGCCGACACATCCGATCTCAATCCCTTTTGGTGTTAAACGCATATCCGCATTATCGCAACGTAATAAAAGCCTGTATTCGGCACGGGATGTAAACATACGATAAGGTTCATCAACCCCTTTTGTCGTTAAATCGTCAATCATAACCCCCAAATAAGCGTCCGCCCTGTCAAGAGTAAATTCTTTTGACGATCCTGCTGCTTTTAATGCCGCATTAACGCCAGCCAACAACCCCAAAGCGGCCGCCTCTTCGTATCCGGTTGTTCCATTGAGTTGTCCGGCAACAAACAATCCGGACACTTTTTTTGTTTCCAGCGTCGTTCGCATTTCCAAAGGATCAATATAATCATATTCTATGGCATATCCGGGACGGATAATACGAACATTTTCCAACCCTTTTATCGAATGGATCATAGCATCTTGGACATCGGCAGGTAATGATGTCGATATACCATTGGGATAGACGGTATCATCATCCAAACCTTCCGGTTCCAAAAAGACATGATGGGAATCTCTTTGAGCAAACTTGACAAGTTTATCTTCAATACTGGGACAATAACGCGGACCGATTCCCTTTATCTGACCGGAAAACAAAGGAGCCCGATGCATATTGGCTCGAATGATTTCATGTGTCGTTTTATTCGTTTGTGTAATGTAACAATCGATTTGCGGTGTTGTGATTTCGCTGTCCAAAAATGAAAACGGCTTCGGATCAAGATCCCCTTGCTGGCGTTGAACACAATCGTAATTGATTGTTTTCCCGTCCAAGCGAGCTGGAGTCCCTGTTTTTAAACGCCCTATGCGCAATCCAAGCCTTATTAAAAACTCCGACAAATGTTCACAAGAACGTTCTCCGACACGACCGCCAACCGTTTTATGTTCACCGACATGCATCAAACCGTTTAAAAACGTGCCGGCTGTTAAAACAACCGATTTTGCGAAATATTTTTCACCCTCATTATCAACAACCCCTGTAACGCTCAAAGGGTTTTCTTGATAAATCAACCCTTCAACAGCTCCCTCTTTCACTGTCAGGTTTTCATAATGCAACAATTCATCCTGCATTGCCAAACGATATAACTTCCGATCGGCTTGTGCGCGTAAACCTTGAACAGCAGGACCTTTTGAACTGTTTAACAAACGGAACTGGATTCCCGCCCGATCGGCAATCCGCCCCATCAATCCATCCAAAGCATCGATTTCACGAACAAGATGCCCTTTTCCCAATCCTCCGATTGCAGGGTTGCATGACATTTCCCCGATCGTTTCAATTTTATGCGTCAACAATAACGTATTCGCTCCCATACGGGCGGCTGAAGCTGCCGCTTCGCATCCGGCATGCCCCGCTCCGACAACAATGACATCAAAAATATTTTTCATTACTTTCCTATACAAAAATCTTTAAAGATAACGTCCAATAATTCTTCCACTTGAACTTGCCCCGTTATTTTTCCCAAAGAACGCATCGCCATACGCAAATCTTCGGCAGTCAACTCTATTTCTTTTATTTCTAAGGCGGAATGAAGGTATTGCAAGCATTCTTCCAATGCTTTTCTGTGCCGCAAGCGCGTCAAAGAGGGTTCTTCGCGCAAAGACATTTGATTTTCAACAAAATCCGCCATCTTTGCTAATAAAACTTCAATTCCCTCTCCTGTTTTTGCGGAAATCCAAACATTGTTATCTTTTTGAGGCAATGTTTTATCGACTTTATTCATAACAGAAATGATTTTTTGAGGATCAATCCCTTCGATTTCACTCACATCCTGATTTACCAAAGCGTCTTTCACCCATAAAACAAGATCGGCTTGTGAAGCTTTTGCTTTTGCACGCCGCACCCCTTCGGCTTCAATTTCCTCGTTTGTATTGCGCAACCCAGCCGTATCGGCAACGATAACAGGATACCCGTTAATATCCAAGCGGACTTCAATAACATCCCGCGTCGTTCCCGCCGTCGAAGAAACAATAGCGACATCTCTTTGTGCCAAACGGTTCATCAAACTTGATTTTCCAGCGTTCGGAGCTCCGATAATGGCTATTTGGAAACCATCACGCAACTTTTCCCCGCGATGACCGTCGTTCAGATGAGCCGTTATTTCAGAACTTAAATTGAATATTTTCTGATTGATTTCCTGAGAAACGCTTTCCGGTATTTCCTCTTCCGGAAAATCAATGTAGGCTTCAATCCAAGCCAGATGTTTCAACAAACAATCGTGCCAGCCTTCATAGAGCTTTGCCAAAGCACCGTTCATCTGGCGTAAAGCCTGTTTTCTTTGTTGTTCGGTTTCGGCATCAACCAAATCCGCCAAGCCTTCCGCCGCTGTCAAATCCATTTTTGAATTTTCAACGGCTCTACGGGTGAATTCCCCGCGTTCGGCAGGGCGAAAATTTTCCAACGAAGAAAGAGTGTTTAAAACAGAAGACATAATGGCTTTTCCGCCATGAATTTGAAATTCGACAACATCTTCCCCCGTAAAACTGTTCGGAGACGGAAAATATAAAACCAGCCCGTTGTCAATAACCGTTCCCGTCAATGTCCGGATGGAACAAAAAACGGCTTGTCTGGGAACAATTTTTTTGACAGTTGTCATCTTTTTCATTGCTTCGACAGCCAGAGGTCCTGAAATACGGACAATAGCGACTCCAGCTTTTCCTTGAGCAGTCGCCGGTGAAAATATCGTTGCTTTCATTTTTATCCCCTAAAAAATATTCCTGCCTGTCTTATCACGATCGATTTCTTTTTAAAAGAATATAAAAAGCTCCGTCTCCGCCGTCTTTGGGTTTTGCCAAACAAAAGGACAATACAAGACTTCGGATTTCCGCCGAATTCATCCAACGAGGCACTTCAGCTTTCAAGACTCCTCTTCCCAAAAAACCGCCCTTTCCCGTAATCAACAGCAAACAACGCGCATGACGTTCATATTGTTCGTAAATAAATTTTTTCAACGCTTCAAAACCGCTTTCCAAAGTGTACCCGTGCAAATCCAAAATAGCATTCACGGGCATTTCTCCATTTTTGAACCGGTATCCTGTTTTTCTATCCATTGCATGGATATCCCCTTCATTTAAAACGTCATTAACAGAATAATCTAAAAAAAGATCTTGACGAAGGGGTTTTACATCTAGTGTCAATTTTTTGCGTAAAGAAATATGAGTATTTTTTTTTACAAAAGGTTTTTTGGAGTTGAGTGGTTTCACCGTTTCAATCAACGCGTTCCACAGATCCATATCGTCTTCATTCATTTTTTATTTCTTCCATATTTTTTAAAACGAGGTCGGAAAAATATGTTTGTGTAAATTTTTTCCAATCTCCTATAGGGGCTTGACAGAAATAACGCGGATCAGCGGTTAAAACAATAGAAAATCCTCCATAATTCCAAGCAAATAAAAATTGTTCAAAACCGAAAATAAGTTGTTTGAGGACTCTGTTACACACAAAGGGTTCCAAAAAATAAGGCATCAAGCAGACGTAACCGATACAAAAAACCATTAACACGACTGTCCCGACAATCAAACTGTCTGTAAACATCAACAACAAAGACAATGCTATAATCAATAAAAGAGGCGGTAAATTTTCCCATGGATTAAAAAAAGGGGAGTTAAATTTGTTTAAATATTTGAAATTGATTTTCACAAACGCTTTTTTTTCAATCAAAGCCCTTTTCAATCCTTGAAAAACAAAGATATCCGTCTGAAATTGTTTTGATAAATAATCAATGTGCATAAGAAAGACTCTGATTTTTTTCTTTTGGCAGCAACATGAAATAAGATCCGTAACTTTTCATTCGCCCCGCCATTTCCAAAGCTTTTTCTCCATTTCCCCAAAAGAAATCGCCTCTGACAGGTCCTTTTATGGCACTTCCGGTGTCCTGAGCAGTCATCAAACGGTTTAAAGATGTTCCATCAGGACTTTTGGTTTGCAACCAAAGAAAACTTCCCAAAGGAATATAAGACGGATCAACAGCCAGACTTCTTCCGGCTGTCAAGGGAACGCCCAAAGATCCGACAGCTCCAGTTTTTTCCATTTTTTTAAAAAAGATGTATCTATCATTTTCCTGCATTAATTCTTTCGCTTCTTTCGGATGAGCAATCAACCATTTTTTTATTTCAGCCATCGTATAGACACCTTTTTTCAGTAATCCCTTACGCGCCATAATACTGCCAATTCCTGTAAAAGGATGTCCGTTGTTTCCTGCATACCCTATCCCGATTTTATTTCCGTCAGGCAATTTCAAAACACCGGATCCTTGGATTTGTAAAACAAATAACTCGGCCGGTTCTTTGACCCATGCAATGATTTCCGCAGGCATCGTTGTTTCAGGATCTTCTATTTCCCTTCTTGTCAAATAGGGTTTCACATCTTTGTTTTCCAAACGTCCGAAAATAATCTCCCCTTTATATTTAGGATTGAAATCTCCTAAATTAATGCGAAAGATATCATCCGGCAAAGCGTAAACGGGAACATCATATTCTTGTGTTTTAACAAGAGACCCTTCAATTTCCGGTTCATAATACCCTGTAAACACGCCTGACATTTTATGATTTACGGAAAACGGTTGCATTTCCCGTTTCAAAAAAGAGCGTAATTGATGATCGTCAAAAAACGGAGTTTCCTTTAATTTTTTACAAAAAGTCTGCCATTGGATATACCGTTTTTCTAAAACGATACATGATTTTTCCAATGCTGGAAGAGCATTGGAAATTTGATCATCATCAAACCCCTCCAATTGACTGAAGTCAACAGGAATTAAAATTAAATCAGCAGGAATGTCATCATAAAAATTTTTAGCGATTATTTTTTCAGGGACCGATTGCAACGGAGTTTTTTTTATCCCCCCCCAAAACCCTAAAGAAAACAATAAAATAATAATCACTAAAAAAACGACACGTTTCATCACGCCTGTATTTTATTATGGGTGGCTGTTAAAATCCATACAGGATCGTTAGTTTTCATATTTTTACGCAATGTCCAAACATCTGTTACAGTTTCGATATAAGTCGGATTTCCGACAATGATATTTCCGTTTTCATCTTTAACGATATTTGTTTGTTCCGTTTCAAATTCAACAGTCAATTCGACATCACTTCCCATCATTTCCGCTTTATTCAAACGGATGGCTTTAAACCCGATCAAACTGAATTCAGCCGTTTCACGGCGTTGTTCCCGTTCATCAATAACCCGTTCAAAACTTTTATAAATATTCGGGCTTAATAAAGGTTTCAAATCGCTTTTATTCCCTTTGGCAAAAGCTAAAGCTATATATTCAAAAGCCCGTGGCGCTTTTTGCATAAAGTCGACCAAATCGAAAGAAGGATAGGTTTCTTTAATTTTTTTCAAATTTTGAATGACTTCAGAATCTTCTTCAAATCCGGCACTGGCGGATAAATCATGTTCCAACTTAGCCCCTGTTTCATTTTCAATGGTTCTATATTCGGAAATATCAACTATTTTAGAATTCTGAGAAGACTGTTGTGTTTTATCAACAGATTCGTCAGATGAAGGACGTGTTCCTAACACGCTGCGCAACCGATTAATCAAAAGCAAAACAATTATTCCCAAAAAGATGATGTCCAAAAATTGGAACTGTTGTGACATAATTTTTACCTTCCTTCTTTTCTTACTTATCCAATTAAGATAAAGTATAGCAGATTTTTAATTTTGGAGAATACCTATGAACGAAAATAACACTGAAAAAAGCTCTCAACAAGCTGTATCCATTGCCATCAACGCTCAATTTGTCAAAGACATCTCGTTTGAAGCCCCTCATGTTCCGCAAATATTTACGGAATTGAAATCAAATCCGGAAATAAATGTTTCCGTCGATGTTCAAGCCGGTCGGATTCAAGATACGACTTATCAAGTCAGCCTGAAGATTAAAACCGAAGCCAAAGTTCAAGACAAGGTGGCTTTTTTATGTGAAGTGGAATACGGCTGCATAGCAAACGTTCAAGTTTCCGCCGAACATATAGAACCCGTTTTGTTAATTGAAATTCCTCGTTTGCTGTTCCCGTTTGCTCGTAACATCATAGCCGATTTAACACGCGAAAGCGGTTTCCCTCCGCTTATGATCAATCCGATCGATTTTGTCGGTTTATACAACAGACGACTGGAAGAAATCAAAAAGCAGAAAGAAAAAGCCACGGTTAACTAAGCCAGACCGGATTTTTTATTTTTTTTAAAAAAGCCTCATGATTTTCCGCTTCACCTTCCAAAAAAACAGCAGGACGCGGTTCTTTAGGAGGCTTTTTTTCAGACTTTTGTTGAGCCTTGATATCCAAAAGACTTTGTTTTTGTTTCACTCCCAAAACAAGCCCCGGTTCACGCCCGCCTAATAATTCCAGATAAACTTCCGCCAACAATTCGGAATCCAGCAAAGCTCCGTGTTTTGTACGCTTTGTGTTATCAATGTTAAACCGGCGGCATAATTCGTCCAGATTGACACGAGATCCGGGAAATTTTCGTCGGGCAATCAATAAAGTGTCTATCGTTCTGTCCATTGGAATTGTCGGACGTTTTATCCATGACAACTCGGCATTAATAAATTTCATATCGAATTCGGCATTGTGAATAACAAGTGGAGAATCCGCAATAAAAGACAAAAAATCATCGACAATATCTCTGAATGGCGGTTCTTTATCCAGAATTTCATTTGTCAATCCATGAACTTTGACAACTTCCTGAGGAACATCCCGTTCTGGATTGATTAATTGATAATATGTTTTCCCTGTCGGTATATGGTTTTCCAATTCAACACACCCGATTGAAACAAGCTTATGCCCCGAATACGGGTCTAACCCTGTCGTTTCTGTATCTAAGACAATTTCTCGCATATTAATTCTTCCATTATTTCATACAATCGTTCTTTTACCGGATCAATTCCGTTCTGCGTTTCAATAACGAAATCCGCTTTCAAACGTTTTTCCCGATCATCCATCTGACGTTGCGTCAATATTTCATATTTTTCTTCCGTCATTCCAGTACGTTGAAACACACGCGCTTTTAACACCTCTGCCGGAGCAGTCATAACAATGATTTTATCACAAAAACGATTCCACCCCGCTTCAAATAATAAAGGCACATCCAAAACAACAATCCGTTCAAATCTGTGTCTGACAAAAAAAGCTTGCAACTCTTGTTCCATAAACGGATAAATTATTCTTTCCAATTCCTGAATATCAACTTTTTTACTGTTAAGCAAACTGGATAAAACCGCTCTGTCGACGGCATGATTAACAATACTTTCCGGAAATTTGCGTTGAAATATACTTTTCATTTCAAGATTATCCCGCATCAACCGATGAACGGTTTTATCACTTTCGAAAACGGGAATAACCATGTTTTTAATCATATTGACCGCAGTCGATTTTCCTGATCCCATACAACCGGTCAGTCCAACAACGACACTTCTGTTCATGTTAAAACGATCTCCCTGAGTTGAGCCGACACTTCCGGCATGATGCCGAACCACGCTTGAAAAGCCAAAGCGGCTTGATGCAACAACATTCCCAATCCGTCCACCGTTATATTTCCATTATTTTCCGCCTGTTTTAATAAGTCCGTCTTTAAAGGAGCATAAACCAAATCGGCAACAACAGCGGATTGTGGTAAATTTTTCAAATTAATTTCCAACGGATCAAAACCTTTCATGCCCAAAGTTGTCGCATTAATCAACAATCCGGCATCAGATAACACTTGTTCTTTTTGATCCCATTGTATCAGATTAAAATTTCCGCCGACCGATTGAGCTAAGGACTGAGCTTTTTGTTTTGTTCTATATACCAATGCGATTTCAGAAATTCCAGCAAGAATTAAAGCGGCGCACACGCCCCTTGCCGCCCCTCCCGTTCCAAGAACGACAGCTTTTGTATTTTTAATGTCAAAATCGGTTTTGTTTTCAAATAGATTTTTTAAAAATCCGGATCCGTCCGTATTATGCCCGTAAAGCGTATGATCAGAACGCACAATAATTGTGTTTACCGATCCGGCTTTTTTTGCTTCGACAGACAAATCATCCATCAACGGCATCACACCGACTTTATGAGGAACTGTAACATTGACTCCGGCAAAACCTTTCCGGTCTAAATTTCCGATAAATTCCAACACTTCAGAAGGCTGAACCTCAATCGCTTCATAACAAGCTTGAATGCCGTATTTTTTCATCCAATAATTATGGATAACCGGTGATTTTGAATGATTAATCGGAAAACCGATCACTCCCGCTTTTTTCAACATCATCTTTTCAGTTCCCCGCAAGCACGCAAACATTCCAATAAAGGCAACAAAGGCAACCCAAGTATGGAAAAATAATCGCCTTCAAAAGATTTTATCAACTGTATTCCTAAATCTTCAATATAATAGGCTCCGACACAATAACAAATTTCCTGACCGGCTCGAGCCAGATAATCATCAAGAAAATTATCTGAAAAATCGCGCATCGTTACTTTCACAACGGAATTGTCAGACCATACCAGATTCCCTCTTTTAACAACAACGGTTCCGTTAACCAAAAGATGCGTTTTATTTCTTAATTTTTTCAAATGCTTATGCGCACTATTGACATCAACCGGTTTTGAAAACCACTCTCCGTTCAAATCCAGAATTTGATCGGAACCAATCACAAAAGCCGAAGGATGTTTTTTAGAAACCTGCACCGCTTTCTGCAAAGCCAATTTCAAGCTGGTTTCATAACTGTTACCCCCTTGCAACAGCATTTCCCTTTTTGTTTTTTCTTCATCGACTTCAGCCGGAACGCACTGAAAATCAACACCGGCCGCTTTCAAAAGATCCTGCCTGCTTTTGCTTTGAGAAGCTAATATCAACATTTTTCAACATCCTTGTGCATAAGTCTGATAATTAAAAAAGGTACCTTATTTTATTAAAGCTGTTCAATTATGTCCCGTTTTTTGTTCAGATGTGTATAAAAAAAATCATCACCCCGGTTAAATAGAGAATAAAAGTTATCCACTTTATTCACAGGATGTAACGAATCGTTATTTTCATTATCCGGTCAAAAATCAATTCCACACCGTATTAACACCAATTCAATGTGAAAAATAATGTTGATAAGCTGTGGATAAAATCTTATTAAACTTATCCACAGGAAACAACATCAAACAACAACCTTTTATATTAATATAATTAGTTGGAAACGAATTTTTTCATCTTGACCTGAGATGGTAAAAAATATAAAACAAAATCTCTTCTGGGGACAATCTCCCGCTTTTCCATAACTACATTACAGAGTGTGTATGAATTTAAAAGATTTAAAAAAGAAATCTCCTGCCGAACTTTTAAGCATGGCGGAAGAATTAGGCGTTGAAAACGCTTCAACACTGAGAACTCAAGACTTAACCTTTGCCATATTAAAACAATTGTCCAAAAATGACGAAGTCCTGATTGACGAAGGAGTTATTGAAGTCTTGCAAGACGGGTTCGGATTTTTACGTTCTCCGGAATCAAATTATTTGCCCGGACCCGACGATATTTATGTTTCTCCAAACCAAGTGAGAAAACTCGGACTCAGAACAGGAGACACCGTCGAAGGCGAACTACGAGCCCCAAAAGACGGAGAAAAATATTTCGCTTTATCAAAAGTATTAAAAATAAATTTTACAGATCCGGAAAACGTCCGTTACCGTATCAATTTCGATAATCTGACCCCTTTACATCCGACAGAAAAAATTAATATGGAAAATGATCTGGATAATAAGAATATGACTTCCAGAATCATTGATTTGATCTGTCCTCAAGGAAAAGGACAACGCGGTATGATCGTTGCTCCGCCTCGAACCGGAAAAACGGTCATGTTACAAAATATCGCGCACGCCATTACTCAAAACAATCCCGAAATTTACTTGATTGTTTTACTGATTGACGAACGACCGGAAGAAGTTACTGAAATGAGCCGCACCATCAAAGGGGAAGTAATCAGTTCCACCTTTGACGAACCAGCTTCGCGTCATGTGCAAGTCGCTGAAATGGTAATTGAAAAAGCTAAACGTCTGGTTGAACATAAACGCGATGTTGTTATTTTATTGGATTCCATTACACGTTTAGCGCGTGCCTACAACACAGTCGTGCCAAGTTCCGGAAAAGTTTTGACCGGTGGTGTTGATGCCAACGCCTTGCAAAAACCGAAACGTTTCTTTGGAGCCGCAAGAAATATCGAAGAAGGTGGATCTTTAACCATCATAGCTACGGCTTTGATTGATACGGGGTCGCGTATGGATGAAGTCATTTTTGAAGAATTCAAAGGAACGGGAAATTCTGAAATCATTTTGGATCGTAAAGTGTCTGATAAACGTATTTTTCCTGCTATTGATATTACTAAATCGGGTACGCGAAAGGAAGAATTGTTGGTCGGTAAAGATGTCTTGTCTAAAATGTGGGTATTACGACGCGTTTTGATGCCTATGGGAGCGGCGGATGCAATGGAATTTTTAATGGAAAAATTAAAACAATCCAAAAATAATCATGATTTTTTTGATGCCATGAATTCCTGATTCCGTACTAAATAACGTATAGGTAATTAAGATTTAACGTAAAAAGTGTTATTTTTATAAGATACTTCAGCTCTTACCAGTTTTCTTGCCGGTCGTGATTGTTTACGTTGAATGGTATACAATCAAAAATTGAATAAGAACAACGACGGATAGGATTTTCAGCCGGATCAATCTGATAGTCTAAGGCTGTAAGGTAATTTGTTGTTGTTTTTTCAGTAATCTAAGTGCTTTTCATCGTAAGATACGTCAATTGTTATGCTTTAAAAGTAATATTTATTGAAAAAATAAACAGTTTTTTAATAGATTTCTTTTTAATGGCTCTTTTTCGCTCCCAATAAAAAAGGGGGAAAAATATTTTCGTTTCTGTATCGAAATATTTTCACATCAAGAATGATATATCTTTCTCCCCTATAAAGCTTTTTTTATGATTTTAAAATCTATTAAAAATTTTTTTCCCAAAAATGTATTCTGAAAATCAGATTTGTTAATATTCACCGAAAAAGGGATTATATTTTATTACAAATACAGATGAAAAGGATTTGATAAAATCTATACCTGTATGAATATCCGTATTATAACTTTAAATACGAACTTTATATTTTTTGTCGGTTGAATGAGTTTGTTGATCAGTATTATTAAACCTCCCTCTGTTTCATACAGAGGGAGGTTCATTGTACGGGGGTAAGTTTATTAATCCGTTGTCTGGTAACGCATTGAGTTTACAAAACTTGCCAGACCGCATTGACGTTGACGTTTCAAACGTTCTGCTTGAATAATGGAACGAACGTTTTTAACACTTTCCTCAAAGTCTATATTGACGATAACATAATCATATTCGTTCCAGTGGCTCATTTCCGATGCGGCTGTTGCCATTCTTTGTTTGACGGTATCTTTTGAATCCTGAGCCCTTGAAAAAAGACGACGTTCCAATTCTTCCATGGACGGAGGTAAAATAAAAACGCTTACAAGGTCTTCTCGTGCGTTTTCCGCTATTTGCTGTGTCCCCTGCCACTCAATATCGAACAGAATGTCTTTCCCCTCTTCCAGAGCCTTTCTGACGGGTTCTCGGGGCGTACCGTAGCAATTGTTGCAAAACTGGGCGTGTTCTAAAAACTCGTTGCGCTGTATCATTCCTTGAAATGCCGGCATGTCGACAAAAAAATAATCTTTTCCGTTGACTTCTCCCGGTCTGGGATTGCGCGTCGTTACAGAAACGGATAAAGACATATTGTCTTCGGTTTCCAATATACGATGAGCTATGGCAGTTTTTCCGGCTCCTGACGGAGAAGAAAGAACTAACATAAACCCTCTTCGTTTAAGAGATTCTAACATAGATGCACCTCATTCAATATTTTGAACCTGTTCTCGAAATTGATCTATGAGAGTTTTGAGCATCATACCGACATTTGTCAATTCAATATCTGCTGATTTTGAACAAAGGGTATTGGCTTCCCGATTTAATTCCTGACATAAAAAATCTAGTTTTCTGCCGATAGCTCCTTTATCTGACAACATCGTTCGAGCCGAATGAATATGAGTCGACAGGCGATCCAATTCTTCACGAATATCGGCGCGTAGCATATACGCGGTTACTTCTTGCATGAACCGTTCTTCGGACAAATCTGTCGAATGAGTTAATAAAGATAAATTTTCTGTCAGCTTCTGTCTGATCCTTTGAGGCTGTATGCCAGCTAAATTTTTGGCTTGGTAGAGTAATTGCTCCATTTGGTTTATCTGTTCGTTTAAATACGAACTTATTTTCTGCCCTTCCGTTAAACGCGATAATTTTAAAGACTCTGCCGCCTTTTCCAAAGTGGTGAGAAAAATGTCAGAAAATTCTGCATAATTTTCCGTTGTTGCAGAATGTACATCAACAACACCGCGAACATTAAGTAAACCGTCTATACAGGCTGGTCTTAAACTGGGATGAAGTTCTTGCAACTGTTCAGCCAAACGGCAAATCTGTTCTAAAAAGGGATGGTTTATTTGAATGTATTGTTGTTGCGGATCCGACATGATTTCCAAAGAAACCAATATGTTACCGCGGATGAAAAAAGACCGTAAACATTCCCGTATTTTTTGTTCGAGTGTTTCACAACCTTGAGGATAACGGCATTTTATTTCCAATCCTTTTGCGTTGACACTGCGTAAAGTCCAAGTCCATCTGATTTCTTTTTGTGAAGAAAAAGATCCGAAACCTGTCATGCTTTCCATATTCAAGCCTCTTTATTTATGAGATGATTTGATTTACCTTACATAAAACTGATTAAAACGGGAATTTAAAAATGAAAAATCCGCAACATATTTTAATTACAGGCGCTTCAAGCGGGATTGGAGAAGCATTGGCTTTATTTTATGCCAAAGAAGGTGTGACTTTGTTTTTATGTGCGCAAAATGAACAGCGTTTGGAAAGTGTTGCCTTACGTTGTAAAGAAAAAAAAGCACAAGTTTTTATTCAACGAATAGATGTTACGGATTCAGTTCTTATGGAACAATGGATAAATCAGTGTGATGAGATGGCTCCGTTGGATTTAGTGATTGCCAATGCCGGAATTTCCGCCGGTCCCGGAAAAACCGGAGAAAGTGCGGAAATAACGCGAAAAATTTTTTCTGTTAATGTCGGAGGCGTTTTAAATACGGTTTTACCGGCTTTGGAAAGAATGAAAACCAGACAGAAAGGACAGATAGCTTTATTAAGTTCTTTGGCGGGATACAGAGGATTACCATCCGCTCCGGCTTATTCAGGGTCGAAAAATGCCGTGCGTGCTTGGGGAGAGGCTTTACGGGGATATGTAAAAGCTTATGGGATAGAGGTTAATGTTGTTTGTCCCGGCTTTGTTATTTCCCGTATTACGCAAAAAAATAAATTTCCAATGCCTTTTCTTATGCCAGCCGATCAGGCTGCTTTAATCATAGCAAAAGGCCTTTGTCAAAACAAAGGCCGTATCACTTTTCCGAAAACACTAGCTTTTACAGCTTGGCTTGCCGCTTGCCTGCCGGCAAGTTTGGCGGAATTTATTTTAACCAAGCTCCCCAAAAAAGGAAATGACGATTAATCGATCAATTGCCCCCAAGGGAAAATGCGGCGCAAATCTTTGTAATCATCGCTCATTTTCATGAAAGCCTGATTTAATTCGTTGCCGAACACTTCAAAATCAATTCTGTCTTCAATTTCAAATTCGTCCAGCAATGATAAAAGCAGGTATTCTGCAAAGATACGGGCTGTTGATGATTTTGGAATGAAACCGAAAATACGGAATTCGGCAAGTAAATATTGCTTGTAGTCTTTTAAATTTTCAAGAGACTTTAATTTTTTTGCCAATAACGGATCCAAATCTTTACGAACCTGCATAGCCGTATCGACCATGGCGCTGATTCTTAAAGAACGCTCATCTTCTTCCGATAACTTTTCAGTATTTGATTTTTCCATCAAGTCGATCAAGTTTTCTTCATACATATCAATGAATTCTTGACGGACAGGATCTGTAAGCGGAGTTGTTTTTGTCATTTTTTTTACCTTGTTAAAACGCTTTTAAGAAAAAGATACCACTTTTGATAACATTTACAAAGCCAAAAAAGTTATTCGTTTTTTCCGGCAGGCTGGCGACACAGGCGATTAATTGCTTCCATGGCGTTATTAAACCCTTTTAATGAAAAAGTGTCATAAGTTTCTATACCGTCTATGGTTAAACCTTTTACTGTTACTCTGACATTTTTGTTCATGGCTTTGGCAATTTCACTGTCAGTCTTTAAATTTTTGGCCCAAGCCGTGTCTTCGTTTGTAAATAAGTTGACTTTTAAATCCCCTGTTCTTAATTGCACTTCCGAACGCGGCAGATAAGTGTACCCCGAAACAAACGTCAATACGTCGAATAATTGTTCATTCGGACGATGGGAAACAATTAAGAAAACGTCTCCGCGCCGTGTATATTCTCCGGCTGATTTCGAAGGCATTGATGAAACAAAACAAACTTTATCTTTTGCATCGTTGAAAATGTAAGCGTTCCAATCATCGAAAACACCGATATGTTCCACCTTTTTGGAATCGATCAGATTTTGCGCCATACAGGGAAACGAAAACAACATTAAAAAAAGAAATAAATATTTTTTCATACGTTTTCCTCCTGTTAATTGTTATTTAATAAACCGGTAATTTTATCCACATCCGGTCTTGCATATAAAGAAGCATAAAGATTTGTCCAAAAGTCAACTGTGTTTTTACGCATAGTGTCTTCGTTTAAATTTTCCGGTATGTTTTGAGCTTGTGGTGCCATCAAGGCTGATGCGGAAAAACGGGAAGGCATTTTTAAACGTACGTCTTCGTTTTGACAGATGATTTTTGAGGCATCCGTTAACATTAAAGAGGTGTAGTGTGAAAATTTTTCAACTCTGTCAACCGATACAATGAAACGGACGCGATTCATTCTTGCAGGGTTTCCCCAGCACAACAATGATATTAAATCGGGACAATGGACGACATCAATTTTATTTGACCTGAAGTAAAAGAATAAAGGCAAGGCGGAGCGTATTAATTTGAACAGAGCTGATAAATAGAAATCTTTGATTCCGACCGGATAAGAAAAAGCGACTTCTTCATGAGGCAAACCTTCTTGTTTTAACAATCGGGAAATTTCACCTTCTTGATCAACTGTGGTCAAAACATCAACTTTACGGCTGCGCTTGATCCATGCAATTTCTTCAATAAAAGAACGGGTGTATTTATTGAAACCGCTTTCAATAAAAGGATATAGGATTGTCAATTTATTCATTATTCTTGCCTTTTTTTAAACGGGCGGCGTAAAAGCCATCGCAACCGCCGGTGGATTCATAAAAAAACGGGAAAATGCAAAGATCGCCTTGTTTTGTTATCATTTCTTTTGGCACGTCTTGTTGTGTTAAAGCCATTCGTTCAACTAATCCCGATTGAACCGCTTGATCGATGATTTCACGTCCTTCTTGAGGAAGAATTGAACAAACACAGTAAATCAGTTCTCCTGTATCAGATAACATATCAACGGCTATTTTTAAAAGACTTTCTTGCGTTTTTTTTAAACGCTCGATATCTTGAAACGTTCTGTGAACACAAACGTCCGGATGACGACGCAATGTTCCGGTTGCCGAACAGGGAGCGTCCAATAAGACGGCATCAAATTTTGAATGTTGATGTTTAACGCCGTTCCACCATTCGGATACATCGGCGCAAACAAGGTTGGCTTGCAAATGTAATCTGTTTAAATTTTCTTTTAACCGGTCGATGCGGTTGGAAGAGATATCTATTGCGGTAACGTTTGCTCCTGCTGTAATTAATTGAGCTGTTTTACCGCCTGGAGCCGCACAAATATCGATTGCGTTTTTACCTTTTAATGAATGGAATAGTCGAGCCGGTATAGCTGCGGATAAATCTTGAACCCACCAGTTGCCTTCTTGAAAACCGGGAAGTGTTGGAATGGCTACCGTTTTTTGTCGACGCAGTGTTTTTGTCGGCATTTCAACGGCTTGTAATTGATCCGCCCAATAAGCATGATTTTCTTTTACGCTGAAATCGACAGGAGCTTCGTGAAGTCCGGCAGCAGCGATTTTTTTTGCTGTGTTTTCCCCATATTCTTTTCGCCATTCGTCATACAACCAATCTGGAACGTTGATTAGTGCATCATCTTGATTCCGAGCTATTACTTTTCCTTGTTCGGCTATGCGATGTAAAACGGCATTAACCAATCCTGAAAATCCTTTATATTCCGGATTCTTTTTGATGAGTGAAACGCCGGTTGACACGGCGGCGTGAGGGGGGGTATCTAAGAAAACAAGCTGTACTGTTCCCAATCTTAAGATATCTTGAACATAAAAGGCCTTTTCCGGCAACGGAGACTTTAAAAAACGAGAGATGATTTGATCGGATTGTCTTAGACGACGCAACATAACGGTAACTAACAACCGTACAAACATTCTGTCTCTGTTTTCCAGAGGTTGTTTTTTGTCTTGATTGTTCATGCAAAAGGCATATTGATCTTCCAAACCTTTATTTTGGCGTAAAACGGCATGAAAGATTTTCAATACCAACTGACGCGTCAATAAATCATGATTGTTCATCAGTTGTATCCTTTTTTTGAGATGAGCTTTTATTATATTTTTCTTTCAATTCGTTTATTGTGCGTTCTGTTTCCAATATTCCTTTTTTAGCATCTTTTTTGGCTTGCCGGTAAAGGTCGATCAGTGAGGATTTCGCCGCTTGAGGAGCTACTGCGCTATAATATAGTCTCAAGTATAAAAATAAAGCCAAAACGATAGCTTGAACTTGACTGGAAGCGTAAATGATAAACAGGATCAATCCGGACATTAAGAAATGATAACGGATGATGGCATTGACGATTTGTTCTTTTGACAGTCCGTTGTCCAATAATCCTTGATAGAAAAACAAAGCCTGATGTTGTCGGAAAATGAAATTCTTGATAAAGCGGTAACAAACGACAACCAGCTCAAAAAGAACATACATGATCATTAATATGCCGACACTCCAATTGCCGGTTAATGCCATGAAAACGGACAACCCAGTCAAACAAAAGCATAATACGGTTGACCATGTTTCATTAAGGGGCAAGGAATATTGCAAGACGAAAATCAACGGGGTCAGCAAAAAAATCAATAAGAAAAGTTGAGAGTTGATTTGGAGTAAGGCTGTCGGTGTGAAAGCGATGAAGATTAAAACCAGTAACGAGGACAATCCTATATGGAAGGCTTGAATTGCGGCCATTCCTTCAAAGCGGTTAAGCACGCAAAAGAATTTGAAAACGGTAAACCAAATGACAGCTATGCCTATACGCACAAGTTCGGGAGAAGCTGGAATTTGTTTGAGAAAATCGCTATAGGGGAAAATGAAGGTCAATCCGGTGATACCGCCGAATTCCAAAACAGACTTTACGATTGTTCTTGTTTTGCCTTTTAAAGGAAGATAACCGATTGGAATCAGAAGAGTTGTCATTCCTAGAAAATATAAAAATTTTGACTCATAATACCAACTTTTGTCTTCCGTGAAATAGAATAAAAGGACAGATCCGATCAAAAAGCTTGAAATTTGTATGGGATAGGCGTTTTTTAAAACGGGAACAAAAACCGTATTATGCACTTTTTGATAATTTTGAGCTTCATAATATAAAAAATAGCTATATAAAACGGTGATATTGCATAAACACAAACAAATCAAAAAGATAAAATAATGGGATAGTGTCATCAAAAGCTCCGTTTTCTTTCAATTATCCATTAAAAGCGTTAATAAATTTCTATAATTTACAAAAATAGCACACTATATGGCAATTTTCTTTTGTTTTTTCAATATATTCAATCCGTTCTTTCAAAAAAGAAAATCCAGCGTTTTCAAAAGCTTTGATTGATGCTTTGTTATTTGCGCGGATATCAGCCAATAAAGCGAAAACTTTTTTTTGACGCATGTATTCTTGTAATAAAATCAAAGCCTGTGTACCTATTCCCTCTCCGCGTTTGTGCGGAGCTATATTAATCATGACCTCAATAACGGTTTCATTCGGGTATTCTTGTAATTGAGCTTTTTCAAAACGGACAAAACCGGACAATTCAGTTCCATCAGCGATGAAAACAGGATGAAATAAAGGGAATTCAAAATAACCTTCATTGTATTCCATCCAAAAAGAAGCCCAGCTTTTTGGCAGGGCAATATAGGAAGAAGCTATTGTCTTTGCATCGTTGCGCCATGAAAAGGCAATTCGGGCATGCGCTTTGTTTTTTTTACAAGGTACCAGGCTTATCATTTCTTTTTTCCACAGATCATGTTACAACTTTATATTAAGAAATTAAAAAAAATGGATACAGCAATATGTTAAGAATTTTTTATTGCGTTCTTTTACCGTTTTTATTGCCTTTCTTGATTTACGGGATACGAATCCGCTCTTTTCATTTTATAGAGGAAAAATATCCTTTTAAGATTTTAACAATTATTGGATTGATTTTAGTTTTTATTTTTTTGTTTTTTTTCTGCATTTCCGACAGATCGCCGGCGGACAGCATTTATACGCTTCCAAAATTTGAAGACGGAAAGATAATTCCGGCTCATATGAGCTTGAAAAATGATAAAAACGATTAATAATCCCCCTTTTCTTGTTCTGTGAAATGATATGAAATTTGTTTGGCATACCGGTTTGGCTTGATTTTATCTTAGTAAAAAAACATTTTTGTTAAATGATAAAACTTTTTTTGTTTTTAAAGATACGCTTTCTTTCATGATTTAAGAAATGTTTTCCGGATTGATCCAATCGCCGAAACGGGTGAATTTGCCTTCAAATGACAGATCAATTGTTCCCAATGAACCGTGACGTTGTTTAGCTATGATCAATTCGGCTTTTTTCTCCAAATCAATGACGGATTTTTCCCATTTTCGTAAGCGCTCGTTGAATTTATCATCGGTTTCATTTTGACGTTGTACCGGTATGTTGTTTTTTATGTAATAGTGTTCTCTGAAAACAAACATGACAATATCGGCATCTTGTTCAATAGAACCGGAATCGCGCAAGTCCGATAATAAAGGACGCTTGTCATCACGTTGTTCAACAGCTCTGTTCAGTTGTGATAAAACCAAAACGGGGACGTTTAAGTCTTTTGCCATGATTTTCAATAAACGGGTTGTTTCCGTCAATCCTCTTACCATATCGCCTTTATAGGTGGAAGTCGACATGTCTATTAATTGCAGATAATCAATGACAATTAATCCCAATCCCTTTGTTTCATCTCGTTTTAAGCGTCTGCAACGGTTATGAATGGCGGCTACGTTCAAACCGGGGGTGTCATCAACATATAAAGGGACTTTTTCCAATTCCGAAGCGAATCCCACGATGCGGCGAAATTCGTCTGTCGTTATTTTTCCGTTGCGTAATTGATCGGAGGCTATTTGAGTTTCCATTGATAAAATACGGGCTGCCAATTGCGAAGAAGACATTTCCAATGAAAAGAAAGCTACGCCTTGGCGTTTTTTTCCGTTTTGCATATCTTCCAGAAAACTGCGAGCCGTGTTAAAAGCCAGACAGGTTGCAAAAGCTGTTTTTCCCATGCCGGGACGTCCCGCTAAAATAAGCAAGTCGGATTTGTGCAACCCCCCCATTTTTTTATCAAGATCCCTAAAACCGGAAGGAACTCCCGATAAACCGTTCGGATTTTTTTTAGCTTCGGAAACTTCTTGAATGACTTCGGTGAGTGTTTCGACAAAAGGTTTCGGACCGCCTTCAATCTGTCTTTCGGTTCCTAAATCGTACAATTTTTTTTCGGCTTGCGCCATTTGTGTTGAGGCGTCGTTTTCAAAATTGACGTCATAGGCGTTATTGACGATATCCGTTCCAAGATTGATCAATTGTCTTCGCAAATACCTGTCGAAGATTAATTTTGCATAATCTTCGGCATTAATGATTGTAACCGCAGTTGCAGCCAAATCCATTAAGTATTTTGTGCCGCCAACTTCATTTAAGATACTGTCATTTGAAAAATACCCTTTTAATGTAACAGGGTCTGCCGTATGACCGCGTGAATGCAATGTTAAAATCGCTTGATAGATTGCCGTGTGGACAGGGCTGGCAAAATGAACCGGTTTTAAAAATTCTGACACTTTTTCCAACGTATGGTTGTTTGCCAGAATGGCTCCTAAAAGAGCCTGTTCAGCTTCCAAATTGCGTGGAGGGATACGGATCAAATCCTGATCGGTGATTTCTTTGCTCATTTTTTTATATAAAAAGTTATCTGCTCATTTTGTTTTTAAGGCAAGCAAGTAAAGTCTGTTTGGGATCTGGCTTTTTAAAGCGGGTTGCTTTTTGTGAATCGACAACATAGCTGGCTATGCCGTTTTTTTCTGCCGTAGCGCAAATCAGTTTGTTATCGTCATAGAATTTGACTTTTTTACAATCAAAGTCCGGTCCGTACCTTTTTTCCAGAAAAGATTGGAAATTTTCCCAGCCGGTATTGTTTTTTTTGGTCAACCCAGTATCAAACATATCATAAACGAAATCAAATATTTTAGGATCATATCCTAAAGCTTTTGCAATTTGAATGCCGTTTTGGGACGAGTTGTCCGTATAAATTCCGATGGCATCCCCTCTTTTTCGAGCGTCTTGAATGACTTTTTCTATTGCCGGATTTCGTTTGATGCCATAAGCGCTGTAGTCGATCGTAGCGTATTTACGATAAAAATCGGCAATTTTAAACGTGTCGATATTAAAAGCCGGTTCAAGATTCATCATACCGGAAACCCGATGGTTTCCTTCGGCTGTGGGGGGGAGCATTTTCAACAGAGCGCGTGCGGCGATAAGACGCATTTTTTCTTTGTCTTCCGCTGAAACGTTTTCTGGGGTGACGAGGTCTGAAAATTTCTTACCGGAAATGAGGGCGGCTTCCTTTATGCTGTCTTTTTGCAAGTCGTGATCCGTGTTGTGGAAGCTTACTCCGAGTTTTGTTTTGTCGAAGTTTTCAAACATTTTATCAAGCCGTGAAAGTGTCTCTGGATATTTCGGATGGTTTTTGTAACTTTCCAATAATCGCAACATAGACATGTCAATAGCATCTTCCAATACAGGAATGGCTTTGCAAGGTGTTAGATACATACAACCGTCGGCATCAAGAACGATAAGATTTTTTTTCATTTCATTCTCCGTTGTCAAAAAAACAGCGGGGGCATACAAAATCCTCCCGCCGTTACTTTAAAGGGTAATACAATTAAGCATTCGGTGCTTCAGAAGAAAAAGCTTCTGTAACTTCCGCTGCTGCCTGAGCTTTTGCTGCGGCTTTGGCGGCTGCTTTTGCATTTCTTTCAGCTTCTTCCGCGGAACGTGCGACGGTGATGCCGATCGTTCTGCTGACATCCGGATGTAAAACAATTCGGATATTATATTGTCCGATTTCTTTCAGAGGCTGATCCAAAACGACCTGACGGCGTTCAATGTTATAGCCGGCTTCACGAATGGCGTCACGAACATCGCGACCTGTAACAGACCCGTATAATTGTCCTGTTTCTGCGGCTTGTCTGATGATGACCAGATTAAGACCTTCCATTTTTACAGAAATTTGTTCAGCTTCTTCACGACGTTTCAGATTGGCTGCTTCCAATTGGATTTTGCGGGCTTCAAACAAGGCTAAATTTTCTTTGTTTGAACGCAAAGCTTTTGCTTGCGGCAACAGGTAATTGCGCGCAAAACCGGGTTTCACCTTTACGATATCCCCCATTTGACCAAGCTTTTCGATGCGTTCGAGCAAAATAACTTCCATCTTAAAATCTCCTTTTCCTTAGTCCATGACGTAAGGCAGCAATCCCAAATAACGGGCGCGCTTGATTGCTTTGGCCAATTCACGTTGTTTTTTCACGGAAACCGCGGTAATGCGACTTGGAACGATTTTACCGCGTTCTGAAATGAAGCGCTGCAGTAATTTTATATCTTTATAATCGATTTTCGGTGCGTCTTTGGCTGAAAAAGGACAAGCTTTGCGACGACGGAAAAAAGGACGACGTGTTGTAGCTACCATTAGAATTCCTCGCTTTCTTCTTCAAGATCGAATTTGTCATCGAATTTTTTTGCGCGCCCTTTGGCGTCTTTGCCTTTGTAATTCATCATGGCTGACGGGGCGTCATCTAATTCTTCGACGCGAATCGACAGATAACGAATGACATCTTCATCAAAACGCATTTGACGTTCCAATTCGATCAATGCCTTGGCCGGAGCGTCTATATTAAAAAGAACGTAATGTCCTTTGCGGTTTTTGTTCATGCGATAAGCTAAGGAACGCAATCCCCAGTTTTCTTTTTTTGTAACTTTACCGCCATTTGCCGTGATAACGCCTTCGAAACGTTCGATCAAGGCATCCACCTGTGAAGCGGCAATATCTTGACGTGCGATAAACACACTTTCATAAAAAGCCATTATAATTCTCCTTTTGGCTTGTCTCAATTCTAAAAAACAAAACGCCCCCCATGGGCGCCCGTCCTTTAAAACATAGCCGGTCCGTTATGCCGGCAAGGAGTAAACGGAAATCGAAATATAATCGATTATTTTATTAAAAGCAAGCACTGTTTCTTTGAATCAAACCCGTATTGTTGACAAAAGAACACAGCTTTTTATAATAAACCGGCTGTTTGATTTTTTTTAAGGATTATGTTAATGAATAAACCAAAGGTTGTGCTCGCCTACTCCGGCGGATTGGATACTTCAGTTATTTTAAAGTGGCTTATTAATAAAGGTTTTGATGTTATCACTTATACGGCGAATGTCGGACAGGAAGACGACTTTAAAGCAATTGAAGAAAAAGCCATTAAATGCGGAGCAATAAAGGCTTATGTCCTTGATTTGCAAAAAGAGTTTGTAACGGATTATATTTTCCCCGCTTTTAAAGCGGCTGCCATTTATGAAGACAGATATTTATTGGGAACATCAATCGCGCGTCCTTTGATCATCAAACATCATATCCGTATTGCTCAGCAAGAGGGGGCGGAATATATTGCGCACGGTGCAACGGGAAAAGGGAACGACCAAGTCCGTTTTGAATTGGGAGCCTATGCTCTTGATCCGACCATTAAAATCATATCTCCATGGAAAAATCCGGATTTTCTGAATGAGTTCCAAGGGCGTCCCGATATGTTGGCTTATGCTGAAAAGCATGGAATTGAAATCAAAAAACATGCAGGAAAAGCGTATAGTGAAGATGACAACTTATTACATATCAGTCATGAATCCGGTATTTTGGAAGATCCCGGCGTTCCGTGTCCGCAAAGTGTTTATTCAAAAACGCTTTGCCCTCAGGAAGCCGTAGACAAAACAACAAAAATAGCCCTGACCTTCAAACAGGGAATACCGGTTGAAGTTGAAAATCTGGAAGATCACACTGTTGTTAGCGATCCGTTGGATTTGTTTGTCTATTTGAATAAACTGGGATCGGAAAACGGGATCGGTCGATTGGATATGGTCGAAAACAGGTTTGTCGGTATTAAATCGCGCGGCGTTTATGAAACACCGGGGGGAACGATCTTGCATGCCGCGCATATTGATTTGATGGGATTGTGCGTCGATCGTGAAGTGTATCGTTTAAACCAACAATTCGGTATTAAAATAGCCGACCTGATTTATAACGGTTTTTGGTTTTCTCCTGAAATGGAAGTTTTGATGTCAGCTGTTGACACCTGTCAGAAAAATGTCAACGGACGTGTCGTTTTGGAACTTTATAAAGGAAACGCCTACCCTGTAGCCCGTTCTAGCGATACAACCCCTTATGATGCAAATATTGCTTCAATGGATGTCCATGGCGGGTTTAATCAAATGGATTCCGCCGGATTTATTAAAATCAACGCCGTCCGTTTAATGGCGGATTATAAAATGAAACACCGTAAAAATGACTGATGTAAACAAAATGTGGGGCGGACGTTTCGATCTGCCCCCGTCCGAATTGATGTTGGAAATTAACGCCTCTTTGCCTTATGATAAAAGGTTGTACGCTCAAGATATAAGGGGATCCCAAGCTCATGCCGCCATGTTGCTCAAACAAGGGATCATCAATCAAGACGAAGAGGAAAAAATTCAAAAAGGGTTGAATGCGATTTTGCGTGAAATTCAAGAAGGTGTTTTTGAGTTTCGGGCGGAATTGGAAGACATTCATATGGCTGTGGAATCCCGCTTGAAAGAATTGATCGGCGAAGCGGGGGGAAAACTGCATACGGCCAGATCGCGTAACGACCAAGTTGCAACAGATTTAAAGTTGTTCGTTCGTGAAGAATGCCAGAAAATAATTGTGTTGTTGACCGAATTGCGCAAGACTTTGAAAGAAAAAGCAAATGAACATGTTGAAACGCTTATGCCAGGTTTTACGCATTTGCAAGTGGCTCAACCTGTGTCTTTCGGTTTTTATTTGCATGCGTATCATGAAATGTTCGGGCGCGATATAAAACGTTTCCGCAACGCTTTTGATGTCATGAACGAATGCCCTCTTGGGTCTGCCGCTTTGGCAGGAACGCCGTTTGATATCGACCGCTTTTTCACAGCGCAAAAACTTGGATTCCAAGCGCCGACAAAAAATGCAATGGACAGTGTTTCCGATCGGGATTTCGTCTTAGAATTTTTGTCCTGCTCTTCGATTTGCGCAATGCATTTGTCCCGTCTGGCTGAAGAGTTTGTTATTTTTTCCTCTCAACCTTTCGGGTTTGTCAAAATGCCGCAGGAATATACTTCAGGCAGTTCGATCATGCCGCAAAAATGCAATCCCGATGCGGCGGAACTGTTAAGAGCTAAAACAGGACGGATATATGGCAACTTAATGACGCTTTTGACCGTTATGAAAGGATTACCGTTGGCATATTCCAAAGATATGCAGGAAGATAAGGAATGTGTTTTTGATGCTTGTGATACTTTGACGCTGGGGTTGAAAGTCATGAATGCCATTGTCAAAGATTTGTGCGTGAATGAAACCAATATGAAAACGGCTTTGGAAAAAGGTTTTCCGACTGCAACCGATTTGGCGGACTGGTTGGTTAAAAAAGCCGGTATTCCTTTTAGAAACGCTCATCATATTACGGGGCAAATTGTCAAGTTTGCCGAAAAAAACGGTTTATGTTTAAAAGATGTCCCCTTGCCGGAAATGCAGAAAATTTGCCCGCAGATTACGGCTGAGGTATACAATGTTTTAGATGTTGTACATTCTTTGAACGACCGGAAAAGTTATGGTGGGACGGCACCGCAACAATTGCGTGAAAGATTGCAGGAAATATGATTTTTTTTGAAAAATTTTTTATCAATCCGTGTCCGTTAACGGTTTGGATTTTAAAAATTTTTCATAGACGGAAAAGTTGTTTATCGAAAAAAAATATTTTTTTCGAAAATACTTTTATTTTTTTGCGATTTTTTGTACAATTGCTTTTTTAATCAATTCTTTTTCTCTGTAGAGGAAAATATGGAAAATATTTTTTCTGATGAAACTGAAACGACATTGCTTGCGCAAAGATCAATGATTTTATCCGCCCCTTCTATTGATGCAAAACAATTGGCATTACTGGAAGGTGAAGTAAAACATAGATTGGAGTTGTTTTTAAAAGGGGATTTGGAAGTCGATCCTCAAGAATCCCCCTTGTTTTACAGCTTTATAAAAGTTTTCAGTGAAACGGATGATCCGGATTTGAAAATGTGCGCGAAAAAAGCCGAAGCAAAAATAATTCCGTTACTGAAACAATTTGATCAATCCGCCGGATATGAACAGTTGATGAAAGTTTCTCCCGAAGAAATGGAACGTAATCTTTCTGATCTGGACGGTTTTGAAAAAATAAATCCTTTTGAATGTGATGATCAAGGGCGCTTGATTTTCACTCAGTTCCGTCTTGTAAAAAAAGTGTTGGACAATGTGGAAATCACAGATGATGAAAACACTTCGACACTTGATGCCGGTGAAGCGAATGAAACGTTTCAGGAAACGATTCTGGAAACGGCAAGGTTGAAAACATATATGCGTTTATGCGTGTCGTGCAGTGAAATAACACAGGCGGATTATTTGGATACTCTACAGATGGAAATGGAAAAGGCTTTGGTGATTTTGTTTGTTATGGATAAGACCTCTGAAGTCAAATATCCTTTGGACGGTTTTCAAGCGGAAAAAATCCATAATGAGTTTAAAAAATTAATAGATACCCTTGAATAGGTAACGATTATGACTCAATGTGTTGAAAAAAATACTCCCAAAAAATTAAGTCTGCGTAAAAATACGCTTGAATTGTTTGTTTCGGCGACAGCTCAAGGTGTTATAAATGCAAAAGAACGTATCAAACAAAAAAAAGAAACGATTTTGCATAAATTACCTTTATTGGAAAAAATAGACCGTAAAATCAAGGCGTTTGATAAATTGATGGAAAGAAAACACGGACAGGTCTATTTAAAGTTGCGCGATAGTGCTAAAAACATTACCAGAACTGTTGTGGCGGCGCATTTGTTCGGTATCCCCGGTGTTATCGGTATGTGTGCTTATAAAACATGTGAAAAGACGATTTCTTTGTTGGAACCGGCTCAAAAGGCAAAACAAAAAGGGGAAACGCGAGGCGTTTTGGATTATTTAGCTAAAAATAAAAATGAAGCGAATTTCACTTTAACCTCAGGTGCTTTAAGTATTGCGTCCGCAACATGTGATGTTATCGGGGCTTATGCCGCCAAAGGCGTTATTCGTGTCGGTAAAGCTTCTTTATTAATTACTCCGGAAGTGAAAAAATTTGTGCAGACAACCGGAAAATGGTTCCAAGGTCGGGAATCTTTTGTTGAAGTTAAACGTGATGCGGCTGTAATGGGGATTACGTTCGGGACATATTTCATTTCCGAAGTGCCCATGACACGCGGATCAAAAAAACAAGAGGATATTAATCATCCAAGCAACTTGATGAATGATACTTTGCCTCAGAAATCTCCTCAGAAAAAAGTACAAGATTGTATCCATAACCTTCAAAAGGTTTTTGAAACAGGACTGCACTTTAACAAAAACAAAGAAAACACCGATCGGAATAAGAAAGAAACAATTTTAAAAAGTAACGATAAAGAAACTTGTACTCAAATAAATATATCAGACATTAAAAATAGAAAAGGCGGACGGTAAAAGATCTGTTTTGTATGATAAAATAAAAGCTTTTTAACGGTATTGTTAAAAAGCTTTTAATTTTTAATGGTCGGAATTATCTTCCCCGATTTTTGTTTTTCATTTTTAAATTATTGATTTGTGTTTCTTTTTCTTGTCTTGAACGGGAATGACCGGCTACCATTTTCATGACCTGCCCCAATTCATCAGGATCTTTTATGGAAATGGTTGGATAACAAGTATCATTTCTATCTGTAATTCTGTTTTGTTCTCCGTTCATTACATGAATGACGAAAACACGATCCAAAGCCCCTTTCTTTTGGAAATAGTCTCTGACAGCTTCGACCATATCGCGATCAGTTCCGTTTTTTGCCAAACTGTCTCCCATAACAATAACAGGACCGCCCGCTTTATAGGCTTCTTCCAAGAACCCTGATTTTTCAACACCGTTACGTTTGCTTTGGTTTTTTGATCTGATTTCCATAGACCCTGTCGGTTCAACCGTGTAAAACAAGGCGTTATTCGGATTTTCGGGAGCGTTAATGTCTTTTGTGCCGTCCGGATTTTGTCCATTCATAATCTGTTTCATTCCGGTATCGACATATTCAAAAACCTCTTTACCGACTAAAGGGGATTCTTTTATAAAATCGCTGAGATTGATATAACTGAGATGTTTCTTGTATTCTGCAAGAATTTTTCCTCGTGTTTCGGGCCAACGTTTAAAAATATCCGTTTTCAACTTTAAAACACGTTCTCCGACATATCTTTCAAATTTTTGTTCTTTAAAAGAATCTTGTGGAGACGCAGAACGCCGTAAGACGGTCGTTTCGCCATTATTGATTAATAAACGACCGTGTCCGGCAACACCGGAAGCTTTTTCAAAATCTTTTACTCCCCCCAATAAATCATAGAAAGCCCCGTCCGGAATTTTTTGTGATGTTACATCATTAATGCGTACGTCCGCCCAATGACGTCCTGTAACAATGTAATAAGAACTGCCCGTTTGAGGCAATGAGGTTAAGGCGCGCCTTATATCCGGTTGCATATAACAACCCGATTTTCCCGTTTCCGCTTTGTTTTCGGCGGCATAATCCGCATTGAATTCCAAACAAGATGTTTTATCCAGATCAGTAAAAACACAAACAGGTTTTTGATCGGCTTGGGACAACAAGCGTGTTAAATTTTTGCGTGAAATTGCGTCCATGACATTATCCTTTTTTATTTTCAGTGTAGATAAATACAGATGTTTTTCAATATTAAATTTTTTTTAAATATGTTTATGGCTTTTTTAACGAAAGAAAAAAATAATGGCATTTTTAAAAGCTGTAAAAAATAACTATTGTTTCATAATATGATAAAAAAAGTACGTTTTGTATTTATTTTCTCATACGGTTGTTTTTCTGAAAAATATAGATTTGGTTTTTGTTTGTGGGATCAAAGTCAGACAGAATGCTGATTTGGCTGAAAATTTAACTCTTGTTGATTGAAATAGTGATTTTCTTGTGCTCTTTTTCGCCTTTGTTGGAAAAATTCTTTTATAGTATGAATTAAAAAATTATTTTGATGTCGAAACTGTCTAAAAGTGACTTTTGATTTCAAAACTGCGATAATTGAAAAAAACATTAATTCGTTTTACCGTTTTATTTTGATGTATTTTGACGTCTTGGGAGATCGAAAAGAACAGCATGCAACACGAACCTTCTTTCTTATCCGCTTTTTTAGGGTTGATTTTCGTCCTAGGGATTATTTTTCTGATTTCGTTTCTTTTTAAAAAATTCGGTTCTTCTTTTATACCGGGAACGGTTAAAAATAAAAAAAATTCAGAACTAATTTTAATGGATTGTAAAACGGTTGATTTGAAAAATCGCTTAATTCTCGTTCGCTGTAAAAATAAAGAATATTTGTTAATCATCGGAGAAAATAATACTTTAATAGATTCTTTTGACGTAAAGAATGAAAGTTGCTGTGAAAATCAAGAGGTCGTTCATGACAATACTTAAAAAATCCCTGATACCAGCCTTTTTTTGTTTAATGGCTGAGGTCGCTCGGGCGCAAAGCATTAATATAGATTTAGCAGATGGCGGAGGATCTTCAACAGCAAGAATCGTCCAACTGGTTTTATTGTTGACGGTTTTATCCATTGCGCCAAGCATATTGATCATGGTGACTTCGTTTACCAGAATCGTTGTTGTTTTTTCCATCACACGACAAGCTCTTGGGACATCACAGACACCTTCCAATATGATTTTAATTTCTCTTGCTTTGTTTATGACGGGCTTTATCATGACTCCGACTTTTGAAAAGGCGTGGCAAGACGGTCTTTATCCGTTGATTGAAGAAAAAATAGAAACAAAAACAGCTGTTCAACGCACAATACAACCTTTTAAAACTTTTATGCTGCAAAATGTAAGAGAAAAAGATTTGCAGTTATTCATCGATTTTTCAAAAACTTCTAAATTCGAAAAAAAAGAGGATATCTCTTTATCGACACTCATTCCCGCTTTTATGATCAGTGAATTGAGGCGTGCTTTTGAAATCGGTTTTTTGATTTTCATTCCTTTCCTGATTATCGACATGGTTATCGCTTCCATACTGATGAGCATGGGAATGATGATGCTTCCGCCTTCCATGCTTTCCCTTCCGTTCAAACTGATTTTCTTTGTTATCGTGGACGGGTGGTACATGTTAGTCGGAAGCCTTGTCAGAAGCTTTTCCGGTTCCTAGTTGAACTGCTAAAACGAATAAATCACGGTTGCAGAAATGTTTTGCATGGATGATTTTGATCCGCTTGTATTGCTGAATAACAGGTTCAACTTGATATTTTCGGATATTTGACCGTTTATTCCGAAACCGATTGTAAACAAAGAAGTTTCTTCGCTGTCTAAAGAATTGAACATTGTTTGCAATGAATCCGAACTGAAATAGGCTTGGGTCGAAGACGAACCTCCGGATAAATAGTGATCGTAACGCAAATCCAAGAAGATGTATTCAGGCTTGAACATAAACATTTGGAACGGTGCTGAAACAAAACCGGATATCAATCCTGCGGACATCATTATGCCCGTATCGGACGCTTTTTTAACGGAAAGGTTAAGATCTGAATTTCCAGTTTCCTGATAAGCGTCTTGATTGATTTGTGTAAAGGTCAATCCAGCATAGGGTCTGAACGACCAATCACCGGCGTTCATGGGGATTTGTTGAAAATCGTATCCGACATTGACTGTTGCTTCCAAGCTTGTTCCATCAAAGGAAGCTTGACTTTCAAAAGTTTTTATGGGCAGTTCAGTTACCCTTTTTTTATCATAGCTTTGGAAGCCGAGCATTAATGCTCCGTTAACAGACCAGAAATCTTTTTGACGACTGAAATAGGCCCCCAGACGAAGATCCGTTATGTCCATTGAATCGGAATCCTGTTCTACCGAAGTGGTTGCATAACCTGCCGTCAACCCCCATAAGAAATCTTTTGAATGAACGAAATCCCATCCGAACATCAATCCGCTTCCAGAGCTTTCAGCATCGCCTCTTTGAGCTTCTTCACCGGCCTCAAAAGTTCCTTTGCCGTATAAGATTTGTCCCCACACTTCGTTTTGAGCGGCAAATTTATTTCCGCCGGAACGCCCTTGCGGACGATAGCGTTTATAAACATCCGGCCGCGAAGGGACATAGTAGTGATAATCGTCCTGAGGCGTGTTACCAGGCCGGTAGTTGCGATAAACGTCGGGACGCGAAGGGACGGAATAATTGTAATCGTCTTGAGGTGTGTTTCCCGGTCGATAATTACGATAGACATCAACGCCGCCCGCACCGGATTCAGCGCCTGATCCAGATGCGACGGAAGGTTCTGTCCGAGGAGTGTAATATTCTTTTGTATTTTGATATTGTTGAGGTGTTTTGCCGATCTGGCGTTCAAACAAATGAGTCCGTATCCCCGCGGACAGCTTGTTTGACAAAGGCAATGAAGCGAAATGTATCGGTTTTACCTGATCATTCATTTTATTAATTTGTTTTTTCAGATCGGCTTCGCTGAAAAAGTAGTATCCTGAAAAATCGTTATAGTGTTCGTTTTTAAACAAATTATCAATAGTAGCGGCTGTCTGACGTTCACTGTCCGTTAAAGATGGAGAGTTGCCTTTATAGGATAATGAAAGGTAATCCAATGAAACGGAAACGGTTTTTGCCGTATCGTCTATGGTTGTGTTTGCCGTAACGAATGGACTAAGATTACTGCTACTTTCAAAATTTTCCGAGATTGTTATAGAATTTGTCGCTGTTAGAATTGTGTAAGATTGGTCTTGACCGAATTCCGGCAAGTTCGCAACATCTATGGACAGTTTTCCACTGGCAAGATTCAAATCCGTTACAGTCATTTGCTGCAGTTGGGTCGGGTCGTTGATATCTGGAGATAAAACGATAATACCGTAATTGATTAAGGTGTCCGGTTGTGATGTCAGGTATAAGTTACCGCCCGGTTGGTTGACCAAGGTACCCCCTTTAACGGTGTTTTGCTGTAATGTTGCACCATTGTAAACCGTTCCGGTGTTTTCAATGACAGCATTTACGGTACCGGTGTTGATATAAAAATTTGCAGTGTTGATGATTTTATTTGTAATGTTTCCGCCATCGAAATAAAAATCTTGCGCGTTTGTCAAATCAGAAATCGTCCCTGTTCCGGATAAGTAAAAAATGGAAGAGTTTTCTACCGATCCGACAGAACCGCCGGATAAATTCGTTGTTCCTGCATTGATTAAACTTTGGATTGTTCCGGAATCGATTTGAATTGTGCCGTTCGCTTGTGACGATACGGTATTATTAACGGTTCCTCCATTGACATAAAATGTTCCGGCGGAAACATTGACGGCTCCGGCCAAGGAACCTGTCAATTTCAAAGTACCCTCTTCAACAAGAGTGGTTCCTAAATAAGTGTTCTGTCCGGCAAGAGTTAAAGTCCCCTTGCCTAATTTTTTTAAACCGACATTAGCTTCCGGATGTGTTGTTGCTGTTGTTGTTGGCGTTGCTTTGCGTTGTGAGATATTATTGCTCCATGTGCTGTCATAGTTTTGAACGTCTATTGTGTAAACATATTCGTTGTTAACATAATCGGTCTGTTCCGAAAGCCGGTTAGCATCAAGATATCCGGGACCTTTGATTGCACTGGCTAAGTCGATAATGCCCTGTCCGAACACATCACTATAGGAAACATCAACGCAATAAACACCGCCTGATGAACAAGAATAGGCACCCCCCAATTCCGCTTGAACGATAGTGTTTTTTTGTGCATCAGTCCATTCTCTGCCATAGCCATCACTTGTGCCGAAAAATAAAAATTGTGATTTTCCATTATCTTTTTGGATCATATAGTCGCTGAAGGCAGCATAATTTTTATTCGCTGTGGAAAAAAGAACATCGGCAAGTTGTTTTCCCCCCATGTACGGAAATGCGCTGGATACAACGGCGGCGGCGCCTGAAATCATGGGAGCTGCTGCGGAAGTTCCTGAAAAAGAACCATAAGAGGTCGCACTATCGGATGAGGCTGCTGTCAAAGATCCGACGGGAGCGGTTAATGACCATTCTTGCGCCCCTTGTGCCAAGTTCGTATAACTGGCTAGAAAATACGGGCTGGAAACAGAATAAAAAGGATCATAAGCTATAGCGCTGATGATGTTGTTTTTAAGTGTCGGATCCTGTACCGGCAAGGAGGCGGGAAAAGCGTTGGGAGATAATGATGTTTCGTTACCTGCCGAAGCAACGATCAATTTGTCTTTGGCAACCAGATATTTTGCCGCGTTGACATAATCTGATATATCCGACGGTACGTTTACTGATCCGAAACTGTTATTGATGATTTTTACTGAATCATACATATCGCCGCTTAATGTCTGCCATGCGCGTAAAACAGTATAACATGTCGGACAATCGACTTCATCATCCAAATCTATGGCAAAGGCTAAAATTTTCGCGTTATAAGCGACACCGTGCATACCCAAACCGTCTTTTTGTCCGGCAATGATGCTTGATACGGGGGTTCCGTGGTCTGCTATGTCTTGAACATTGAAATCGGTTTGTTGCAAATCACTGAATTGTTCGGAGAACTCTTGATGATCCACCAATGTGGCATTGTCGACAACGGCAACTGTTACTCCTGATCCGGTGAAACCTGCGGCGTAAGCGGCTGCGGCTCCCAAGGCATCATAAGCCAATCTATTAGCATTATATTCGTCTTCCGATGTTACAGGGGTTTCTGTCTCTTGTGCCAAAGCGTTTTGAGATAACAGCATTGAAATTAAAAAAAGCAGAGTTCTTTTATTCATATTTCTTGCCCTTATGAAAGGTTAAAAGGGATGGAACTGGAATATTTGGAAAATATGGATTCCATTTTCGTTGCGAAACCATATTTCATTTCAATATTTGAGATTTTTTGCTTTAAATGTTCGTCTTGATTTTCAAGGCGGATTTCTTTAATCTTTTCTTTATATACTTTCTTGAACTTCAGTATATTAAGAATGATCATGTCTTTCAACGGATATTTTTTGTCATTTCCGTTTTTATCGTCTGACCTTTTTACAGAAACATCTGTAAAAACAAAAGACATGGAATATGGTATAAAAAGATGTTTTTCCATATATTATCTCAAAGGTTAAAATTTTTTTATAGCATAACCTTAAAGAATATATGAATCATTAAAAAAAAGCGGGTATTTTATCCCCGCTTTTAAAATTAACATTTTATTTTAATCGATTTTAATGAACATTTTTCCGCTTGCCTTGCAAATAGGGCATTGTTCGGGAATGTTTCCGACAATTGTTTCACCGCAAACAGGGCAGACATAAATGTCGGCAGCGATATTGTTACCCAAGTTTTCCAAAGCGTCTTTATAAAGACGGGCATGCGTTTTTTCTACCGTGTTCGCCATGGAAAACGAACGTTCGGCCGTTTTGTTGCCTGATTTTTGAGCTTCTTCAATCATTGGAGGGTACATACTTTCAAATTCATAAGTTTCCCCGTTAATAGCCTCTTGCAGATTTTCTTTTGTTGTTAGTATCTTATTAGCAGCGCGTAAATGATTTCCGGCATGGATTTTTTCTGCGCTTGCAGCTGCGCGGAATAATTTTGCAACTTGAGTGTAACCTTCTTTATCGGCTTGAACAGCAAAAGCGCTGTATTTTTGATAAGCTTGTGATTCTCCTGCAAAAGCAGCCATTAAATTATCCAAAGTATTTGACATGAATAAGTTTCCTTGTTGTTTAGAATTATTATAAAAAACATTATATGTCTTTTTTTTATTAAAGCAACTAAAAAAACAAAGTAAAAGATCATATAAAAAACTTGATATAATCAAGCAAACAGAGTAAATACTCTTATAAGTGGTCTCGTAGCTCAGCTGGATAGAGCAACAGCCTTCTAAGCTGTGGGTCGAGCGTTCGAATCGCTCCGAGATCACCAATATCACCCCCTTGGTCTTCAAGGGGGTTTTTTTTAGATCTGTTCTTAAAATCGGTAAAAAAATTTTCTATCACATTTTTGTTCTTTTTAAGAATGGGAAAATTTGGGGATAAAGCACCTCTTTTCTCCGGTAAACCGGAATTTTGGAATCAAAAGTGGGCGAATCGTTGAAAATTATCAATTTATCTTGTTTTTTTTATCTGAAGATTTAAAGGAAAACTTGGAAATCTCATTTGTTCCACACGATAGAATATTATTCTGAAATGAAGAACAAGCTCGCTTTTTTTTGTGAAACAAAAATAACTGGATACTTTTTAGGATACAATTATCAGGTAAAGAATAAAAAAATACCAACTGTTTATTTTCCTGAACGGAATCATGTTGTTTAAACTTGGAATGTTTTTTGCTTTCATATCTTTTTCGTGAAAGGGGTTATAAATCTTCTCTCGCTGTTACACCGAAAATACTGATAGAGAAGATAAAATTTTTGATATTGATGAAGGTCTTACTGCGGATGATGGAATTTATATCTATAAAAAGTTCATTAATAATAACAGGATTTATTTCCTACCCTCTTTTCAAACATAAAAAAAAGTGCATTTTTTGTCGGGACGCGTTGTTATCTGTTTTTAAACTGGCTTATTTATATTTTTTACGCTTTATCAGACTTGAATTTTTGTTTTTTAGAAACCGGAATTTTGATTTTTGCGTTTGTACATGGGGTTTGACCGGTTTTCACTTTGCTTTTCTTTATGCTGATCGTCACAAAACAAACTCAGAAAACTCTGTTGGATTTTTTCAAGATTGTGGCGGCATCCGTTCGGAATCAACTTTTATCAAGCCTATATTTTGCGCTATTTTTGTAAATAATTTTATTATTTTTCATTATTCAATTTAAAAATACAATGTAAACTGAAGATTAGTTATCTTGTTTCAAGATTTAATCAAAATTTTTTATTGATTGTTAATTCTTTCCGTCAGACAAAAGAAAAGTGGTTTTCTTTTTTTATGGCTTCCAAAAGATCTTTATGAGGTTTTCTGATATTTTTACATATTTGTAAATTATACATTTAAATGATTATAACAATATTTTTGTTTTTAATTTCAATTACTTAATACCGCTTTGATTCCTAACGCTATTTCGTAAGCTAAATTTATTGGAACAGCATTGCCAATCATTTTATAAGCATTATCAGTTGCATTATAAATAAATTTAAACGTATCTGGAAATCCTTGAATTCGAGCTATTTCTCGTATCGTCATTCTGCGATATAAATGTTCTTTTTCTTTAACAAAACAATATTTGTTTTCCTTAATTTTTATCATTTTCGGTGCTTGAGGGTGTAACTGGCATTGACGTCCAGAAGCCTGGACGGTGTAGGCTTGTTCATCCCATGATTTTACACGGTTTCTACTCATAAAAATGGGAGAGTATGCACCAGTAAAATATTCATTATTGTTTATAGCTTCAGGATTGTGATGATTGTTTTTTCCCGCCGGGACAGCAGTAAACTGTAAATCCCAAATAACATCTCGTAGGGTTTTTTTCTTATAATCGTTTACAGTTGAACCACATGGAAATCTAAAATGGATATTTAAATCGTTTCTAAAACCAATATAAAATACTCTTTTCCTTTCTTCTGCAACTCCATAATCTTTTGCATTTACCATTGTTAGCGATACATCATAACCAGCTTCTTTAAACAGATTTAAAATACTTTGAACGGCTTCTGAATTTCTGTTTGCAAGCATTCCACTGACATTCTCAGCGAGAAAAAAGCGAGGCTGTTTTTCCTTTAAAATTCTTATATAATCATAAAAGAGTCGTCCTCTTTCATCATTTATACCGCGTAAAGCTCCTGCTTCTGACCATGATTGGCATGGAGGACCTCCGATAATTCCATCAATTCCACATGGAAAATCAGAAGCGCCTATCTTTCGAATATCACCCTCAATCAAATGTGTATGTGGATGATTTATTTTGAATGTTTCCCAAATGGTTTTATCAAACTCATTAGCAACAGGAATTTCAAATCCCGCTTGTTCAAATCCCAAATCTAAACCACCGCAACCACTAAAAAGACTGATAATCTTCATAAAGATCTCCCTATATATATTACTTACTAAATGAAATTAACTTCGCTTCGTTTAGTTGAGCGGGATTGTCAGGGTTTTTAATTCTAATATCTTCAATTTTTAAGTTTGGTGTTTTTTGCTCTAATTCTAAAAGATCTTGGGTATTATCAAACTGTCTCCATTTGTTATTGTTAATTATGCTCATAAAGTTAAAAGATTTGGATGTTGTTTTGTAAACATAATCAAAAACTCGCCAAGGATTTTCAATACCCCACATACCTCTAACTCTTAAATAAGTAATCCCTAACGGATCAATGCGATTAATATGTCCAAGCTCTCTTGTCTGAGCAAATTCTATTTCTGGAATCGTTTCAACACCGTTTTTAATGGTTTCTTTTATTTTTTGATAACACTCCTCGGAAGCACAATAGTCCATTCCATAAACCATACAGAGCTGCTTTAGTTTATTGTTTTTTACAACACCTACCACATAAATTATATCTTTTTCTGACCAATTTTCAGCTTCTCGACAAGCTTTTGAAATCATAGGACTTGATGATTTAATTTTACGTTTTGGGTAGCTACTATTTAGAGCAAGAGCTGAACTCTCTTGCTCTATTTTTTTTACCTCAATCGCATCTCCATTTTTTAGCATCGCATCTGGTGGATTCGCATTATTTCCCAAATAAGAAAAAACATTTGAGATCATTTCAATTCTTTTGTTTCCCGATTGATCTAAGGTGTTGGCAAAGATATCTTTTACATATTCTTCCAGTGCGTCTCCAGTATTATTAGCACGGTTGTTTCCTAGATTATCATTAAGAATTTGTGTTCTTGGATTTTCAATTAAATTTACAATAGCATTTATGATGTTCATATAATATTTCCTTTTTGCACAAGTATAATTAAAAATTTTTTATATTAAAATAAAAATTTTTTAATTATAATTTGTAGGTATATACTTACCATTTCAAGTGAACTAACGAAAGATGGTATTAAAAAATTAAGTTGTATAAAATTAAAATTCTTATAATGTCTTTGTATATCCTTATGTTATGTGAAAATATTTTGAACACATGTTTTTTATATTTATTGAAAAAATACAATTAAAATAAAAAAAATATATTTTTATTTATAAATCGGTTTCCGTTTATTGTTTTTCTTTTATTTTCTTTATGATAATGGGGCGTTGGAGCTAACAGGTAAAAGCAATCTATAAGTTCTCTTACTTAATTGTAAAGGAATTAAAAGGAAGTGCTTTTAATATTCCAAGAGGGTCATTTTTAATGTTTTTTATAAAGATAGTCTGTTTTTTTACTCTTGTGTTATGAATCATACTTTATTTTAAAATTTTTGAGAATTGGCAGGAAAGTGATATGTCGGAAAACGATTTTTTAGAAATGGCTCGAAATAATCAAAAAAAAGCTTTTGATATTATCCGGAAGTTGAAAATTTATGAAAACTGGGAAGTGATCGGGGCAAAAGTGAATCTGATTGGGTCTTTAAAGACAGGGGTGTTGATGAAGCATTTAGACATTGATTTTCATGTTTATACAACGGATTTAAAAATCGAAGATAGTTTTAAAGCTATAGGCGGTATTGCCTGTAACAAAGGGGTTATGAAAGTAATTTATATGAATTTGTTGGATCATAAGGATGCTTGTTTGGAATGGCATATGTTTTATCAAGACGACGACGGGCGAGAGTGGCAAATTGATATGATTCATATTGTCAAAGGGTCGTATTATGACGGATACTTTGAAAAAGTTGCCGACCGGATAAATCAATGTGCAACAGACGGGCAAAAAGAAAGAATTTTACGATTAAAATATGAAACACCGGAAACGTTTCAGATCCCCGGTATAGAGTATTGCCAAGCCGTTTTGCAAGAAGATGTAAAATCTTTCAACGAATTGTTGGAGTGGAGGAAAAACAAACCGATGAAAGATATTATCGAATGGTTGCCCGAATGATATTTTTTTAACTATTCTTTATTTATAAAGATAATCTATTATATAATTGTTTATTGTTTTATTTGTTTTTTTTATTTTATTGTTTTTTTGATAAAAATTTAATATTATTTTATTTTGTTGAAATAATTTTATTTTTTAAAAAAGTTTAAGATTTTATATGCTCTTTTTAAGAGATTTATTAAAGTTGTTCTGTTTTTTTATTTCAAATATACATTTAAACGAATTATATTTTTATAAATTTACATTCATTTATGTTTAAATTAGATGCATAAAAATGTAAAAATAACCTTCCTCTTTTTTTATATAGCTGAAATTATCTTTCGCGGGTTGAGAGCCGTTTCAAATTTTGAATATGTATGACAAGCTAATCCATTAGTTAATTCTCCTTTTCCTTTCCGAATAATTCTTACGAGTTATTTATTTTCTCGATAAAGATATTTTTTTCTTTTTTAAACAATTTTTGAAACAGATCCGTTGTGAATTTTTATTCGTGAGTATAAATTACATTCAGATAAAAATAAAAAAATCCCTTTCCATTTTGATTTAGTTAAAACAATATTTAAAACAATATTTACTTCTTCGTTTGTTTCAGGATTGGTTTACTCAAGTAATCCCTTCTTTTTCTACTTTCATTTGTTCCTTGAGAGGATCTCTATTATAGCATAAATACTGCTGTTTCTAAAAAAATGTATTAACAGTCAAAACACGCCATAAATATTAAAAAGCCCTCGTTTGAGGGCTTTTTTCTGGTTTTCGAGCTTTTTATTCGACGGCCGACATCATGAAATCCGTTACACGTTGAGAAAAAGCGGCAGGATCTTTAATCGGTTCGCCTTCAATGATTTTTGCTTGATCGAATAAAACCTGTACCAAAGCTTTGTTTGTATCGCTTGTATCTCCGGCGGCGACCTTTGCAGCCAGTTTTTTGATCAATGGATGACGCGGATTGATATCAAAGTAACGGTTGCTTACATACAAAGACGGTTGATTGTGTTGACGCATCAAGCGTTCAAGGTGGATCGAAGCTTCTCCATCTCCTGTTGACAGAGCAACCGGGCTTTTAGTTAAACGCTCTGTCGTTCTGACTTCTTTGACTTCATCGCCGACGATTTCCTTGATGAATTTTTTCAAAGCATCCAAATCCGCTTGAGGCGCTTTTTCTATTTTATCTGATTGATCCGTAATTAATAGAGTTTCCAATTCTTGAGCTCCGGCATTAACGGATTTAATCGGTTTTTCCTTATATTGCGTCAATCCTTGAGGCCAAAATTCATCAATCGGGTCTGTTAACAACAGGACTTCAATCCCACGGGAGGCAAAGCCTTCCAGTTGAGGATTGTTGCGTAATACGGCCAAGTCGTCCCCTGTAATATAGTAAATGCTTTTTTGTCCGTCTTTCATACGGGAAATATAATCGGCCAAAGTTGTCAACTCTTCTGAATTTGTAGAATAAAAACGGCAAAGTTCGGCGATTTCCTCCCGATTGTAAGAGTCTTCAAAGATCCCTTCTTTTAAAACGGCACCAAAAGCGTCCCAAAATACCGAATATTCTTTTTCATTCTCACTTCTTTTTTTCAATTCGCCCAGAATACGGCGGACGACACCCGTTTTAATCTTTGATAAGACAGGAGTTTTTTGTAACATTTCACGTGAAACGTTCAAGGGGAGTTCTTTTGTATCGATGACCCCTTGAATGAAACGAAGGTAATTCGGCAACATATCCGGTACTTGATCCGTAATGAAAACTCTGTTGATGTATAATTTGATTTGTGCATTACGGTTGGGCTGGAAAATGTCATAGGGGGTCTTTGTCGGAATGAACATCAATGCCGTATATTCTATCGTCCCTTCCGCCTTGTAGTGTAAAATATCCCACGGATCGTCAAAAGCATGAGAGATGTGACGGTAAAAATCTTTATATTGCGCTTCAGTGATCTCGGCTTTGTTCCTTGTCCATAAAGCGCTGGCCAAGTTGATCGTTTCCGTTTCCCCCATGTAATGCATGATGACCGGGAAGGAAATATGATCTGAAAATTGGCGTACGATCCGCCGGACTTCAGCCGCTTCGGCATAATGATAGGCGTCCGGTTTCAAGTAAAGGGTTATTTTTGTTCCGCGGGTAACATCTTGTTCTTCGGTGATCGTAAAAGATCCTTTTCCAGTCGATGTCCATAACCAGCCTTCTTCTTCTCCGGCCTTGCGGGAACGGACTTCAACCTTTTCCGCAACCATGAAAGCGGAATAAAAACCGACGCCGAATTGACCGATTATCGTTGCGTCCTTTTGTTTGTCACCGGTCAGGTTGTTTAAAAACTCAGCCGACCCCGAACGCCCGATTGATCCCAAGTCTTTTATCAGGTCTTGTTTGTTCATGCCGATGCCGTTGTCGTCTATCGTCAAAGTGTGGGCATCTTTGTCCGGATAAATGTTTATTTTAAATTCTCCGTCCCCTTTTGCAATATCCGGTTTCATAATTGCTGCGTAACGTAACTTGTCACAAGCGTCCGAAGCGTTTGAAATCAATTCTCTTAAAAAGATGTCCGTATCCGAATAAAGAGCGTTGACAACTATATCTAAAATTTTGCCGACTTCAGCTTGAAATTGCATTTTTTCTTCCGACATTATAACCTCCCAATAATAATTGTTTTTTTAATTAGGTGTTTGTTTTTTAAATTTCAACCCTGTCATGAAAGTTTTCTGTTATGGAATGCAACCTGAGCGCTTTACTTGGACCGACAAATACAGGAAAGACATATCTTGCCGTTGAAAAGATGCTGACATGCAAATCGGGCATGATCGGTTTTCCTTTGCGATTGTTGGCTCGTGAAAATTACGACCGGATTGTGCGTCAAAAAGGTTTTGATGCTGTCGCTTTGATTACGGGTGAAGAAAAAATCATGCCTGAAAACCCGTCTTATTTCGTTTGTACTGTCGAGGCTATGCCACTTGAAAGACCTGTCGATTTTTTAGCCGTTGATGAAATTCAAATGGCTGCGGACGTTGAACGGGGGCATATTTTTACAGATCGTTTGCTTTCTGCGCGAGGGGTTCGCGAAACAATGTTTTTAGGAGCGGAAACAATCAAACCGTTGTTAAAAAAATTGATCCCTCAGATACAAATTGAAACAAGACCGCGTTTTTCAAAATTGACATACACGGGAATAAAAAAAATAACGCGTTTGCCGCCGCGTTGTGCGATTATCGGTTTTTCCATTCAAGACGTTTATGCTTTGGCGGAATTGATCAGACGTCAAAAAGGCGGGGCGGCTGTTGTCATGGGAGCCTTAAGCCCTCGTACACGCAACGCTCAAGTCGATATGTTTCAATCCGGTGAGGTCGATTATTTGATCGCAACCGATGCTATCGGCATGGGGTTGAATATGGATGTCGATCATGTTTGTTTTACGGCGTTACGAAAGTTCGACGGTCAAAAAATGCGTTTTTTGTCGGCGGCGGAGTTGGCTCAAATTGCGGGACGGGCTGGACGGTATATGAAAAACGGCACGTTCGGGTCTGCCGCAGAGGCTTCCGCCTTGCCTCAGGATGTGATCGACCGAATCGAAGAACACCGCTTTGAATCGCTTTCGCATTTGTTTTGGCGTAATTCCGACTTGAAAATGACTTCGTTGGAAGCCTTGATTTACAGCTTGAATGTCAAGCCTTCAATGCCGGGGTTGGTTTCCGCCAGAAAAGCGGAAGATCATCAAGTCTTGGAAGTTTTAATGAAAAATGAATCGATCCTGCGTTCGGCAACTCACCCTTCCCGCATAAAATTGTTGTGGGATGTTTGTCAGATACCCGATTTCGGAAAAGTAAGCCCTCAAGCTCATGCCCGATTGCTGGCTCAAGTATACAATCATATCCTGAACAAAGGGAAATTGCCTCAAGATTGGTTTGAAAAGCAAATAAAAATAATAGACAATGTCAACGGTGATATTGATGTTATTACAGGACGTATTGCAGGAATTAGAATTTGGACGTATATTGCTCAAAGAAAAGAATGGATCGACCGGTCGGCATACTGGCGAGACATGACAAGGGCTGTTGAAGACAGGTTGTCTGATGCTTTGCATCAAAAACTGATTCGGCGGTTTGTGGATAAGAGAACATCTGTTTTGGTTAAGGGTATGAAAACACAAGTGGAATTATTTACAAAAATAGAAGAGGACGGTTCTGTGGAAGTCGAAGGACAATCTGTCGGAAAAATTCAGGGATTGCGTTTTATTCCGATTACGGGAGCCGGAAAGTTTGCTGATCACGTTTTGATTTCTGCGGCTGAAAAAGCATTGCAAACAGAATTCCAAAACAGAATTTCTGCAATTCTTGATGCTCCTGATACAGATTTCGCATTGGAAAACGATGCGCAAATCACTTGGAAAGGACAAGGAATCGCCAAGATTCTCAAAGGTCGCGATATCCTGCATCCCGTTGTCAGCCTTAATGTCCATGAAACAATAGAACAAACATCCATCGATCAAATGAAAACCAAATTGAACGGATGGTTGGAAGTCTGTCTGGCAAATAAAATCACGCCTTTGTTTACAGCATTGCGGATGTTGAGTGAAGAAAATTCTTCCGGATCCGCTCGCGGCATCCTTTGGCAGGTCGTTGAATGTTTGGGGACTATGCCCCGCGAAAAAGTCGCCGATTTGATCAAAGGATTGAATGAAGCCGATAAAAAAGTTTTGGCTAAAGCGGGAATGCGTCTGGGACACGATTATTTGTTCTTTCCGATGCTGTTGAAGCCTGCTGCTCAAAGAATATGCGCCATTTTGTGGAAAGTCTGGTTCGAAAAAACCAAGTATGCAAACGGTTTCGCCATTGATGGAAAAATGTCGTTTGTTGCTGAACGAGGAGTTCCGCGTGCTTTATATCTTGTTCAAGGATATGCTTTGGCTGGGACGTGTGCGATCAGAGTTGATGTCATGGAACGCTTTACAGCAAGGTTGCGTGAAATTACAAGACAAGATAAAGGAAAACCCCAACTCTTTCCTTTGGAGTTGCTTTCCATTGCCGGTCTGAAAAGGGACGAAGCGGAAGACGTCTTCGGTTTTCTGGGGTTTAAGGTTATTAAAGAAAAACAAACCGTAACCGTCGGTGAAGAAACAAAAGAAACTGAAGTTTTAATGATTCAGCCTAAATTTAAAAAGCGTAAAACAGAGACGAAAACGGAAACCGTCGATATGGATTCTCCTTTTGCGGCTTTGGCTTCTTTGAAAAAGAAATGAGTGATTCTCAAAGAATCGATAAGTGGCTTTATTTTACGCGATTTGCCAAAACGCGTTCGGTTGCGCAACAAATGATCGAAGGCGGGCATGTCGCTGTTAACGATGAAAAGGTTTTAAAGTCGAGTCGCGAAGTTAAAAACGGAGATCGTTTAACGATTTTACGCGGCTCGGTTCGTTTTTTTGTTCAAGTTTCAGGCTTTTGTGAAAAAAGAGTTGGGGCTGCCATTGCAAAGACCTTATATGAACAAATCAAAGAACCTGAAAATTTGATGCCGCCTGTTAAAAGGGTTTTTGAATTTCGTGAGGCGGGAACGGGGCGTCCGACAAAGCGTGACCGACGCGCAATCAATCGTTTAAAGGGAAGGTTTTAATTCGCTTTTTTCTTATCAAAGATGATATCTCTTTTAGAAAATTTGAAAAAAGGGAGCCTCCCCTTCCCTTTCACGGTTAAAAAGACAATGTTAAATCCGCACTCAATTGAGAATATTTTTCCTGTTCGATAAAATGTGAAAATTCAATTGAAAATTTTGTTTTATCCGTTTTGTACGCAAGACTGAAATTAATCTCTGAACGGTACTTTTGCTTTTCATCATATAAATCGAAAGTTCCGTTCATGCCGTTCATACCGACTTTTAAAGAATACGGAGATGCAAATTCCCGATAGATCATGCTGGAAAAGTTCAAGTACAACATGTCATTGTCTTCCGTCTTTTTTTGGTAGCCGATATTCAAACCCAAACCGCTTTCAACGGACAGAAAGCTGTTACGAGGAATTGTCAAGCTGTAGGCTTTTTCGTCTTCTTTTCCGGATTGATCATACAAAATGGCATTTGCTTGGACGCTCGGTTCTATATTTATCCCTTTAAAGTCAAAAGAATATCTGACTTCGTTCTGAAAAGAATAAGAATTTCTTTCAATAAAACCGTAATAAGAACCGAATTGCCCACTTTGGCGTTTGTAATATTCTTTGGCATAACCGTATTGAATTGAAGAAACGGTTTTTAAACGGTTTTTTTGAAAACTGACGGGAAACATAAAACTGACGGATGTGTGTTGTTTTGAACTTTCTTTGTTTGTCGTTTCATAATTGTCGGCAGCCATACCGTAACCGATGTTGATCGACGGGGAAACATTGATTCCTATCAGTGAAAAGGCTTTTTCGTTTGAAATTTTAGAATTTGCAGCCTCCGATACGTTTGAAAAGCTCCAAACAGGATCCTCTTTTGTGGCAAAATGAGCGGACATCTGCTGATTAAGCGCAAAATTCAATTTACGCATGGCGGACATATCATGTCGGGTGAAATCTTTAAAAACACTTGTTCCGGTCAAGCCGTCAAGCGAATCGGAAAAAGCGCTGACAGAATCAATTGACTTTAATATGCTGAAAAAAGATTCATTGTTTTGCAAGGTATAATTCCGTGTCAGAAAATCTGCAAGAGATCGGCTTGAAACCAAACTGTCGAAAGGTCTCATTGTTAATACGACATCTTTATTATTTTCCGATAAACCGGCATTGAACAAAACCGATTTTGATGAAAGTTTTAATTTTGACACATCAGGTGAATCTATTGCGTCTTGGACGGTATAAGATGTTTGAAAACCGTTTTGAACGAAATTTTCAGAAATGTTTAAATTTCCGGAAATGTTGTTTGTCGCTTGAAAAACACCGCCTTGTTCTAACGTAACGTTACCGCCGTAAGAATCCAGATTAATACTGTCTGCGCTGAAAATTCCACTGTTGAGCAAAGTGGCACCATTAAGTTTTATTTCTTCTCCGTTTTCGTTTCCGGATAAGGTTATTACTCCTGTATTATGAACCGTTGCTCCGACTTCCGCGTAAATGCCGTAAGCTGTTCCGCCAGTTTCCGAATCCGGTGTTATGATATTTCCGTTATTATTGACAGCGGTACGAATGATTTTTATCGTTCCTTCATTGAAAACCGTTGTTCCTACTGGGGCATACATACCGATAGCTGTTCCCGAAGATAAATTATTAATGATAATTTCTCCGCTATTGATGGCATAGTTTCCGGTCGCGTACATACCGACGGATGTTCCAGTTCCCAAGTTTTCCAAAAGGATTGTTGAATTTTCAGGGTTTTGATTGTTTTTTCCATACATACCGATAGCTGTTCCTGAAACGTTGTCCAAAACAACCCGTCCATGGTTGAAAAGATTTTCTCCGATCAATCCGATGACGGTTCCGGAAGAAAGGTTGTACATGGCAAGAGAACCTGAAAAATTGGAAACATTTGTCTCGTTTAGTTTTATGCCAACAGCTGTTCCATTTCCTTCATTGGTAATCGTAATCTTGTCTTGAGCTTCATAAATCATGTCTTTCGCATAGATTCCGTACGCCGTTCCCGTTCCTTGGTTCTTTATGAGGATATCACTTGTTCCGCTCGGGCTTCCGACAGAAGAGTTTAATGCGTATATCCCATAAACCGTTCCTTCGCTTTCATTATCAATCTCAATGATTCCCGAAGCGTTTGTTCCACTGGAGTTATAAACTGAACCGTTATCTGTACGCATACCGTAAGCGTTTCCAGAGGAAACATTCCTTATGTAAATTTTCCCTAAAGCCGTTCCATAGCTGCCGGCTGATATTGCATTGTACAGACTTGCGTATTCGGAATAGATGCCAAAAGCATTGCCGGTACCATTATTTACAATGGAAATGAATCCCTGACTGCTTTTTTCTTTATCATCTGAAAAATATGAACCTCCGGAAGCGTTGTGTACAGATGAAGATGTTCCGGAATGACTGGAATATAATCCATACGCATCTCCGGAACGGTTATTTTCTATATGGATTGTTCCTTTTCCGTTATAATAGTTATTGGTTGTGTATTCTATTTCCGAATAAATGCCGAAAACGGAGGACGAAGAGTTTTGTGTCAGTGTAATGTTTCCTATGCCGTCGTAAGAATTCCCTCCTATATTGAAAGGACTTCCGGAATCAAGATAAATTCCGTAAAAAAAAGAATACGCGTCGTTTGTTTTAACGATGTTTTCGTTATAATATCCTGATGGAACCGAAGAATCTTGATTGCTACCGCTTTCGCTATTGCTGCCAATGGCGATTCCCGCAGCAATGATCAATCCGCCAGTAACCAGTTCTGTTTTTGTCAATCCGAAAAATGTACTTTCTGATGCGGATGTTCTCATAGACCAAGTTGCCACGTCCGATTTATTTAAAACGGCATTCTGGTTAGCTTTCGGTATTTGCTTAAAACAAGCGGCGGATTCATTTGCTCCCGCTTTTCTTAAAGTCTGATAGGCTTCTGCGTTGTTTTCCATTGTGGCGCGACATAACGCGGTTATTCCGTTCTTATCGGTAACATCAATATTTGAAACATAAAACAAACGATCTTGATTTCCTGTTTTTGCCAAATCGTAAATTTCTTGTTGTGACATGGCAAGACTTGGATTCCCACGTAATATTGTTGCGTTTGCTTGTATTGTCTTTATGGAAAGGAATGAGGATAAAAAAGTGGTATATAAAATAATTCTTTTCATGTTCGGTATTCCTTTTTATTCCTGTTCGATTTTAAAATATCAATTTCTTTTTTCAATTCATAAAAAAGTGTTTTCAACTAACTTTCTTATGTTTCACATCCGATCTGAAAGGATTTTGTTGTCTTTTAAAATCGAGTTTAATGTTACCCGTTTTTTTTATTCCATTATTGAAAATCAAATAATTTTACTGATTTTTTCCACTTCATCAATTATATAGACCATAGGTTTATGATGGCAAAGGAAAGCATCAGAACTTTGATGATTTTAGAACAGAAAAAGTCTTAAAATGAAAACGTCATAAGATAAAGTGGGAGAGAACAGTCGTTTTAAAAATTTTTACAAGTTTTGTATCCGGATGCAGAAAACTTGACTTTATATATGCCGTTTGACTGCCGGACAAGGCAATAAGCTTTGTTAATTTATTTGTTTGTAATACAGACGAAAAATAAGCCGTTTTTATATTCAGACTTGAAAAAAGCTCAGAATTGTCTATATTGCTTACGTCATACAAAACTAGTTTTGAGGAGATTTAATATGGCTTCTGTTGTTAATGATTCCTGCGTGAAATGTTTGACTTGCGTTGATGTTTGTCCGGTCGGCGCATTCGTTGAACTTGATACACAGGTCGTTGTCAATCCCGATACCTGCATTGATTGCGGCGTCTGCATCTCCGAATGTCCTCAAGGGGCTATCACGACTGAAGACGAAGCTGATGAAAAATGGGTTAAGTTTAATGCGGAAGAAGCGGCTAAAGCTTAATTAAAGTTGAAAGAAACCCTCCTGAAACGGAGGGTTTTTTGTTGGGGTTGAAAAATGGATGATAATGAAGACTTATAACTGATGATCGTTTTTATCGTTTGCATGGAAAAATAAAAGCGTGGTCACGAATAATAAAAAAAACGTTTTTTCAAAAATAAGTTTGTTTCGTTTAAAATGACATTTGTCTGTTTTACAGGAAAAACGATCTTTTTCTGAAAAAAAGTGAATGCTTTCTCTCATTGAAAAAGGTGGCAGGCGAGATTAAAAATCAAAAAATTAAAAAACGTTTTCTTTGAAAAAATAGTCCCGATCGAGGATATTTTTTTCCGGCTTTTTTCAAATGTTATAATCCACAATCGTTTCAGGTTGATTTTTGTATCCGGATGAGATTTTTTTCGCCGCTTCATAAGCGTCTAATTGGCGGGTCATCGCTTCTGGAAACCAAGAAGCGGCTGGAGATGTTTTTTCCGGTGATATTGCCGGTATTTTAGCGCGTTTATAACCGAAACCATTTGTTTTGACTTCGGAACGAATGTTTTCTGTATTAATGAAGGATTTCTTTGTTGTTTGATTTAAAGAGGCAGAAGCTTCATTTTCATTATGAGTTTTTATTTTTTCTTTTCGCGTCGGTTTTTCCATAAGTAAAGATCGGGTTTGATTAATGCCGCGTGTATCTGGCAAAGTAACAGAATTAAATTTTGTTTGATTATTGCGATAGCGAACGACAGAATCCATAGAAAAGATTTTTTCGTTTTCAGGAGCTTTGGATTTTTCAGATTTTTGAGCTGTTTTTCTGGCAATTGCTTTTTCTTCGGTCATATTGTAAGGAGATCTTGAATCGATTAATTTTTTTGAAAAGACGGTTTTTCGGATTTCTTCATTCAACCGGCTTCCGGGTTTGTTATCAGGACTGACAAGAGGGATGACAGTATCTTTTTTAAAAGAATGAGGAAGAGTATATTTTTTTTCATTATCGAATAACAGGACAGGGGGTGTTTTCGGGTGATTTGTTTGTATTTCATTTGATGAAAGAGATTTGTCATTTTCTTGAACGGATTTTTCCGAGTTTTTTTCTTGTGGTTCCTCTGTTAAAAAAACGGGTTTGTCTGCTGTTTTAGAAAAACCGGAAGATTGAAAAACCGCACAGTCTTTTAAAACAGCCATATCAACTTTAAATGACATATTCATAATCTTTCTCCCTCATTTTTATTCAAGGTAATGCAAATTCCATGCCATTTATTTTTATTTGAAAAGTGAAGAAGCTATTTTATGATGGAAACAGAAAAACAAGGAGTAAAATATGCGTCAAATTCTTATTTGTTCCTCTTTGGAAAAACCTCGCCATCTTCTGGCTTCTGAAATTCAGGATCTGCAGATTGCTTCAGAAGTCTTTGAAACAGATAATTTCCAAGAAACTTTTGAAGCAGCTGAATGTAAAAGGTTTTCTGCTTTGATCTTTGATGATCCGGATGAGGCTTTTGTTAATACACTGAACCATTGGGAAACAAAAGTTCCGATTTTTTGTTTGCTCGGACAAAACGGCATGATTGGAAAAGCGCATATTTTTTTGAAACCTTTTCGTCTGTCTGTTTTTTTGACCTCTTTAATTGCGGCTTTGGCTCAATTTGAACAAAGTGAGGAAGCTTCTGTTTTGTTGGGACAATGGAAGTTTAATTTCGCAGGTAAGATACTCTCTTTTCAAGACAAGGAAATCCGTCTGACTGAAAAGGAGGCCGCTATTTTGAACTTTTTATTTCATCAAAAAGCCTCTGTCGATAAGGAAACACTTCTACGCGAAATATGGGGATATGGGGAAGGTATTTCAACGCATACTTTGGAAACGCACATTTACCGTTTAAGACAAAAATTGGAACAAACAGGAATAACATTTTCAACCGTGAATACGGAAGGATATAAGTTGATTTTTTAAATGCCGTGTCATTTCTGTAATAGTTTGTAGCGACTTTGATCGGAAAGAGAAAAACTTTATTGAAAACAAAAGATTTTATTTTTTGATAAACTTTAAACAGTCAGACAATGAACGGTGATTTAATTAAGCTGAAGGGTGGCGAAAAACATAAAGCTTGTTGTTTTTATAAGTTTTAAAAACAGGGCTTTTCAGGTTTAATGCGCTAAACAAGGTATGATGCTTGTCTTTTGTTATATTCATTGAAAATGATTTTGATAAGTTAAGCAAATAAAAATTCCTTGTAATTGCTTATAGCCTTGTACGGATTTTTATTTATTATGATTGACCTCTTAGCGGCCTAAAAATATAAAAAAAGATGAATTTTAAAGCATACATCTTGTACGCAAATAGCAGAAACTGTCTTGTGTTATTGCAAAAAGATGTTTGTTTTGTCGTTTTTGAACCGGAATAAATATTTATGGACTAAAAATATCAAAGTGATGTCTGGAAAAACAGATAAAAAATGTATCATTCGATGCGGATCCAGCATATCCCGACAGAAACCGGATCTTATATGTTTTTTTTGAATGAAAAAGCGTTGTAAACAGGAAAGATATTGCGTCATATTAAAACTTAAAGCGGTAAAACGTTTTTTTATGAATATGAGTGTTTATTGAAACAAAAGAAGATAATGTTTCATGTCGCAGAAGATTAAAGCTTATAAAATCCGTCTATTGTTGACGTTTGTATAAAATAAACAAAGTTAAGAAAATAGTATGTTTTTGTTTTAAAAAGCGTTTGTCTTCTTTTCTATATTTTTTTAGAAGAAAGGAAAATAGCGGGAAATCTGTTGAACTTTTAGGAATTAAGACAAGATATTTTGGTGTTGTCGTAACATAAAGATCAAACTTGTTCCGACAACTTTTATATATTTTTCGGTTTAACGGATAACAACTGATTTGTTGATTAATCTCATTTTTTCAGATAGCTCTTCATTTTGAAGTTATCAATATTGACAAACTGTCTTTTTTACAAAACCCCCGCTTTTTGAGCGGGGGTTTGTCAAAGTTTTTTATTTAATATAATTGTCTTCACTTTGCATTTGACGTAGGCGTTTCGCTTTTTGTGTTGGCGTTTCATCCATCTCTCGATCGCGAATTCTGATCTTTAAAGCATCAAACGCGTCTCCGATAGGAATGAATCCATCGCGTGTTTCAAGCAGACTTTTTCCAGCATGAGCCAACCCGATGGCATTGCCGTTTTCATCAACCAGAATACCTCCCAATGTAACGCTTTGCACGTTTGTGTTTGTCAATATTTCAGCGCCTGCATCACTGAAGCGATATCCAGCAACTTTTCCTTTTTCCAGAGCTCCTTCAAACCCTCCTTTCATCGGTGTTCCGATTGCGTAGAAAGGTTCTGAAATTTCCGGTAAATCCAAACGTAGCGGAATGGGCCAGTTGTATTTGTCGAATTCTGTCGGCGGCATATATAATAAAGCGACATCTTTATCTTTGTTAACACGCAGAACCATTGCGGTTACGATACGACCGTCCAAAAATTCGACTTTGACGAAAGTCGTTTTTTTAGCAATTTCATAATTCGTCAAAACCAATGAAGGCGCTATCACCAATCCCGATCCGACTTCCTCTTCGTTTGTAACGGCAACGACGCTTGAACGGATCCGGTATAAACGGATGGGCGAAAGATAACGGAACGGTTTTTGATTGTTGATTGTAATCCAATCGTCTTCCTTGGAAACCGTAAAACCGGATTCCGGAGAAGGAGCTGAATCTGTTGAATCTGTTGAATCCGTTGAATCTGTGACAGATAAAATATCCGTTTGTGAATAGCGCAAGATTGGAATCATTGGTAACAAGCGCCCTAATATTCCTCTTTCCATTGGCGGATCATAGATCAGGCGGGCATAAAACCTGTTAACCGTTTCGCCTGATTTTCCTAAACTGTCCTTTGTTTCTTTTGCCGTATCATCACTGTCAATTTTTTCTAAATCGCGATCGCCCCCCGTTACTTTTTCCAATTCGTCCAAGGTCTTGTCTCGTCCGCGTTCGCTGTAGAAGTGTGTCCGTTTTCTGCGATAAAACGAATTCAGTTTTTTATATTTTTTATGTTCGTAAGCCAAAGCGTCAAATTCTGCTTTAGCTTTTTCCAAGTCGTATAAATTGGGAACATTGCGCATGGTTTGCATGAAACCGGGCATGCCGATCAAACGTGTTAAGGCATCTGCAAACGCTTTTTCTATCAAGCGTATTTCTCCGTCCCGAATAGGAGTGGGAACTTCGGCATAACCGTATGTAACGTCCTGCCAATAAAGTTTTTTATTGAACGGTGTCATAACGCGCCACAACACTTTTATTTCCGCCGATCCGCTACGCAAATGAGAATAGGTTCTGGTGCGCCAGTCATACTGATCACAAACATTGATAAACAAATCTTTTATTTCCGCCGTGATGACATACCCTGGCAACAAATCGGGAAGCTGAGCACTGATCGAATACGGATAATAAGGGTTATCTTTGCGTACGATGACCGGGAACAGTTCGTTCATTTCTTCAAAAAAGACATTGTCAAACTTCATATCCCGGCGCATAGCCCGCCCTTCGTTTAAAACAATGTTTTTTTCTCCCCTTTTACAACCGAAAAGCTTGAAGTTGTATTGTCCGATATTTTTTCCCCATTCTTCCGGCGTTCGATTGCGATTGATCTTAAAATCAACATATTCCAGCTTGATGGGTGCCAAACGGTCATCATATGTGAATAATTGTTCAGCCAGTTCGCCTGTTGCCGAATTGTAAACCGAAGCAGCAATGGATTCGTTGATAATCATCCGCTTTGTTTCTTTAAAAACAGCAGCCGGCATCTGAATTAAGCACAAAATCAGAAAAATGAATAAAAAATATTTTAATTTCATCAGATACCTTATATATAGTGATTCAGTCTATTTTACATAATCAGAAAAACATTAAAAAATGTTTTAGTTTTTATAGGATATCACTATGTATCTGTTACCTGCAATTGATTTAAAACAAGGAAAATGCGTCCGTTTGAAACAAGGCATGATGGATCGGGTAACGGTGTTTAACGAAAATCCTGTAAATCAGGCGGAATTTTTCGTTGAACAAGGGGCAGAATGGATCCATATTGTTGATTTAGACGCCGCTTTTGTCGGGCATCCCGTTAATGAGGACGTCATAAAGAAAATACTTCAAAACGTCAGTGTCAATATTGAAGTGGGTGGCGGAATCCGGTCGATTGAAACAATTAAAATGTGGCTGGATACGGGAGTTGCCCGCGTCATTTTAGGAACATCCGCCTTGCGTGATCCCGATCTTGTTAAAAAAGCCTGTCGGGAATTTCCAAACAGGATTGCTCTTGGAATTGATGCTAAAGACGGTTTCGTCGCCGTTCAAGGCTGGACGGAGGATTCGCAAGTAACTGCCATCGAACTGGCTCGCCGGTTTGAAAAAGACGGTGTCTGTTGTATTATTTATACGGATATATCTCGGGACGGTGTTTTAAGTGGACCTAATTTGCAAGCGACATTGAATTTGTCAAAATCGATTTCAATACCGGTCATCGTTTCAGGGGGTGTTTCTTCGTTGGAAGATATTCTCGCCTGTAAAAAGCATAAAGAGGATAATATTGCTGGCATCATAGCCGGACGAGCTCTTTATGATAATCGTTTTAGCGTTCAACAAGCCGTTCAGTTGTTAAAGGAAGAATGATGCCGACATCTGTTTTATTACGTCTGTTTGAAACTGTTGAAAGCCGTAAGGCAGCTGATCCCGCTGTTTCCTATACGGCAAAATTGTTTTCAAAAGGAACGAAAAGAATTGCTCAAAAAGTCGGTGAGGAAGCCGTTGAAACGGTTATTGCCGCAGTAACGGAAGATCCTGAACACATTATTTCTGAAAGCGCTGATTTATTATATCATTTATGCGTGTTATGGGCGAATGCGGGGGTTCATCCCGATCAGGTCTTTCGGACATTGGAACAAAGAGAGGGTATTTCAGGCATAACTGAAAAAAATTCACGTCCAAAGGAGTAAAACAATGAAAATTTATGATGAAAATAACGTTTTTGCGAAAATGTTAAAAGGGGACATTCCTGTCAATAAAATTTTTGAAGATGAATATGCGATAGCTTTTGCCGATATTCACCCCAAGGCACCGGTTCATTTATTGGTCATTCCGAAAGGGGCTTATACGGATTTTTCCGATTTTACGTCAAAGGCTTCCGATAAGGAAATTACGGGCTTTTTCAAGGCTGTCGGGACAGTGGCGTCTTTGCAAGGATTGGTTGAAGGCGGTTATCGTTTGGTTATGAATACAGGACGCGACGGCGGACAGGAAGTCCCGCATCTGCATGTTCATATTTTAGCCGGAAAAAAATTGGCTTTTTAATGTTTTGATAACAAATCCTTCCTGATTTTGGAAGAACAGGCAAGTTGTCTTGACGAATTGACTGCAAAAAGTAAGAAGCTGTTTTTTTATAATAGACGGCTTTTTTCTGAGGCTTTTATTCAGAGAACTTTTTTGTTTCTTTTAATCAAAAAAACTGCAAGTATTTTTAAATACATACACTGTTTTCACGGTTTTTGTTTTTATAAAATGCTTGCAGTTTGATTTTTGCGGATTGAAACTATTTCTTAGTCGCTACTCTTGGACAAAAACGCTTTTCGGTTGTTGGCAGACGGGGCAAACGTAATCGTCCGGTAAATCTTTGAACGGTGTTTCTCCATCATAAACATAACCGCATACGGAACAAACCCATTTTTCAGCTTTTGCGGGTGCTTCTTCAGCTTGTGTTTTTTCTTCCACCTTTTCAAATTCGTCAGCACCTACGCCGCAAACAGGGCAGACATAATCCTCTGGCAGTTCATCGCCTTCGTATTCATAACCGCATACTTTACATACCCATTTTGTCATTTTCTTTTCTCCTTTTATTTCTTGGGAACATTTCCCGGTTTTGAAAGCCTCCATGACACGAGGCTTCCATGATTCTTGATACGTCGTGTAACTTAAAGCCTTTCCTTGACCGTCCAAAGCCTCTACGACTTCACAAAAAAACAAAGTATGAGTTGATAATTGTTTCGATTCCGTTACTTTACAATGCAAATAAGCGCAAGCATCATCCAAAACAGGAAGCCCCCCCATGAAATGATGAGGAACTTTTTGCCATTTGTCAGCGCAACGGCATGATTGAAAACCGAAATTTGCAATGATGAAGGGATCTGTCGTTTCAGACAGAACGGACAAAGTAAATTCTTTTGTTTCCTGTATGCATTCCCGCGTCCTCGTCCCCTGATTACAACAAATGACAAGGGTTTGAGGTTGAATTGTTGTTTGCATGACGGCATCAACAATACATCCGCCGAACTTTTCATTACATTTAACGCCGATAACGTATAAACCGTAAGTTAATTTAAAAAAGGCTTTGGTATCAATCATGTCTCCTCCATTAAAGAAGTAAAATCATTTTAAATGCAATATAACTTCATATCTAAAAAATATTTAAACGGATAAGCACGTCCGCTCCGACTCCCATGGCTGCGTCCGAAGCCAAATCATCGGGAGTGTAGGTCGTGGTATTGAATAAGTCTACTTCATCTGAAACCTGAATACAATCGGCAACGCGACTGACATCTACAGGCAAATAATTTGTGCTTGGTGATGCCAAAACAGGCAGATGTATTCCTTTATAATCCACATAACAACCTTGTTTGTGAACAATACCGTCTCCGCTACCCGTCAGTAAAGACGCAACGAGAGTTCGTTTTTTTAACACGCAAGTATGATTGTATCCCAAACTGTCTCCGGCGTCGAACCAACGAATCCAACCGACTTTCGTTGTCAATCCGGCGACATATTGACTTTGTGGAAAAGCTTTTGATCCGTAAAGAAAAGCTCCGGCGCGAATGATGTCAAACCAGTATTCCTTACCCAGCAAAAGACCAAATGAAGCGGATAAACTTTTTCGTGCATCGGGAAATAAAGCGGCATATCGGGAAAACAAACGAAGCTCTTTTTGATTGTAAGGGCTGTCCGGACATTCTGCGCAAGATAAATGTGCCATTAATAAAGTGACTTTTCGCCCTTTAACGGCTTGTTTTAAAGAGGCTTCATTAAAAGCGTTTATTCCGGCTAAATTGAAACCGATATCCAATCGGACGGCAATATTTTCTTCGTCAGGGTAACGGTTTAATGATTCAATTGTGGAAAAAACCGGTGTTAAACGATTGTTTTTATATTCGTATATGTCTTCGGCGTCAATCAAGGCGTCCAATATGAAAATTTCGGATTCGGGAGCCATACGCCTTACGATTTTGCCTTCTTCCAAACGATTGACAAAAAACGTTCTGCATCCGCAACGGTAAAGAACGGGAACCACTGTTGAAAAACCCAAGCCGTAAGCATTAGCTTTGACAACGCCAGCTATTGTTGTTCCAAGACATCTTTGTTGTAATAATGAAAAATTATGACTTAAAGATGCCGGATTGATACTTAAAGACAAAACGGACATATTTTATTAAAATTCAAAACGCGCTTTCAACATGACAACATCTGTTTTGAATCGGGATTTTTCATTGAAGTTATCAATATCTTGACTTGATTGCAAATGACGATATTCAATGCCAAGATTAAGCCCGAACAACCCGTATTCCACTCCAATCATTCCCTGATAAACGGGTGTATTCTTACTTTTTACCGAAGCGTATCCTGCGCCTGCGCCTGCATATAAACCGATAACAGGGATACGACCGTAAACGTTTACAAGTGCGCCGTAGCTTGTCATATGACCGCCCGTGGCATCTTCTTCCATTTTGCTTTTATTGTAGAACCCTTCGATTTCAGCTCGAACCGGTAGAACGGGCAAAGCATAACCGACAGCCCCTGTGTAAAAGGCGGAGTTGTCATAATCACTTTTTATGCCATTTTCGATTGTTTGGCTGTCATTGATATTAAGTCCCAAGCCGGCGGAAACATACATACCCGCTTGTGCTGCTGATGAAAAAGTTAATAATATGACAGCTGAAATAACTTTTTTCATAATACAGGATCCTTTCTAAAAAAAGGCTATTTTAATCCCAAAACATCTTGCATGGAATATAGACCTGTTGGTTTGTTTTTTGCCCATAAAGCCGCTTTTATCGCGCCGTCTGCAAAAATTTCGCGGGAAGAGGCTTTGTGAGTCAATTCCAGACGTTCTCCGGATCCGGCGAAAATGACGCTGTGATCACCGATAACGTCGCCTCCGCGTAAAGCGGCAAATCCTATTTCGCCGACAGGTCGTACACCTGTGTTTCCGTGACGTTCGTAACAAGCTGTATCCTTTAAGGAAGTTTCTCGACCTTGTGCGGCGGCATTCCCGAGACCCAGAGCTGTTCCGGAAGGTGCGTCGGCTTTGTTTCTGTGATGCATTTCTAAAATTTCAATGTCGTAGGACGGATCCAAGATGCTGGCAGCTTGCCGGACTAAAGAAAACAAAAGATTGATGCCGATGCTCATATTGGGGGCGGCGACAATGACTGTCTTTTGGGCGCATTTTTTTAACAATTCTTTTTGTTCCGTACTTAAACCGGTCGTTCCGACAATTAAAATCTTTCCGGTTTCCGCTGCGATCTTTGCATGTTCAATTGTTGCTTGAGGCGCTGTAAAATCCAAAACGGCGTCACTGGCTTCAAACAATTCAAAAGGATATGATGTTACGGAAATTCCCAACGGGCGTATCCCGATGACTTCGCCGATATCCCGACCGATGAAACCGCTTTCTCGACGTTCCGATCCGCCGGATAATTCACATTCTTTATTTGTTAAAACGCGGTGTAAGAGCATCTTGCCCATTCTGCCCGCACATCCTGTTATTCCTATTTTCATCTAAATATCCTTAAAAATTTAGAACTTTCTTTATTTTAAAATAAAAATAAACATATTCCAATCGTTAAAAATTAGAAAAACCTTTTTATTACGATATTGAATTTTTTCATTGTTCTGATTGAAACAATATCTTGTGTATTATAAAAAAAACACACCCTTATTTTTTTATAATAACAAAAACGATTTTGACGTTTTTTACGGATTTCTGAACGCTTTTTTCGGGGGATAAGTAAAGGAAAAACGGGGTGAAAGCTTTTTGTATTCAAGTGTGTATTGTTATTGTTCCGGATATTTTTTATTGTTGAAGGTCATTTTGTTCTTGTTTGTTCTTGCTGTTTTTTATCAGAAGAATTTATCATCTTTGTCGATTACTGTTTTTCAGGAAAGAAAGATAATCGGTAAGAGTATGTTTTTTATATAAAATAAAAAAATTTCTGCGCTCCGGACGAGTCTTTACAGCCGGAGCGTCATTTGAATGTATTTTAAGACAGAGCCGTCATTTTTTTATAAAATCTTTCAGTTTTTCAAAAAAACCTGTTGATTCAGGACTGTTTTCTTTACCTTCTGCTTCAAATTGTTTGAGCAGTTCCTTTTGTCGGGCTGTTAATTTTGTCGGTGTTTCCACTTTAAAACGGACGAATAAATCACCGACACTCTTGTTTTGTAAAACCGACATACCTTTTTTACGCAAACGGACTTCCTCGCCCGATTGCGTCCCCGCACTGATCGTTACTTTTTCCGTTGAACCGTCTATACAGGGGATTTCAATATTTCCGCCCAAAGCGGCAGTCGGCATACTCAAAGGAATTTCGCAATATAAATTGGATCCATCGCGTTTAAACAAAGGATGCGGTTTGACATGCACGAAAATATACAGATCTCCGTTCGGACCTCCGTTTGTTCCCGCTTCGCCTTGTCCGGACAGACGCATTCTGTTTTCCGTATCTATTCCAGCGGGAATGTTGACTTCCAGAACTTTTTTCTGTGAAATTTTTCCACTTCCTTTGCATTTTTTGCAAGGATTTTTTATGACTTGTCCCGTTCCCTGACAAGTCGGACACATTCTTTCTTCAATAAAAAAGCCTGATTGACGACGGATCCGTCCCGTACCATGACATGTGTCACATGTTTCCGCTTTCGATCCAGCAGCGGCTCCGGAACCATCGCATTCATCGCAACGCACGGCTGTTTGAATTTCTATTTCTTTCTTTAATCCGCGATAGGCTTCTTCTAAAGATATTTCCAAATCATAACGGACATCCGCACCGCGTCTGCCCGCAGACTGAGATGTTCGCGATCTGGATGCGCCCCCCATAAATTCGCTGAAGATATCTTCAAAGATGCTTCCGAATCCAGCACCGCTGAAATCAAAATTAAATCCGCCAAATCCTGCACCGAAACCGGATCCAGCCCCTGCTCCTTGAGCAAAGGCGGCATGACCGTAACGATCGTAAGCGGCGCGTTTTTGACCGTCTTTTAAAATCTCGTAAGCTTCGGTTACTTCTTTGAACTTTATTTCCGCTTCCTTGTTTCCGGGGTTGCGGTCGGGATGGTATTTCATCGCCATAGACCGGTATGCTTTTTTGATCTCGATATCGGAAGCGTCTTTGTTTATCCCTAAAAGTTCATAATAATCTTGTTTAGCCATATCTTTATCAGCCTTGTATCAGGTGCGGAAAACCGTCCGGAGTCCCTATTTGTACTCCGAACGGTTAGGATTGGCAAGTGTTTAGTCTTTTTTGACTTCTTCAAAATCGGCGTCAACGACACCTTCTTCAGGTTTTGATTCCTGAGAGGATTTGGTTTCGTTTTGAGTGTTGCCCGCCGCAGCTTTTTCTTGCTGAGCCTTATATAAAGCTTCGCCGATCTTCATGGAAGATTGCATCAAGGCTTCCGATTTTTCGTTGATTTTGGCAACATCGGAAGAATCCAACACATCTTTTAAAGCCTTTATGTCAGCTTGGACTTTTTCCTTATCTGCAGAAGAAACCTTATCCCCCAATTCTTTGAGGTTCTTTTCTGTCGCATGAATCAAGCTTTCGGCTTTATTGCGCGCTTCGACGGCTTCTTTTTTCTTCTTGTCTTCGGAAGCATGCGCTTCGGCGTCTTTGACCATTTTTTCAATATCGGCTTCACTCAATCCGCCTGAAGATTGTATGCGGATCGTTTGTTCTTTTCCTGTCGCCTTATCTTTTGCAGAAACATTAACAATGCCGTTTGCGTCGATATCGAATGTTACTTCGATTTGAGGCATACCTCGCGGAGCCGCCGGAATGCCGACCAAGTCGAATTGACCGAGCAATTTGTTATCCGCCGTCATTTCCCGTTCGCCTTGGAATACACGAATGGTTACTGCGGTTTGTCCGTCTTCTGCCGTTGAAAAGACTTGGGACTTGCGTGTCGGAATTGTGGTGTTGCGATCGATCAGGCGAGTGAAAACGCCTCCCAGCGTTTCAATGCCTAGTGACAACGGGGTAACATCAAGCAACAATACATCTTTTACTTCCCCTTTTAACACGCCACCTTGAATCGCGGCTCCTAAAGCAACGACTTCATCCGGATTTACGCCTTTATGCGGGTCGCGGCCGAAAAATTCTTTGACGATTTCCTGAACTTTCGGCATACGGGTCATACCGCCGACCAAAATGACTTCGTTAATATCGGAAGCTTTCAAACCGGCATCTTTTAAAGCTTTTTCGCAAGGGATTTTCGTGCGTTCAAGCAAGTCTTCAACCAAAGATTCCATCTTTGCCCGCGTCAACTTGATGTTCAAGTGTTTCGGACCGGTGGCATCGGCGGTGATAAAAGGCAGATTTATTTCTGTTTGTTGGGCAGAAGACAATTCGATTTTTGCTTTTTCCGCCCCTTCTTTCAAACGCTGCAGTGCTAATTTGTCCTGACGCAGATCAATGCCTTGTTCCTTTTGAAATTCATCGGCTAAATAGTTGATAATCCGAGCGTCAAAGTCTTCTCCGCCCAAGAAGGTATCCCCGTTTGTCGCCTTGACTTCAAAAACGCCGTCACCGATTTCCAAAATGGATACGTCAAACGTACCGCCGCCCAAGTCGTAAACAACAATCGTTCCGCTGGCTTTTTTATCCAAACCGTAAGCCAAAGCGGCGGCTGTCGGTTCGTTTATGATACGAAGGACTTCCAATCCGGCAATCTTTCCGGCATCTTTTGTCGCCTGACGTTGTGAATCGTCAAAGTAAGCCGGTACTGTGATGACGGCTTGCGTTACGGGTTCTCCCAAAAAAGCTTCGGCATCTTCTTTTAATTTTTGTAAAATGAAAGCGGACACCTGACTGGGGGCATATTTTTTATCATAAGCTTCAACCCAAGCATCTCCGTTTTCTCCGGAAATGATGTGGTATGGAACAAGTGTTTTCGCTTTTTCAACTTGTTTGTCCGTAAAGCGGCGTCCAATCAAACGCTTGATCGCGAAAAAAGTTCCTTCAGGGTTTGTAACCGCCTGACGTTTCGCCGCTTGACCGACCAAACGTTCTCCGCCTTGTGTGAAAGCGACCATTGACGGTGTCGTTCTTGCGCCTTCGGCATTTTCAATTACACGGGCATCTTTCCCGTCCATAATGGCAAAACAGGAATTTGTCGTCCCTAAATCTATACCTATTACTTTTCCCATAAAAAAAACCTCTTTTTTTGTAAATTCAACCAATTTCGGTAACTGTCGTTGCCTTATATAAGAAAGGTCTTTGTTTTTCGCAAGCGCTTATCCGTTTTTTTTTATAAAATTTTCTTTGCACCATTTAAACGCTTGATGGTTTTTGGTATTTAAAAGCTTTTTGATACTTATACCATATGTTATTATATTCATTCGTTTCCGCGTAGGGTGTTCATATGAAAGAAAAGTTCCTTGTCTTGAAAAATTTTTTTCAAAAAATACATCGAGTGTGTTTGGGGAAGATTATCGGGATTTTTGCCATATTATGGGAAAAAACGAAAATTTTTTTGAAATCGGGAGTCGATTTTACGCCTCCGAGTAAACAAAAAATCGTTTCTTTCGTGATCGGATGGTGGCATTGGTTGTTGGGAATTGTTTTTGCCTTCCTTGTCCTGTATTACCCCGCCGGCGCCTTGTTGTACCACAGAATTGATCTTAATCCGGCGTTCGGCATTGAAAAACAAAGCGATAAGGCTGAAAATCAAGATGTGCAAATGCTTAAAACCTTGTCCGCTTTAATTCAAAGAGAAGTTGATCAAAATGCTTTCACACCGGCGCTACCGTTCTTTTTCCCCAGTGTCCTTTTGGATAATACGCCTGCTTTTCAAACGGGGATCGTCTTTGGCATTCAAAAAGTAACAAACGCTTTAAGTGAGGCCAATCCTGAAATCGAATCGTTAAAACAAGCCGCGGATTTGTTGACATATCCCGTTTCCGTCTGGCATGTCCACAATTGGAAACCGGCTGTTTCTTCGGTGAAAAAATATCGTACGGCGGCTCAGTTGATCCAAGAATACCAAGAAAACATCATTTCAAAAAAGATGACCTTCAATCATTCAAAAACCGCTGTCGAATTAATAGTTTCCCGTCTGGCGGAAGAGATTGAACTTTGTGTCGAAATCTTGGATCGTCAAATTCAATCCGGAGAAAGGAAAATCCTTGATATAAAAGCGGATGACATATTTTATGAAATAAAAGGGCGGGTTTATGTTTATTATTTGATGTTACGCGATTTAAAAAAGGATTTTGAAACCGCCTTTGACAACGACCGGTCGGTGCAAAAGCTTCAAACCGGCATGATTGTTTTGAAAAAAGCTTTGTATTTGCAGCCGTTGGTTGTTGTTAATGCTTCTGCGGAAACTCAGTTCGCTCCGAACCATTTGTTGGGAATGGGATTCTATTTGTCTCAGACTGCTCTTGATTTGGTACAATTAACAAAGGTGTTAAAAAGTGAGTAAAAAACGTCTTTCCATAATTATTGTTTGTCTTTGTCTTGTTATTGCAATCCCGTTATGTTTCTTTTTGACACAGACTCAAATGCCTGTCTTGAAAAAAAACGAAGAAGGGGTCTTTATCCCGAAAGTTTCAACAGATCAGTTGCAACGCATTTTCAAAGAATATAATTACAATATGTTGCATCATTTAAAGGATAAACAGCCTGTTCCGCGATTGTTCGTTCAATCCGTCCCAGAAGATTTCAATCGTGAAAAATATGACGAGGTTCGTCCGGCGTTGTTTTTTGAAATGATGTTGCCTGTCATTTTGAAAGCCAATGAAGCGTTGTTAGCGGAACGCGAAAAAGTTTTGCGTTTGAAAGAAGAGTTTGATCAAACGGGAACGTTAACACAAGAATCTGAAAAAGAACTGGATGAATGGGTTAAACGTTATGATGTAAAGCCTTCCGACGATTTGGCAACGGTTTTTAGTGCGTTGATCCCCCGTGTCGATGCTGTAACGCCGACTCTTTTATTGACCATGGCGGCACAGGATTCCGGGTTTGCAACCAGTATCTATGCCAGAAAATATAACGCTATTTTTAATCAAAGGGATTGGAACGGACAAGGGGTCATTCCGGAAGAAAAACAAAAAGAAGGTCCTCAGTACAGAATTAAAACGTTTAATTCTTTGTATGATGCGATTATCAGTCAAATTCATTATCTGAATACAAACGGGTATTTTGAAAATTACAGAATAGCCAGAGCAAAATACCGTCGCACAAATAATCCGATGAGAGGGTATTCCATAGCCCATTTATTGATTAATTTCCCCTATAAACCTTTTAAATATCCTGATATCATAAAGCATTTGATCTTACAGTATGAAATAACGCCTTTGGATTTTCAGGTGTTGGATAAAACGATGCCTTCGGATTCTCAGATGCCGGATGAAACAACGCAACCGGATCGGGCAAGTGATTAAAGGACTTTAAAAGTTTATGTCTGCTCGGGCTGAATTGGTGAAAAATGAAAAAAATGCTTCCGTCGAATTGATTTTATCGGAAGACTGGCTGTTGGAAAACGGTGCTTCCGATAATGATCAAAATATCTTTGATCTATTTGAAAAAAACGATTTTAAACAAATAAAATTGGACGGGAAACAAATAGGACGATGGGATAGCCGGTTGGTTGCGTTTTTAGTCCATGTGATTTCTTTGTGCAAAAAAAATAATATTGAATACCGCTTGATAGATTTTCCAAAAGGAATCGATCCTTTGTTGGATCTGGCTTTCAGCGTTCCGGAACACGTCAGTCCTCCGAAAGGGGATACGACTCAATCCTTTCTGTCGTATCTAGGGAATGTTGCTTTGTATTCATGGGCTGCGACACAAAGGGTCGCGCTGTTTTGCGTTAAAATATATGAAGCGTTGATTCGTCTGATAACAAAAAAAGCCGTCGTGCGAAAAGTCGATATCTGGTTTGAAATTCAAGATGCCGGTGTCAACGCTTTTTTGATTGTTTCTTTGATTTGTTTTTTAGTCGGGTTGATTTTAGCTTTTGTCGGTTCGATCCAATTGAAAATGTTCGGAGCGCAGATCTATGTTTCCAGTTTGGTCGCCATTGCCGTAACGCGTGTCATGGGGGCAATTATGGGTGGAGTCATCATGGCGGGCAGAACAGGGGCGTCTTATGCAGCGACATTGGGATCTATGCAGGTTAACGAAGAAATAGACGCTTTGAAAACAATGGGAGTCTCTCCGTTTGATTTTCTTGTCCTGCCGCGTGTTCTGGCATTGTCTTTGATGATGCCCTTATTAACTGTTTATGCCGATTTCATGGGAATTATGGGAGGTGCTTTCGTCGGTATATTCATGTTGGGGTTATCGCCGGAAGACTATTTCAGAATGACTTTAAAGGCTTTATTTATGAAAAACATTCTGATCGGTATCGTTCATGGAACGGCATACGGTATAATCATTGCCGTGTGCGGATGCTATCAAGGCATTAATTGCGGCAGAAATGCTTCCGCTGTTGGGAAAGCGACGACAGCGGCTGTTGTTTATTCCATTGTATGGATGACTGTAGCCACGGCGATTTTAACATTCATTTTCAGTGTGATCGGAGTTTAACGATGCCTGAAGCCTTTCTGGAAATAAAGGAAATGACCGTTGCCTATGGCGATAATGTCATCATGAAAGACGTTAGTTTTACGGTAAATAAAGAAGACGTCTTTATTATCATGGGGGGGAGCGGATGCGGAAAAAGCACTTTGTTGAGTGTGCTGACAGGGTTGAAGCAACCTGCAAAAGGAACGGAAATATTTGACGGGAAAGTATTTTGGGGAAACGGAGCGACAAAGGATGATCGTGATGCTTTGATGCGAAAAGCGGGAATCCTTTATCAAAGCGGGGCTTTGTGGTCGTCGATGACGTTGGCTGAAAATATAGCTTTACCTTTGGAACAATACACAAAATTATCTAAACCGGAAATAAGGGATCTGGTGGCTTTAAAATTGGATTTGGTCGGATTGGGCGGTTTTCAGGATTATTATCCCGCCGAAATCAGTGGCGGTATGAAAAAAAGAGCCGGTTTGGCAAGAGCGTTGGCTTTGGATCCTAAAATCGTTTTTTTCGACGAACCTTCCGCCGGATTGGATCCGATCAGTTCAAAAAATCTGGATGACTTGATCTTACAAATTAAAGATAACTTACATACAACCATTGTGATGGTTACTCATGAATTGGCTTCGATCTTTGCAATCGGGACAAATTCAATCTTTCTTGACGCTCAAACAAAAACGGTCATTGCCAAAGGAAATCCGACAGATCTTTTGAAAAATCCACCGAATAAAACATTAGAACACTTCTTAACCCGTGGAGAAAAATAGGAATTTATCATGCAAAAAGCCAATCCAAAATTGATCGGAGTCTTTATTCTTGCGGCATTTTTCATCTTTATTGCCACTTTTTTATTGATTAATAGAGACCGTTTTTTCTCAAGATCGATAAAATATGTCCTTTATTTCCAAGGATCGATCAAGGGATTGAATGTCGGTTCTCCTGTCGTTTTCAATGGGGTTCCGATCGGACGGGTCATTCGGATTTCTTTGGTAACCGATGTTCAGACTTTGCAAATCCGCATACCGGTCTATATCGAAACAAATAAAAACAGCTTTATCGTGTTGAATGCGGGAAGCAGATCCAGTGAGAAAGATATCCGAATCTTTACTGAAAAAATGATCGCAAAAGGTTTGAGGGCAAAATTGGAAAATCAAAGCTTGTTGACAGGACAAATGATGATAGGATTAAGTTATTATCCTGACACTCCTGTGATCTTGCAAGGAAACAACCCTAAAATAATAGAAATACCGACTTTGCCTTCCACAAGTGAAGAACTGTTGCAGACTTTACAAAAGTTGCCTTTGCAAAAAACGTTGATAAATCTTAATGTTTTATTAAGTGAAGCAGACCGGTTGTTGAAGATGATTAATAGTGATTCTCCCGATGTGATCAAAGATGTTTCTTTAATGATGGACGCTTTGAGGGATGTTGCGCAGAAAACCCGTAAAGCTTTGGGCTCGTTTGACAATGTCGCACATGAGGTTGAAAATACGTTGGAAGTATTTAATAACTCTATGAAATCATTCGATAATTCTGTAAAATCATTTCATGAGGATTCTCCGACTATGTTGGATCTTAATAAAATGTTGCGCGATTTCAGTACCGCAGCCCGGTCTTTACAAAATTTAGCGGATTATTTGGAACGTCATCCCGAATCGTTGTTAAGAGGAAAAGGAGAAAATTGATGAAAAAAAATCTTTTTATGCTTCTTACCGGTTTTATCTTTCTTGGGGCATGCGGATTTTCCAAACCGGCGACGTTTTATGTTCTGGACAGTAATGATCTGCCTCAAATCAGTACGACACTTTCCAATGCCGATCATGTGTTAATCGGAATCGAACCGGTCTTTATGCCGGATTATCTGCAAAAACCTCAGATCGTTATCCGTCAGGCGGATTCCGTTACTTTGACGGCTTCGGAATTCAATCGGTGGGCAGAGCAGTTGTCTGATGCTTTTCCTCGCGTATTGGCGCATGCAATCTCTGAAAAAATGGGCTATCCTGCGGCAAAGCAAATTAATTTGAATAGAAATTTGTTCCCTTATCGCCTGTTTGTCGAAGTTTTAAGGTTTGATGCCGTGTTCGGTAAAGAAGCCGTTCTGGATACATGGTGGACAATTCTGTCAAATTCTGGCAAACTGATTTACCGCACGCGTTCGACTTTGGTTGTTCCGGCTGGTGATGATTATTCGAGCGTTGTGGCGGCTGAACAAAAATTAATAAAAGAACTGGGAAATGTTATAGCGTACTATGCTGAAGGTTTTCTGGTGAAGGATAAAAAATAATGTCTGTTTTACAACAAAAGTTCAATTCTTTTATTCCCGAACAGGAATATGGCGATTTAAAACAAAATTTAAATCCTCCCTTTGAAATCGTCGGAGATGAAAAAACGAAAAAGCGTATCACCCGTATGATCAATCAGATTGTCGTATCGGAAACCGGACGGAAAACATTGGAAATTGCATCCAAAGCGGGATACCAGTTGGGAATGGAGTTCGCTTTCGGCTGTAACGGGGGATGCAATAAGGAAAATAAAAATATTGTGTTAAATCCTGTTAGTGAAGACGATGTTTTGGTTGGTGTATTAATTCATGAATGTCGTCATGCGGGACAGTTTGAACGCGGCGAATATGATGCAAGCGATGATAAACGTCCGAGAAACGAAACGATTAAAACAAATATCATGCGTACCAGAGCTGTTGAAGCCGATGCTCAAGCTACTGCCGCTCAGGTTTTAGGTGAAATTATGGAAGCCGGAAACGATGAGCCGTTATTTGCTTTTTGCCGGCAAATCGATAATTACCCGATCGCAAAAGCTTTTCAAAACGCTTTACGCAATGAAAGCGCTTTAAAAGACGGAACTGCAAGAACTGCGGCTTTTTTAGCGTGGTATGAAAACGAACCCATTAAAAAAGCTTATGATGAAGCTTATCAGGTCGAAATGATGACAAGACGGGAAAAAAATAATACCAACCGATCAGATACTTATTCCGTTTCACAACCTGCTTCACGGATCGTTAAGGAACTGTGCTTGAATAATGACGGCAGTTGTTATTTTTCCGATAATCCAAAAATTTTGGAAACGGGGCACTATGTCGAAGTCAACCGTCAAACGGCGGCAAAAATAAAAGATCTGATTGATCGAGCCCCAAGTGCCAAAAAATCAATTGAAAACAACCCTGTTGAAGACGATTTTAAAAAATCCTCTTTCAAAACGGCGGCTCTTACAGCAGTTCTGGCAAGAAAAACACGTTAACTGCAAGGATCTTCCTTTTAAAGCAGGCAAAAATTATTTTGTCTGCTTTTCTTGTTTTTAAAATTGAAAGAACAGATTGCCTCTTTTTCAAAATTTCTTAACAGTTAACCCGACTTTAAATCCTTCAGAGGTAATGTTTCGTTATTCTTCTTCATATAAAAAAACAACTTTATAAAAAGATGGCGAAAAAAATAAAAAATCAAACAAAAAAGAATAAAAACACGGATGATTCTGTAAAAAAAGAAAAAAAAAGAGTCTTTTTTCAAAAAGGGTGGAAAAGAAAAATATTCTTGCGCTTTCTTCTTTGTTTGATCGGTGCGATTTTCATATATGTATTGTATTGTATTGCAACTTTGCCGGATATTGAAAAAGCAATTAAAAATACGCGTGCGCCAAAAATGTATATATTAGCCGCGGACGGTTCGGAAATTGCTTTTTACGGATCAAAATACGGACGTCCTGTCAGCTTGAAAAATTTGCCGTCTCATGTAACTCAAGCGATCATTGCAACAGAAGATAAACGCTTTTATTCTCATTTCGGTATTGATCTGCGTTCCGTCTTACGGGCTTTAAGCGTTAATTTGATTAAAGGAAGCAAAGCCCAAGGGGCAAGTACTTTAACCCAACAAGTTGCTAAAAATCTGTTTTTATCTTCTGAAAAAACATTTAAACGGAAAGTTCAGGAATTATTATTGGCTTTGTGGCTGGAATATAATTTGACGAAAGATCAAATATTGACGATTTATCTTAATCGTGTTTATTTCGGATCCGGAACTTACGGTATTGAAGCTGCCGCCCAAAAATATTACGGTGTCAAAGCAAAAGATTTAAGTATGTATCAAGCAGCCGTTTTAGCCGGAGTCTTGAAAGCTCCCAGTCGTTATAATCCGTTAACGCATCCTGAACGGGCGAATGAACGAGCAAGACTTGTTTTGGCTAATATGGTCAAAGCGGGGTTTGTTTCTGCTTTAAAAGCTTTGGATATCGCGGAAACAGGAGTGAAAACTCAGCAGGCGAAGAATAAATCCGTTTTTTATTTTACGGATTGGATTGCTGATGAAACCGAAGCTTATTTGGGCAGTGTCGGGCAAGATATTATTGTTAAAACAACCTTGATCCCGAGTATGCAAGAAACGTTAAATCAAAAAATTGTTCATGCTCTTGATTCCGATAAAGCCAAAAATAAAAAAGTCGGACAGGCGGCCGGAATTGTTATGGATGAAAACGGAGCCGTCTTGGCAATGGTTGGTGGAAAGGATTATCGTTCAAGCCAGTTTAACCGTGCTGTTGATGCCAGACGTCAAATCGGGTCGGCAATAAAACCGTTTGTTTATTTGACCGCTTTTGAAAAAGGGGCGAAGGCAAATGATATTGTCCAAGACAAACCGTTATATTTGAATGGATGGAGTCCTAAAAACAATAACGGAAAATATTATGGAGAGATATCTTTGCATGATGCCTTGGTTTATTCGGTCAATACGGTTGCTGTTGCTACAGCAATTAAAACGGGGGTGCGTTCCGTGTTAAAAAAAGCAAGGAAATTCGGAATAGTTAAATCCGATTGTCAGGCGAACGGAGCGTTGGCATTAGGAGTATGTCAATCAAGATTGATTGATGCCGTTGCCGCCTATGCTTCTTTGCTTAATGGCGGATTTGCGGTAACACCTTACGGTATATCGGAAATTATCGGGCAAAACGGGGAGATATTGTATAAAAGATCCGACGGGGGAAGGGCGCGTCTGGTTGATCCTGTTTATATCGAAGAAATTGATGCCGCTTTAGCCGATGTTATTAATAAGGGAACGGGAAAAAGAGCAAACCCGACTGTTGAAGCCAGAGGAAAAACAGGAACGACCCAAAATTATCGCGATGCTTGGTTTATCGGATATACGGACAATATAGCGGCGGGAATTTGGGTCGGGAATGATGATGAAACGCCAATGGTTAAAGTCGGCGGAGGGGGCTTGCCCGCTGAAATCTGGAGCGGTGTTGTTCATGACATTTCTTTACCGCCTTTGTACGAGGACATTGCCAACCCTTGAAATTTTTAAAGAATTTTCGTTTAATAAAATTTCTATTTTGGGAAAAAACGGATTTGTTAAAAATGGAAACGGTATCTTAAAGCTTCTTTTTTAGTTTTTATTTTTAATCTCCGGTGTTTTTATGGAAAAATTTGCGTCAGCTTGGGGCGGATAAACATTCCGGATGCGTTATTATATGCCTGAATTTGTAAAATGATAAAAAACATTAAAGAAAAAAATTTTATTGGAGAGGCTTTTTGAAAACTCACGGTTGTCATTTTTATGACTAAGTATTTCTTTGTTAAAAAGTATTGCAGGTAAAAAATCTGGTTGAGCTCAGAGCGGGGGGCTTATAAAAAAAGCGTCCGGGAATAAAATTTCCGGACGCAAAACAAACAAAGGAAGATTGAAAAAAAACAATAAGGAGATATTATTTTATAACGATATAAGATTTACAATCCTGTCCTTGTGCAGATCCCATTTCACAAGAGATCACTTCGACTTTTGGTTTTTCTTTCGCCATAGCGGGGCATTTTTCAGAAAACAGACCGCGTGTACTTACCAAAGAACCGTTAGGTTTGATATTATTTAAAATGACGGGAGATGTTTCCCCTAAAATTGTATATTCAAGTTTCATTTTTTTGATGGGAGTGTCCGTACGGTTTTGAACGACAAGCTTCCATGTGCAATTCATTGTGTGACCAGTCAAATCCCGGTAATTGAAATCAGTGATATAAAACCAGATTTCTCCTTTGGGCGGAGGCGGAGGAGGAGCCGGCTGTTGAACGGCTGCTTGTCCGGTTGCCGTTTTGTTTTCCAAAGCTTCAAAAGAAGGTAATTCATCTTCACTTTCGTTGTTTGAATTGACCGTTTGCGATGAAGTAGCCGTTTGTGTTTCATTTTCTTCTTGTATTTTGGGACGCGGCCTGAAAATCGGGCGCGTTTGTTGTATCGGTTGTTTATTTACACTGTTTTCTTGTTTCTCCGAACTTTGTTGCGGGGTCGTAACCTGTGTGTCTTTTGTGGTAAAACCGGAAGATGACGTTGATTTTGTTGTATATTGAGCTTGAACAGATGTTGCCAGTCCGCTCAAGATCAAAGAAAAAAGGAATAAACGATTAAAACGCATGCTAAACACCTTTTGACGTAAAAAGATTTAGATCTTAAACTTATCTTAGCTTAATTCGTTTTTTTTTTATATTAAAAAATATGTTTTATTGAAATTCTCGGAGTTTGTGATGAAAAAATATTTTTTTTGCGGGATCGGCGGCAGCGGGATGAGTGCTTTGGCCTTAATTTTGAAAAGCAGAGGAAAAAGTGTTTGTGGATCGGATCGCTCATACGATGCGGGGTTGTATGTGAAAAAGTTCGCGGCGTTGCGTAAACAGGGGATTGCTTTGTTTGCTCAAGACGCCAGCGGTATAGACAACTCGATAGATGCTGTTGTTGTTTCTTCGGCTGTAGAAGAAAATATAGCGGACATAGTCAAAGCAAGACAAATCGGATTGCCAATTCTTACGCGCGCAAAAGTTTTGGCTGATTTCTTGCATGAACATAACGGTATTGCTGTCGGAGGGACAAGCGGAAAAACAACGACAACCGGAATGATCGGACATATTTTGAAAGAAACGGGGCTTGATCCGTGCGTGATTAACGGTGGTGTCATGTTAAATTATGAAACGGATTCCGCATTGGGAAACGTTATCTTGGGAAAAGGGACTTTTTGTGTAATCGAAGCCGATGAAAGTGATGGATCCATTGAAATGTATAAACCAGCGGTATCCGTCGTAACTTCCATTTCCTTAGATCATAAGCCGATAGACGAATTGAAAGTGCTTTTTGGCAATTTCGTTCAAAGGGCTTCCGTCGGAGCCGTATTGAATGCGGATTGTCCTGATGTTATGGATTTGAAAGAACGTAATCCGAATGTTTTGACATTCTCCGTCCAAGGAAAAAAAGCGGATTTAAGCGCAGTGAATATCACCCCTGTCAAAAATGGTGTTCAATTTTCTTTGGACAACGAGCGCGTTTTCTTGCCCGTTATCGGAAAACACAATGTTGCTAATGCGTTGGCAGCCTTGGCTTGCGCCGAAATTATCGGGATTCCCAGAAGTCAGGCTATTGTCGCTTTGAAATCCTTTAAGGGGATCCACCGCCGTATGGAATTGATCGGAGTAACAAAAAAAGGAATAGCCGTGATTGATGATTTTGCGCATAATCCTGAGAAAATTGCGGCAACTTTGTCGGCTTTAAAAGAATATGACGGCAGAATAATTGCTGTTTATCAACCGCACGGCTTCAAACCGACAAAAATCATGCGTCAAGGGATTGTCGAAGCTTTTACTAACGGTTTGGATTCAGATGACATCTTGATTATGCAGGAAATTTATTACGCAGGTGGAACAACGCAAAAAGACATTTCGGCGAACGATCTGGTAAAGGATCTTGAAAAATCCGGAAAACAGGCTTTCTTCATTGCGGACAGAGATCAAATTGAAAATTTTATAAAACAGCGAGCTTGTAAGGGAGACAGGATCGTTATCATGGGGGCTCGCGATGAAACGTTAACGGATTTTGCTTGGCGCATTTATGAAGCTGTTGCATGAAAAAAAAGCTTGCCTTCATACCTGAACATCCGAAAAAAGAGATGAAATATGAAAAAAATCGGTTTGTTATCACCGGCTAGTTCCGTTTCTCAAAGTGATTTGGAAAACAGTGTTGTTTATTGGCAAAAGCAGGGGTATGAAATTGTTTTTTCAGAAAACCTGTATGCGAAAAACCGTTTTCTGGCAGGAACGGATCAACAGCGTATCGATGATTTGACGGCTTTGTTTGCAGATGACAGCGTGGATTTTATTGTTGCCGCAGGCGGTGGATATGGGTCTGGTAGAATTTTGAAAAAAATAGATTATGATTTGATCGCCCGCCATAAAAAACCTTTTTTCGGGTTAAGTGATACAACCGCATTACAAATGGGATTGTTGGCGAAATCGGATCTGGTCAGTTTTTCGGGATATATGATGAAACAGCGTTACGGAAAACCTGTTTATCCATATACGGAACGCTCTTTATTTGATTGTTTGTCGGCACATTCTCAAATGTTTTACGGCTTGCATCCTTGTTTCAAAGGCGAAACGATTTCCGGAACTTTGATCGGAGGGTGTCTGTCTTTGGTGACAAGTTTGGTGGGAACACCGTTTTTTCCAATGGTTAAAGATCCGATTCTGATCTTGGAAGATTTGAATGAAGAGCCGTATGTAATTGACCGGATGTTGACCCAGATGGATAATGCCGGTGTTTTTGAGGCGGTAAAGGCTGTCGTTTTCGGAACGTTTATTAATTGTAAAGCCAAAGAAAAAGAGGACGGTACGCTTGACGATGTCTTTGAAGAGTGGAAAAATAAAATGAAACCTCCTTGTTTTTTCGGTTTTCCTTACGGTCATCAGCCGGAATCCGCCGTCTGGCCCATCGGAGGACGGGCGGAAATCAATCCTGTTATCGGAAGTTTGTGTGTATTCGGAGTGAATTATTATGGTTGAATTGTTAGCTCCTGCCGGACAGCTTGATTCCGGTTATGCCGCTTTTAAGTATGGTGCTGATGCCGTATATTTGGGGTTGACTCGCTTTTCGGCAAGAGCTGAGGCGGAAAATTTTACACAAGACGACTTTGAGAAGTTCGTCCGTTTTGCCCATAGCATTTCAAAGAAAGTCCTTGTCGCTGTCAATACGGTTTTTTTTGAAGAGGAAATGCCAGAGTTAATTGACACCTTGCAAATAATCGATTCTGAAAAGGCGGACGGCATCATCGTCCAAGATATCGGAACCGCCCGACTGGTTAAAAAGTATTTTCCGAACTTGAGGTTGCATGGCAGTACGCAAATGGCTGTCCATAACCGGCAGGGGGTGGAAACGTTGCGGGATTTGGGATTTAAAAGGGTCGTTCTGGCAAGGGAATTGACGTTGGAGGAAATAAAAGATATTTGCCGTGTTCCCGATATCGAAAAAGAGGTCTTTATTCATGGGGCTTTGTGTTACAGCTATAGCGGATTGTGTCTGTTTTCTTCGGTCTATGCTTCGCGAAGCGCCAATCGGGGAAAGTGTGTCTACCCGTGTCGAGAGGCTTTCCATATCAACGGGCAGACGAAACATATCTTTTCAATGAAAGATCTGGCGCAAAATGAAAATGTGCTGTCGCTTGAACAAGCGGGAGTTAGTGCTTTGAAAATAGAAGGACGGAAAAAAAGTCCTCTTTATGTCAGTGCGGTAACCGATTATTACAGATCGCTTCTTAACGGTGAAAAAAATCAAAAGGTGTTAAAACAAAAACAAAATGACATTTGCTGTATCTTCAGTCGTCCGACAACGGATTTATATTTGACGAAAAAGAAAAATTTTGATGTCGTCGATCCGGATGTCGTGGGGCATCGCGGTTTGAAAATCGGTAAAGTGGAGCATTTTTCATCTTACGGCGGTAAGAGATACATTTGTTTTAAAACAACGGCGGATATTGAACGCCATGACGGCATTCAAATTGATTTACCGAAAATGTCCAAACCTTTCGGTTTTTCAGCGCAGGATATACGGATTGGCGGAAAACAAGTCTTTGAAGTCAAAGCAAAAAGTGCTGTGGAAATTGCTTTGCCCGAAAAATCTCCTTTTATTCCTGTTGGAGCTGTTGTGTATCTGGCTTCTTCAGGGGCTGTAAAAAGAACATATCCGCTGGAAAAACCGGAAAAAATCATAACTGGAAACATAAAAGCATCCATTCTGGTTTCAATTCAACAGGATTGTGTTTCGGCTCAAGAGGGGAAAAGGCGGGTTTGCATAAGAGGTTCTTTTTCTTCAGCAAAGTCTTTGGATGCGATGCAAAAGGCGGTCTGTGAAGCTTTTTCCAAAACGGGGAATACACCGGTCATCCTTGAAAATTTGAAAGTTGAAAATCAAAACGGGCTTTTCGTTCCGCTGTCTGTTTTGAACGATCTTCGCCGCCAACTTTACCGGAAAATTTGCGACGAATATTATTCTGATCTGATTTCTTTGAAAAACGTGAAAAAACAAGAGATCTTAAACAATGAAAAACCGGTTTTTCAAACGCTGCCCGAAAGGGGATGTTCATATCATATCAAAACAGACGATGCCGGTTTGGTGAAATTGTTTTTGCAAAAAAAAGAACCGGTGGACGAGTTTGTTTTTGAGTTGAATTGTCGGGAAAATATTGATCAATTCTTGGATATGCCAAAAACAAAAATTCGCTTTTCCTTGCCTGCTGTCGCCAGAAAAGATGAAGTCGGACAATTGATGCAAAAAGCAAAAATGCTGTATGATGCCGGTTTCAAAAAATTTGAAATCGCAAATGTGTGGGGATTGCAATTTTTAAAAGACAAAAAAGTGGATATGGGATTTGATTGGCCGATCTATGTTGCCAATTCTTCTGCCGCTCGTGCCGTTTTGGATACGGGGGCTTCTTATTTTGTCGTATCTCCCGAAACGCCAGATCCGACGGATCTGTTCGCGGCTTTTCCATTTCAGGCTCAGGCGTTGATTTACCGCGATCTGCCCCTGTTCGTATCGGAAACTTGTCCGTATGCCGCTTTGAACGCCCGATGTCTGCACTGTTCGGGTATGCGAGAGGAAGTGATAACATCAAAATACGGGGAATTTCTTTCTGTCATGAAAAATTGCCGCCATTTCCTGTTGGCAAAAAATCCCGTCGATAAAAAACAAGAAATGTTAAAAAGAAAAGCCCGTCTGTTGCGCATCGAGTTCATTCATAGAAAAGAAAGCATCGCTAAACGTCTTGATATTTTTCACCGGTTGATATATTAACCTTTATTTGACTTCTCTTTGTCTTGACTTAAGACAAGGTTTTCATTACGGTATTAAATCATAGGTTTTAATGGAGCGTAGAGCGAAAACGAGATGCAAAAATTTCCTGTACAGCCAAATGATGTCTTTCAAAAAGCAAGCGGTATAACTTCAAAATGGTTGGTCGAACGGATTATTGAATTCCCCGATCTGCCTTTGCATGTGCGTTTGCAAGAACAAGGCGGAAACGACAGGACAATCACGGTCGCTTTGTCCGCATTGCTGGATCCCCGTCAGTGGAAAGCCGTCAAACTTGCCTCTTCGTCCGAAGAAGCAAATATTTCGCAAGAAAAAGATATTAAAGAAAATTAAAAGTCTTTTTTTTTGAAAACGAGGAGATGAAAAAACGTTCTTGCGTTGTACTTTCTTCCCCTCTTCTCGTAAAGTGAACTTTTCATACTTTTTCTTTAAATCGAAAACAAAGGGGTCTATTTGTAAGAGAAGAATATTCCCTTCTTTATAAAACCGGATAAGTATTTTTTAATGTTGTCCGGATGGCTTTGTAAAAACGTAGAAGAAAAAACATACTTTCTTTTGCCGAAGTTGACAAAATAATTTGATTCATATTATCCTTGTCATAATCTTTTGTTTTTTAAAAACTCTATATTTTATGTTGTTTGCAGGCGCGCTTCCATAAAACGGTTTTATTTTAAAAAAGATTTTTTTATTCCAGGAGTCCGGTTTCGTTATGAGTGATGAAAAAAAAGATAAAAAATCAAAACTTTCCATTAGAAACTTGTCAACAAAAGATCTTGATCAATATAACGCCTTGCTTCGTTATTCGTTTCAGGTAACCGAAGATGAATTAATGAGAACCGGATGGCGTGCCGATGAAATCAAACAATCAAAATTCCCCGTGTTGGAACGTGCTGATGTTTTGGGGTGTTTCGATCGAAAAAATCTGGTTTCCCAATTTGCGGTCTATCCCTTGAAAATGAATATTTATGATTCTTTCTTTTCAATCGGATTCATTACAAGTGTTTGTACTTATCCGGAATATTCGGGTAAGGGGATCATGTCCAAGCTGATGCATAAAAGTTTGACCAGAATGAGGGAAAAAGGACAGTTGCTGGCTTTGCTATATCCGTACTCCATACCTCTTTATCGCAAGTTTGGTTGGGAAATCGTTTCCAATAAAATCTCCTATTCTGTAAAAGATCGCCAAATTCCGACACAAACAAAAGTTCCGGGCTTTGTTCGCCGTGTCAATTGGGATAATGAAGACTTTATGGAATTACATACCCGCTTTGCGCGTCAAACGCACGGATGCTTGTTTCGGGACAAGTTGGCGTGGGAGGAATATTGGCGCTGGGATGAAGACGATACGGCAGTCGCTGTTTATTATTCAGTCAAGGAAAAGCCTTTGGGATATATGATTTATCTGATTAAAGATGATATCATGCATATTAAAGAAATGATTTATCTTAATCGTGAAGCCCAAAAAGGTTTGTGGGAATATATCAGGGCTCATGATTCCATGATTGACGAAGTCAAAGGAAACACCTATTTTAACGAACCGATCGCTTTTTATATGAATGATGGCGATATCCGAGAAATGATACGTCCGTATATAATGGGACGGATTGTTGATGTAAAAGCGTTTTTTAAAAAATATGCTTGCAACCCGAATGAAAAAGGTGTCCGTATCAGTTTTGAAATTACAGATCCCTTTCTTGATTGGAACAACCGGCGTTTGACGGTGTTGTTCAAAAAAGGGCGCTGTTCGATTACTGAAGATATTGCCCGTTATCATGTCCGTATGTCCGTTGCGACATTGACGACTTTGCTGCTAGGGTATAAAACGGCGGTACAATTGTTTCGCACGGAACGCATACAAGGTGATTTCGATGACGTGCGTCGTTTGGACGATGTCATTTTGCATGAAAGTCCGTATATTTCCGATTACATTTGATGCTTACGACCAGTACCCGAAAAGGGGGTATTGAGCTTCAACGCGGTAATACGACCCGTCTCCGTCCGTTCGGGGGTGGCTGGAAAACAAAGTAAAGTGATCTATGTGAAAATATTCGGAACGAAACAGGTTGTTGTATTCTAAGAATTTATGCACGTCTTCAACACTTGTCCCGTACAATTTTGCCAGTGTGCAATGCGCATGAAACTTATGTTTGTTAGCAGGTAGCTTTTGGCGTGAAACAACGCTTTCAATCTTGTCGTATAAAAAATCCAAAGCTTGATAATTGTTGACGCCCGCCCACAAATGACGCATCTGCAGACCGTTGGCGAAAAAACCGACTTGAGCCATTTGCAAATCAAAAGCCGGTGCGTGAATTTGCGTAAAACCATCATGTAAATCGTTGGCAATGTTTTCATCTATGTTGCCTATGAAACGCAAAGTGATATGCATATGATCCTTTTCCGTCCATTTTGCGTTCGGAACACCGCCACGCAAAGAGTAGAGTTGCTCTTTGATGTTTTCGGGAAGTTCTATACCGGTGAAAAGACGTATCATGATGTTTTCTCCAAGTTGTTTTTTTTACTTTAAAATAAAAGATTTAAAGAATTCTTTCAGTAATGAACAATTGACTTTTCACCGGCTTTTGATGAAAATGAAAAATAAAGATGAAGAGGATTTTATGCAAGACGGTGATTGCATCATATTTGAAAACGAAAAAAAAATAAAGGAAGCGCTGGATCAATGGCATATTTCGGCTTTGGTCGAAAATGTGAAAAATTTAAAAGATTGCCAGCTTTTACGCCATGCCGTAAAAGCGTTGGAAAAAACAAAGTCCGCCGAATTATTAAAAGATAAGGACAACCCTGAAAAGTGGTTGGAATTGTATCGCGCTCACCAAGTGCTGGATCAAAAAGCCTTGAATATGGGCGAAAAAGAACAGCCGTGGACAAAAGAACAGTTCCTGTTCGATACTTTATTGTCCGCCGTCGTCCGTTGTGTCATTCATGAACATTTGGATATCAATCCGGAAGAAGACGGGGTGGATCTTAATGTCATCTTATCCGAAATGGACGGTTGCGACGATTTGTTTGATCGGGAAGTCGAAAAAGACGAAGCTTTTCAAGAAGCGTTAAAAGAGGCAAGTGCTTCGGATGTTTTTAAAGTTCACGGTCGTTTGGCTCACATATTAACAAAATGTAACAATTCTTATACGTTAAAGCAGGTCAATTATACATTGGAAACTGTAAAAATGCCTGTCATGGGCTTTTTGGGGAAAAGCTTGTTCCCGACATTGGGGAATATGGTGAAAAAAATTCAATCGAAGACACCTTGCGCTACGGGACGAGGGGATTGGGTCTATGTGCCGACCAGCTTTGTTCTGGCAAGAACCAATGATTTGTTACAAGAAGCCAAAGGACGGCTGTCCATGTATGCCGAAGAAAAAGAAGAACAGGAAGCCGCTCGTATCAGAAGAAAAAAAGTCTGGCGTAAAATGAAAAGGCTTTTCCGTAAAAAGTGAGTTTGTCTTATTTTGACTTTATAGGTTTACAACCTTTTTCACAAGGGAAGAACAATGAAAATCAGCATCGTCATTCCGGTTTACAATGCTGTTGAAGATGTAAAAAGATGCTTGGACAGTGTAAAGGAGAATTTTGATTTTTCCGTCGGTGAAGTTATTGTCGTCGATGATTGTTCCGATGAAGAAACGATGGATTATCTAAAACGGCTGGCGGAACTTAATCCGGATCTGTTCACATTGATCCGTAATCCGGAAAATAAAGGATTCCCGGGAACTTGCAATAACGGGATACGTCATGCGCAAGGGGAAATCATTGTTTTGCTGAACAGTGATACAATCATTCCAGACAATTTTTGTAAAAAAATTATTGATTGCTTTGATTCAGATCCGAAAATAGCAGTTGCTTCTCCGATTGCTTCTTACAGCGGAAACTATTTCATTCCTTTGCGAGATCATGAAACAGTCGCTTCTATGAATGAAAAAATTGAACGTTTGCATTCTCCTGTCTATCCGAGCGTTCCTACTGCGGAGGGATTCTGCTTTTGCTTGCGAAAAACCGCCCTTGACCAGTATGGACTCTTGGATGAAATCTATGGAAAAGGATTTAACGAAGAACGCGATTTGTGCTTCCGTATGAGCTCTAACGGATTGCGATGCGTTTTGATCGACAACCTTTATGTCTATCATAAGCGTCACGCTTCATTCGGTAGCTCTGAAAGAAAAAAACAATTGGAAAAAAATGATAAGATTTTTAAAGAAAGATGGGGCGATCTCATAAAAAAAGAAAAAAATTTCAATAAAAAGCATAATCCGGTCAGCGATTTGCGGCTTCAAATCCAGCCTCAGTACTTTACAAAAAATTTATTTTATTCACGATCCGTCTTACCGGATAAAACGGTTTATCGTATCTTTGGCATTAAAATCACTCTCAAAAATAAGTGAATTGAAAAAAGTAATTTGTTTTACAGGCGTAACGTTTTTTACCGTTGATCCGGAAATATCGGGGGTATTTATAAGGGATCGGTTTTCATGGTACAGGTCTCTTTTTACGTTTTTCATTCCGGTTTTGTTTCCGAAAAAAGTTTAAGTGCTTAAAACAGTTACGATTTTGGGAAACGGAGTGTGTGTGCCGTAGGTGTCAAACGGCAAAAAGGGAAAAGACGAATGGGGCGGATATCATTTCCTTCCACCGGATTTAAAGAATGTAATGCTCTATTTCGTCAATCTTTTTGACGCAACAATGCCGTCTTTGAGTTTTTTACGTCTTCATGGATTTTCTTCATAGATTTTATGTACCTGAAAAATCTTAAAATCGTATCCGCTTTTAATTAAAGGTTTCATCCGCACAGGAAGGAATTGTTTTTTTGTTAAACTGCCGATAACATTATGGACGGAAAGAAATTGAAAACGACTGTGTCAGGAAAATGATTTTTGTGTCCGCCGTTCGGTATTTCGTGCGTGTCAAAGCAGTGATGTCTTTCATGAAATAAACGATCAGGATATTGATGGAAATATGTTCGAGGATGTTTTTCAATGGACATTGAAGAGAATATTTTTTTTGTTATTATTTAATATCATAGAAATTTTATCAGGTTTATCTTTGCCGGAATTGAGGTTTTTTCTTGACCTGAGCCGGATTCAGAAGTATTTTTTTCAATATTTTAAAATGGTTAATTATTATTTGAGATCAATATGGTTAAGAAAACAGGAAGCGATTTCCAATCGTTAATTCTTAAGTTGCATAGTTATTGGGCGCAAAAGGGATGTGTCGTTTTGCAACCGTATGATATGGAAGTCGGAGCCGGTACGTTTCATCCGGCGACAATTTTACGAGCTTTGGGACCGGAAGCCTGGAAAGCCGCATATGTTCAACCTTCCCGTCGACCGGTCGACGGACGGTACGGGGATAACCCGAACCGGTTGCAACATTATTATCAATATCAGGTGATTTTAAAACCGTCTCCTGAAAATGTGCAGGATTTGTATCTGGACAGCTTGAATATGTTGGGGATAAATCCGGATTGTCATGATATCCGCTTTGTGGAGGACGACTGGGAAAGTCCGACATTGGGAGCATGGGGGCTTGGCTGGGAAGTCTGGTGTGATGGGATGGAAGTGTCCCAGTTCACTTATTTCCAACAAGTCGGAGGTTTTGAATGTTCTCCGGTTTGTGCGGAATTGACCTACGGTTTGGAACGATTGGCAATGTATATTCAAGGCGTTGAAAATGTCTATGATCTTGATTTCAACGCAGAAGGCGTTACATACGGGGACGTTTTCCATCAAAACGAAGTTGAATATTCAAAATATAATTTTGAATGCGCCGATACTCAGATGTTGTTGCAACATTTTAAAGACGCCGAAAAAGAATGTCAGGCTTTGTTGAAAGAAAACATCCCCTTGCCTGCTTACGATCAATGTATAAAAGCGTCTCATTTGTTCAATCTGTTGGATGCGCGCGGGGTTATCAGCGTAACGGAACGTGCCGCATATATCGGTCGTGTCCGCGCTTTGGCAAAAGGGTGCTGTGAAGGTTGGTTGAAAAGCCGTGGACATCTTAAGGCAGAGGGGTGATTGATGAGCGAATTTTTCCTAGAACTGTTTTCAGAAGAAATCCCCGCCCGCATGCAATCGGATGCGGCAAAGCATATTCGGGATTTCATGACGGATGCTTTAATAAAAAATAAATTGGGGTTTGACGAAGTCTTTTCCTTTGTTGCAAGCCGGCGTTTGGGAATATGTATAAAAGGGTTGCCCGAAGCTCAAGCCGATCTGGTCGAAGAACGCAAAGGTCCTAGTGTTACAGCTGCACAACAGGCTTTGGACGGTTTTTTGCGTTCCGTGTCAATGACAAAAGACCAGTTGCAAATCCGAAAAACTCCAAAAGGTGATTTTTATTTCGCCTCGATTTCCCGAAAAGGACGTTCGACGGCGGATGTCTTGCAAGAAACGGTCGAAGCTTTGCTTCATTCCTTTCCATGGCCGAAATCAATGCGTTGGGCGGGGCATAAAGAGTATTGGGTTCGTCCTTTGCATGCCATCGTCTGTTTGTTTGACGGAAATGTCATTCCGGTTGAATTCGCCGGCGTGAAATCGGGAAAGACGACTTACGGACATCGTTTTCTGGCTGCGCAAGCTGTGGAAGTCGATTGCTTTGCCGACTATCAAGAAAAAATGAGGAAGGCTTTCGTCTTGATCGATCCGCAGGAACGTAAAAAAATTATCTGTGAACGGGCTCGTGAATTGGCGCAAGAAGCCGGTTACCGGTTGCTGGAAGATGAGGCTTTGCTTGAGGAAGTCGCCGGATTGGCTGAATACCCCGTTCCCTTGATCGGGAAAATTGATGACGAATTTATGTCTGTTCCTCAAGAAGTCTTGATTACTTCTATGCGAACAAATCAAAAGTATTTCTGTATGACGGACGAAGACGGCAAAATGGCTCCGCGTTTTATTGTTGTCGCTAATATGAAAACAGCGGATAACGGTGCGCAAATCGTGGCGGGAAATGAACGCGTTCTTCGGGCACGGCTTTCAGATGCACGCTTTTTCTGGGATGAAGACAGAAAAACCTCGTTGTTGTCTAAAGCGGCTAAATTACATTCCCGTGTGTTCCATGCAAAATTAGGCTCTGTTGCCGATAAAATCGAACGTATCCGTAAGTTGCTACCGGAATTGTTGAAGTATATTCCGCAAGCGGACAGTGCCGACGCCGATCGTGCCGCTTTGTTGTGTAAAGCGGATTTGTCAACGGGAATGGTCGGAGAATTTCCCGAGTTGCAAGGGATCATGGGGCGTTATTACGCCCGTTTCGACGGCGAAAAGGATTCCGTTGCTCAAGCAATTGCCGAACATTATTCCCCTCTGGGACCTAAAGACGCCTGTCCTAGCGCTCCGGTAAGCGTTGCAGTCGCTCTGGCGGATAAAATAGATACTTTGGTCGGGTTCTGGCTGATAGATCAAAAACCGACAGGGTCAAAAGATCCTTTCGCTTTGCGTCGCGCCGCATTGGGAGTCGTCCGTTTGATTTTGGAAAACAAAATCAATATGCCGATTTTTCAAATATTGAACGTTGCGCGTTCCGTCTATGGCGATACGACACAAGCCGCTATTGCTGAAGCAATGACGGAATCCGAAAGAAAATCCGAAAATGAAGAGCCGATCGTTTTGGTGAACTGGTCTGTACATCAAATGGTATCATTGCTGGCTTTTATCGCTGAACGGCTGAAAGTCGCAATGAAAGACAGAGGTGTGCGCCATGATTACATTACGGCTGTTTACGGTTTGGCTCAGGGAACGAATATTAATGCGGTGGATTTGTGCCGCGTCATCGCTCGTGTCAAGGCTTTAGTCCAATTCTTGTCGACAGAAGACGGAAAAGACTTGTTGACAGCCTATAGACGCGCCGCAAACATCGTCCGGATCGAAGAAAATAAAGATCATTGTTCCTATAATCAAACACCGGATAAAAATTTGTTCGATTCAGAACAAGAAGAAAGATTGTTTGATGCTTTGGATCATGTTATGCTAAACAGCTCAAAAAAGATTGCTTCGGACGATTTTCAGGGCGCAATGGAGTTTCTGGCTTCACTAAGAGAGCCGGTCGATGCGTTTTTTGAAAAAGTTCAGGTCAATTGCAATGATGCCTCTCGCCGCGTCAACCGTTTGTGCATACTTTCGATGATTGTGCGCACGATGGGCAGTGTTGCTGATTTTTCTGTAATTGAAGGGTAAGGAGATATTTGAAAACCATGACAAAATGGGTTTATAAATTCGGTAACGGAAAAGCCGAAGGTCATGCCGCCGATAAAAATTTGCTGGGTGGTAAAGGGGCTAATCTGGCAGAAATGAGCTCAATCGGAATCCCTGTTCCTCCGGGCTTTACTGTCACAACGGAAGTTTGCACCTATTTCTATGAAAACGGAAAAACTTTTCCCGCCGATTTAAAAGAACAAGTTCAAGAAGGGGTTGCTCATTGTGAAGCAATCTTGGGGCGCAAGTTCGCCGATCCGGAAAATCCTTTGTTGTTCTCCGTACGTTCCGGGGCTCGTGTTTCCATGCCCGGTATGATGGACACGGTCTTGAACTTGGGATTGAATGATGAAACCGTTAAAGGGTTGGCTAAAGCTTCCGGTAATGAACGCTTTGCTTATGACAGCTATCGTCGGTTCATTCAAATGTATTCCAACGTCGTGTTGGGTATGGATCATCATGATTTTGAACATGTCCTGGAAGGCTTGAAAAATGCTAAAGGATATAAATCCGATGTCGAAATGACCGTAGACGATCTGAAATATTTGATCGAAGAATACAAAAAAATCGGAGCCGCTGCAGGAAAACCTGTTCCTCAAGACCCGCAAGAACAGTTGTGGGGCGGAATCGGCGCCGTTTTCAATTCTTGGATGGTTGACCGCGCCATTTATTACCGTAAATTGAACAATATTCCCGAATCCTGGGGAACCGCTGTTAATGTCCAAACGATGGTGTTCGGTAACTCGGGTGATAACTCCGCTACAGGTGTTTGCTTCTCTCGTGATCCGTCCACGGGACGTAATGTCTTCTATGGCGAATATTTGAAAAATGCTCAAGGGGAAGACGTCGTCGCCGGTATCCGTACGCCACAGCAAATGTCTAAAGAAGGGAAAAAGGAACGCGGTTCCGATTTGCCTTGTTTGGAAGAAGAAATGCCGGAATTGTACAAGCAATTGTGCGATATCCGTGAAACGTTGGAAAAGCATTACCGCGATATGCAGGATATGGAATTCACCATCCAAGACGGTAAGTTATATATGTTGCAGACCCGTAACGGAAAAAGAACAGGGGCTGCCGCTTTGAAAATCGCCGTCGATATGGTGAATGAAGGCTTGATTGACAAAAAAACGGCTTTGACGCGTGTCGAACCTCAACAATTGGACGCTTTGTTGCATCCGACTTTGGATCCTAAGGCTAAAAAAGCCGCTAAAGTTATCGCTACAGGTTTGCCGGCTTCTCCGGGGGCTGCCGTCGGTCAAGTCGTCTTTTCCGCTGATGATGCCGAAAAATGGGCTGAAGAAGGGAAAAAAGTCGTTCTCGTCCGTGTCGAAACGTCTCCTGAAGATATTCACGGAATGCATGTCTCTCAAGGGATCTTGACCGCTCGCGGAGGCATGACCTCTCACGCCGCTGTTGTGGCGCGCGGTATGGGAACACCCGCCGTCTGCGGTGTCGGTGAAGTGAAAATCGATTATGCCGCTAAAACGATGACCGTTGGCGATATCGTTGTTAAAGAAGGCGATATGATCACTTTGGACGGTTCCACCGGTGAAGTCATCTTGGGCGCTGTTGCTACAAAAGAACCTGAATTGGTCGGTGACTTCGGGCTGTTGATGGGATGGGCTGATGAAGTCCGTAAGTTGAAAGTCCGTACTAATGCCGATACGCCTCATGATGCTCAGGTCGCTCGTAAATTCGGAGCTGAAGGTATCGGTTTGTGCCGTACGGAACACATGTTCTTTGATCCTCAACGTATTTCCCATATGCGTCAGATGATTCTGGCAACAACCGAAGATGAACGTCGTAAGGCTCTGGCAAAATTGTTGCCTTATCAGCGCGACGACTTTAAGGGCTTGTTCCTTGCTCTGGAAGGCTTGCCTGTTACAATCCGTCTGCTTGATCCGCCTCTGCATGAGTTCTTGCCTCAAAAGGAAAACGAACAACGCGAAATCGCTAAAGAGTTGGGTGTAACTTTGGAAGCTGTTAAAGCGCGTGTTGAACAGTTGCATGAAGCCAATCCGATGTTGGGACATCGTGGCTGCCGTCTGGGGATTACTTATCCGGAAATCTATGAAATGCAGGCTCAGGCAATCTTTGAAGCCGCTGTCGAAGCTTCTAAGGAATTGGGTAAACAGGTCGAACCTGAAGTCATGATTCCTTTGGTCGGTACGAAAAAAGAATTGGATATGATGAAGGCGGCCGTCGTTAAAATGGCTGAACAAGTCATGGAAAAAGCCGGTACGAAATTCAATTATATGATCGGTACGATGATTGAATTGCCGCGTGCTGCTTTGACTGCTGATAAAATCGCTGAAACAGCTGAATTCTTCAGCTTCGGAACGAACGATTTGACCCAGACGACTTTGGGAATGAGCCGTGACGATGCCGGGGCTTTCCTGCCCGAGTATGTGGCTAAAGGCATTTTCGCCCGTGATCCGTTCGCTACGATCGACGAAGAAGGAGTCGGCGAAATGGTTCGTATCGCAGTTGAAAAAGGATCGAAAACACGTCCTAATATTAAATTGGGAATTTGCGGTGAACATGGTGGTGACCCGACGACAATTGATTTCTGTCATCGTGTCGGTTTGACTTATGTCTCTTGCTCGCCGTACCGTGTGCCTATCGCTCGTTTGGCTGCGGCTCAGGCTGCCGTGCGCAACGGGTAGTCCGGTCTATTGAACTCAAGGTACTCTGCCGTTTTTCGGCAGAGTACTTTTTTAGTTATAAAAAAATGGCTTTGATATTCGTGTGTCTGGAATAAATGTATAAAAAATTCATTTTAGAAAATTCTTTTTTTTGCGATTACCGGAAAATAAAAAAAATGAAAACAGCCATTTTTTGGAAAACACCAACACGATTGATTGTTTTCAGCGAAAAAAGTACTGTTAAAACATCTTTAAATATTGCGGATTATTCGGGGGCTCATATCGAAATGTGGGAAAAAGTAAGAAAAAAATATCCCGCCTTGGCTTTCTATGAATATGATGATTTCCCTCGCGGTCGATTGGTCTGGAACGCAAATGAAAATAAATATTATTTTTATGCTGATAAAAATATATTGAACGATCTTGATGCTGTTAATGCCATTCTAGAACAAATTGGAATTAATAAAAAAGAATATCCAATTCTCTTTTCTAAAGACAGTCATTATAAAACTTCTTTTTCTTGATATGTTTTGTATGAAAGTGAATCCGGAAAAGGAATAGTCAAATTAATTAAATTCCCCTTGTTTATTAGTAAACAATTCCGATGGTTTTATTTGTGTCTGAAATTTTTATGCTAAAATCATTTATTTTTTAACCGGATTTTGGAAACGGAGGCTTTGTTTTGAAGATGGCTTATTCCTGTACAAAAAGCATTAATGGATTGACTTGCAAAGTGTAAAAAAACACTGATAGAAAAGTTTACTGTGTGTTATCTTTCTTTAAGAAAAGGAGTAAAATCTATGAAATTAAATAAAAAAAGAAATCCGATAGCTTATGAATTGCGATGTTCGCGAAAATATGCGATGAGAATTGTTAAAAATAAAAAAATTTATTCTCGTAAAACAAAACATAAAAAAAGCTCCATTAAAAAATATATGGAGCTTTCTTTTATGCCGGTGTTTTTTTCAGCGTCTTTAAAAAGCTGTGCCGTTAGAGAAGATATCTGATTTTTTCCGGATTTAAGTTTGAAATACAGCTGTTTTTGATTTAGTACATGGGCAAAACCGTATGAAAGGCGATTATAAGAATTCTGTTATGATTGAATTGCCTCATGCCACTTTGAAAACTGATAACATTGATTAAACAGCTGAATTATTCAATTTCAAAATAAATATTTTGATTCAGACGACTTTGATCCTGAGCTGTAACAACGCAGAAGCTTTCCTGCTCGAAACTTTGGCTGAAAGCATTTTCTTCGTGATCCTTTGCTATGATTGATGAAAATGGTGTCGGCAAAACGGTTCACATTGTGTCCGATAATTCGCTCTGATATCTGATCGGGAATTTGTGGTGAACATGACTGCAACTCGACGACAACTGTTTCTGTCATCAACGCGTTTTGACTTTTATCGTAAGTCTGTTGGCATCAACCATAAACGGATCGGGGGCTACTGTGATTTAACACTTGAAAATACAGTGGAGAGTTTTCTCTTAAGTGAGAGGATTTTGTCAGTAAAAGATATATATTGGAAAAGGCAGAGCGTTTCCTTGTCAGCTTTTTTATTCAGTCACTTTTTAATTTTTTAATAAAATCAGAAGCATCTATACCGATATAGTCTGCGATGTTTAAAAATTCGATTACGTCTAAACGCCGTTCGCCATTTTCATATTTTGAAACGTATGACTGCGGCTTTTTCAACATCTGAGCCAATTGAACTTGCGTAATGTTTTTGTTGCGGCGTTCTTGAATTAACAGGTGCAGAAATAAACGGTAACGATCGGTAAAAACAGATTTTGTCATTGATTCTATCCTTTCTGCTTGATAAGGATAAAATCCTGTTTCAGGATATCCCAAAATAGGATATTTCGGAGTGTCTGTTTTTATGAAATCAGTGTTTTTTATTGCCTTATTTTTCCTTTGTGCATGTTCTGATAATAAATTTTCGGGTTATTACGAACCTTTGAAAATAGATCAAAATGATGAAATTTTTACAGAGAAAAAAACTGTACACAAAAAAGACGTTATTATTATCGAAACGACAAATTATGCTCAAAGAATAAAGACATATACGGATCAAGGATATGTTGTTATCGGTCAGTCTGTTTTTATGGGTAAATGGGAACCGAGATATCTGGCTGTGTAAACGGCTCGACAGTACGGAGCCGATATTGTTGTTATAACGTCTCAGTTGCAGAGTGAACTTTTAAAAAATGGGTTTGTTCCGATGCCTCAAACGAATGTTTCCGTTTATTCCGGAAATATTGCGGGGCAATCCGTTAATGGAACCGCCGTCGGAATGTCAACGGGATATGTCAATCAGATGTATAAAGAAAAAATCTATAAACAAAAAGCTTCTTTTTTGAAACGGTTGGTAAAAGAAGAGGGCAAAAAATGAAGAAACTGATTATATCTTTTTTCTTGATAACAGGGTGTATGGCTCATAATACATATTATTTCCCTGTTAATCATCAAATTAAAAAAGAACAAGTTAATTTAAAAAAAATAAATGCGACTTTTTCAGTTTCTGTTTTGCATGAAGGGATTGGAGCTAATTATGCAGAAGAACGAAAAATAATTGAAGATATAAGAAAACATTTTCAAAAAACGGGCTTTTTTAATTCTTTTTCATATGCTTTTTTTTGATGAGAAAAGTGATTACCATTTTCATTTTGATATCAAGGTCACCGGCAGCGATCATAACACATCGGGATTTGCTTTTTTGTCAGGGGAGACTTTAACGGTTTTTCCGACAACTTTTCATTCCAATCATGATATGACGATGTCACTTTATGTTGATCAAAAAGAAGTTTACTCCGTTACGGCTCCCATTCATACGAGAGTGATTATATGGTTGCCTTTGATTTTTCTTTCTCCGACAGCTTGGAATGCAGGGAAAAATGTACGCGAAAAAGCAATAAAGTATTTTATTCATGAAATTTCAGATAAAAAATTATATGTCCGTTCGACATTGAACTCTCTTTAAGCGTTATTGTCGGATTGTTTTTTTGTAAGTGTTTTTTTCAAAGTTTCTAAAAAAAACTGTGCCGCCGCAGAAAACACCTGATGTTTTTTCCAAACGATATTAATTCCGGATTCAAGTCCGGGATACAACGGCTTGAAGCACAAATTCGTCTGATTCATCGTATTGACCAGTTTATCTAATCCCAAAGCGTAACCGATGCCTTGTTCCACCAATAAAGCGGCGTTAAATAACAAATTATAAGTTGCGATAATGTTCAATTTATCAAAATCTTTGCCGAACCAATTTTTGAATTCGTTGTAAGTCAGATGAGGATTAAGCACTTGGTGCGAGCAGATCAACGGCAAATTAATCAAGTCGTTTCGTGTCAAGCTCTCTTTTTTATAAAGCGGAGCATCTTTTCTCATAATAACGCCCCATATGTCTTTGACAGGCAAGCATAAAAAATCATATTTCGATACGTCTGTCGGCATGATCAACAGACCGAAGTCCAAAAGTCCTTTGTCCAGTCGTTCTTGTACGTCTGAAGCGTTTCCGCTGTAAATGTGGAAATGAATTTCAGGATGTTTTTGATGAATTTCTTTGATAATGGAAGCTATTATTTTCATGGCTTTCGTTTCTCCGCCGCCAATATGGATATTGCCTGCCATTGTGTCGGTAATTTGAGAAAATTCCGATTTCGTTTTTGAATATAATTCTAACATCTCTTCCGCCCTTTTGCGTAAAACCATTCCTTGGGGCGTTAAACAGAGAGTGTGGCTGTTCCGGATGAAAAGCTGGTTTCCTAATTCAGATTCAAGATCTTTGATCTGGCGGGATAAAGTCGGTTGAGTAACGTTGAGCATCTTTGAAGCGGCTGTCATACTGCCTTGATTTGCGATGGCTAAAAAATAGCGCAGGACTCTGATATCCATAAAGGTTTCCTTTGATATGCTTAAAAAGCATAGAATATTATAAAATATAAGTATTTGCTATGCCTTTTGAAAGAAAGCATACTGGAATAAAAGTAAAAAAACAGGACTATGAAAATAGAGGGAAAAATGAAATTATTTTTAGTTGTTACCGGAATAATCCTTTTCGCCGCCGGCGTCGCATGGAAAATTTATAATACTTGTTCATGGGATAAGACTTTCCCGAAAAGCAATAAGGTGAATGTTAAAAAAGTCAGCTTTACCAACCGGTACGGGATAAAGCTTGTCGGTGATTTGTACATTCCGGAAAGAAAAAGCGATACAGCGCTTTCCGCTATTGCTGTTTCCGGACCGTTCGGAGCGGTTAAAGAACAGGCTTCCGGCTTATATGCTCAAACAATGGCGGAACGGGGATTTGTTACACTGGCTTTCGATCCTTCTTTTACCGGAGAAAGTGGGGGATATCCCCGTCATGTCGCTTCTCCAGACATTAATACGGAAGACTTTAGTGCGGCTGTCGACTTTTTATCTTCGTTACCTGATGTCGATCCGGAAAAAATTGCCATTATCGGTATTTGCGGGTTTGGGGGCATGGGGTTGAATGCTGCGGCTATGGATCCCAGAATTAAAGTAACCATCACATCAACGATGTATGATATGAGCCGTGTTAATGCCAACGGGTATTTTGATACGATGAGTGTCGAACAACGCTATCAGTTGCGTAAAGAGTTGAATGCGCAAAGAATTAAAGATTTTAAAAGCAAAACGTATGCCGTTGCAAAAGGATTGCCGGATAAATTGACCGGAGACGAACCTCAGTTCGTCCAAGATTATTTCGGATATTATAAAACAAAACGCGGTTTTCACAAAAACTCTATCAATTCAACGACAGGATGGAATATGACATCTTCTTTGTCTTTTATGAATATGCCGATCCTGTCTTACAGTGATGAAATAAAAAATGCTGTTCTGATGATCCACGGTGAAAATGCTCACAGCCGTTATTTCAGTGAAGACGCTTTTAAAAAATTGAAAGGGGATAACAAAGAATTGATGATTGTTCCAAATGCGAACCATGTCGATCTATACGATCAACCGGATAAAATTCCTTTTGATAAAATGGAAAGCTTTTTAAAACAACATCTGTAATAAAAACTTTAAAGCCTTTGAAAATCAAAGGCTTTAAAATTTATTAAGATTTTTATAATAGCTTGCTCCTGCATTGTGATAAAAGCATTTTATTAAGGAGAGAAAGTTGCCGGAACTACCAGTTGTTATGGTTAATGATTTTTTAGATACCGAAATCAAAGGGATTTTTACAACACAATATGTTGAACCTGATGAAATGTTACTGGTTCATAATTTGACGGGTTTGAAAGTTAAAATCGTTAAAAAGAATTCATCTGTCGTTGCTTATTTGTTTTCTTTGACAAACGGTTGGATTGAAATTCAATCTGAAAAGGTGAGTTGTGATGCCGTCCATTTGATACCGATGATGTTGCCAAAGGAAAATGAAAAGGAAGAGGCTATCAAAAGAGAAGCCTCCATCGAAGAATATAGAAAATATTGCGGCTTGAAGTATATGAAAAATCTTGCGATTTTGTTGGGAGAAAGTCCAGAAAAAATGGATAGGGTTTTCTTTGAATTGTAATTTATTGCTTATCTGTCTTGATCGTTTACGGCGGTGTTTTCTTTTTTCGGAAGCTGTTCGTTTTGCAAAAACAGGGCTATTGAACTGACGGGAACCAGATGGAACCCTCTTTTTTTTGCTAAGGGGATCCACTCCCTGACCGACTCAATCGTTACAGGATGGGGATGCCCGATTCCTACGGCAAATCCATTACGACGGGCTTGTTCTTCCAATAAAGACAATTGATTTTCAATATGTTCTTTTTCTCGGATGTTATCTAAAAAAACGGTTCTGAAAGCAAAGGGAAGTTTTATCTCCATAGCTGTTTTTTCGCCCGTACTGTCTGGAGATGTTAAAGAATCTAAAAATAAAAGTCCTCTGTTCTTAAGTTCTTGCAGAACGGTTCTCATGACTTGACTGTTTGCCGTAAAACGACTCCCCATATGATTGTTAATGCCGACATAGCCCGAAAAAGAAGATAACATTGCGTCAAGTTGTTCTAAAATTTCCTGTTTGCTCATATTCACCTGTAAAGTGCCGTATCCCGTATTGAATCTTTTATTTAAAGGTTCCATCGGTATGTGAACAAGCAATTCATGTCCGGCTTTGCGCGCTTGAGCTGTTTGAATTTCAATGTTTTTTGCATAATATAAAAAAGATGTCGTTAAAGGAGGGGAAAGTGATAATACTTGTTTTGTCGTTTCTTCATCCATACCTAAATCATCAAAAACAATCGCAATCATTGGAACAGAATTTATCGGATCAGAGACTTTTACGGCATTTGATAACCATAAAGGGAGAGCTTTTGAAGCTTTGGGTGAAGATAATTTTGAAAAATCACAAAAATCTATGGACGGTTTTGAATACTCCTCTTCAATTTCCTCCGCAGAGGTAATGTTTGAAACAAAAATCGAATCAAAAGATGCTATCTCTTCTGATAAAAAGGACGCAAAAAGACTCCGGCTTTCCATAAAAAAAATTAAAATGATACATGGAAAATAATAAATAATGAAACGAAACATGAGCTTTTTCCTCTCTGATATTAAGAGGATAAAGAAAAAAATTAAAAATTCTCTTGATCAAAAACAAGAACTAAAGTAGAACAAAATAAGAAAGTCGTATCAGGAGGAAATATGCTGACAAAAAGACAATACCAATTGTTGATCCTTATAGAAGATCATTTGAAAAAAAACGGCGTTCCTCCCTCTTTTGAGGAAATGAAACAAGAGCTCGGTTTGAAATCGAAATCCGGAATTCATCGTTTGATCTCAGGACTTGAGGAACGGGGCTTTATCCGCCGGTTGCCAAATAAAGCAAGAGCTTTGGAGGTGTTGCGTTTGCCGGATAATCAAAATATTGTTCCTTTGTCTGTTAAAAGTTTGATGAAAAATAAGACAACATATTGTTTTTCAAGCTTAAGCGAAAATCTTGTCGCTAATTCGGTCGAATTGCCGCGCTATGGAAAAATCGCGGCGGGAACCCCGATTGAAGCTTTACGCAATAATGATACTATTGCGGTTCCTGCAAACATGATTGGAAACGGAGCTCATTATGCCTTGACTGTTGCAGGAGATTCTATGATCGAAGCTGGCATTTTGGACGGAGACACGGTTATCATTCAAAGAACGGATTATGTTGAAAACGGTGAAATCGCCGTTGCTTTGGTTGACGGATGTGAAGTAACTTTAAAAAAAGTCAGGCGAAAGGGAAATGCCATTTTGTTGGAACCGTGCAATAAAAATTATGAAACACGAATTTACAGTCCGGAACGTATTACAATACAAGGAAAATTGATCGGATTGATGCGTAATTATATCTGAAAATAAAAAAAATCATTTTATATATAAAATTATGTTGACTTTTCTGTTAATAGCCTTTATATATAAGCCGACTTGACACGATGACCCCATCGTCTAGAGGCCTAGGACATCGCCCTTTCACGGCGGTAACGGGGGTTCGAATCCCCCTGGGGTCGCCAAAATAAAAAAATCCACCTGAAAGGGTGGTTTTTTTATTTGAGGATTCTGAAAAGACTGCAAATCCCTGTCGGGGTGTGGTAAAAATGAATGGTTGCTATACGCAAGATGAAGGTATGAGCGCTCGGATTAATACGGGCTTTAGTGGAAAACCTTTTCCGGATTGTTAAAAATAGCCGCTGGTATTTAGTGTTTTTTTTATTGCTGTTTCCGACAATCTATCTCGTGTCGTTCTGTATGATAAAATATCGGTACGGAGCTTCTGTTTTTGTTCTCAGAAAGATATCAGTGAAGTGGATATATTCAGTTCCTATTATTAATTCTGAACGGCTCAGAACTTTATTATTTGAAAGGTAAGCGGAAAAAATCTGTCTGTTTTTTGTATATAGATGTTATTAAACCAATGATCTTTTTCTATAAAATCAAAATCTGATGTTAAAGCAGATGTATATTGACTTCTTTATCGGTAAAACGGAAAAAAAAAGATTTTCCTTAAGGAAAAGATAGCGAAAATATCAGGAATATAAAGATAAAAAAACAAAAGATTTGGGTTTTTTAGTTATGCCACTTCTCATTGTTTTATAAAGTGTCTTTCGACTTTTCTAAAACAAAAATATCAGAAGATTTTGTATGAATAATCATTCCTGAATTCTGATGAAACTTGATATTGAAAAAATTGAGAACGTTTTTTCAGTGTTGTATTTTGATTACAAGATTTTATTGTAATCTTCCGTTTCAAAGAGAGATTTCCGAATTTGTCTGTAAAAACATTTCTTTTGTCTTTTCTGTTATTTCATACTTTCTATGACAGTCGTTTCCATGGACGGATATAAGAGAATATATAAAACTTTTCTTAGTAGCAGTAGTGTAGCAACAGCCTTACTTTTTCGGAAAAAAAACATCCGGATACGTTAGAATCCCATTCAATTTGCGCTCGTTACCTTGTAAATTCAAAACCATAAAACATTCAGAGGGAACTTCAATTGAACTGCTTAACCCAAATTCGTAAGCCGGACGGTACCCGAAACGGGGATAATAATCCGCATGACCGACTAAAACGGAAAAACCGTAACCAAGCTTTCTGGCTATGCGATGCCCTTCTGAAACCAAAGCCGTCCCGATACCTTGCTTTTGGTATTTCGGCAACACAGATAACGGGGCTAAAATCAATTCGGGAATCGAATTAATGCTTATTTCCGTAAACATAATATGACCGCAAATGACTTGATCTTTTCGAGCTATAAGGGATAATTCGGGAATGTATGCCGGACTTGCTCTTAGTCGAGTAACCAAATTTTGCTCGTCTCCGTTCGTATGGGCGGCGGTTCTGAAAGCTTCTTTGACAACATTATAAATGTCATCATAATCTTGTTCGGTTTCCGGTCGGATCGTTAGCATGGTGTTAAAATTAAAAAAATCTCTTATCGTATTCTTCTTTCTTTTAGATTTTTATTCAATTTAATTATACAATTAATCAGTTAATTGAAAAAATAAAATTTTATGCTCTCTTTTTATCCGTTCCAACCGTAAATTTGAGGGTATCTACTTAAAGACAAGATTAAACGTGAATGCTTCTTTGTTAATATTAAAAGAAAAAAGGAGATTTTTTTATGATTGTTCTTGAAAATGAAAATATGAAAGTGAATAAAGGGTTGCTCTTTTTCGGCATCTTGATGATCTTTGCCGGCGTTTTTACTTGGTTTAATCCCGATACGGCTTTGCTGGCTATAGCTTTATACCTTGGTGTGATTTTTTTAGTCGGTGGCATCAGCTATTTGTCCGCCTTTTTTTCTGTTCATTCCGGCGGATTGCTTGCTTTGGGGTTGTTGGATATTATTGTCGGGGCAATTCTGATTTCCAATCTGGGAATTACTGTCGCTTCGTTACCAGTCTTATTGGCTATATGGGTGTTATGTGTCGGGGTTATTCAAATTGCTTTTAGCGTCGATGCAAAATATTCGGGCTTGATCTTTTGGAAATGGACCTTGGCTTCCGGAATATTGGGGGTCTTGTTCGGCTTCCTAATCCTTAGTCATCCGACAATCGGTATGTTTACCATCTCTTTGATCCTTGGATCTTATCTGATTATGTACGGTGCTTTGGGAATAGGTGAGTATTTTACGTTGAAAAAAATTTTAAATAATTTAAAAGAAACCGAGTAAAAAGAATCCCCGCGTTTAGCGGGGATTTTTATGTAACAATATTTATTGTAATATCTTCATATATAAAAAATTGAAAGGTTTAAGCTTCTTTATAACGGCTCTTTTTTGGATATTCTTTAAAAAAAGAGCATCAATTATTGTAAAAAAGGACTGTTCAACGGCATTATGATTTAACGGCGTAAAAGCAATTTGCAAAAGAGGGGTTTTTGTTTCTTGTTATAAAAGAGGCGTTTGAGTCGATCTTTCTTTTTCTTTATGTTTTTAAACTCAAAGTCGGAAACTGGTGTTTCATATTTTCTTGTCGGTGTCCGTTTAATCTTCTTTTTACCAAAAAGTATTGTTTTAATACTTTATTTATATTATCGGATCGTCAGGTTTATTCAATGGAATGTGATGCTTATATATGCTGGTGTAGTACGTTTTATTTCATTTTACTGAAAAGTTTTTCTACTACAGGATAGACTTGTTTGTAGAATTTTAACGGGATTCCGAAGCTGATTTTAACATGATTTTTTTTGTTGTTTGAGAGTGTTGGGCTTTTTCGATCTCTGTGATTGAGTTTTTCAGCCTTATTAAACTCGTCTGAAAAAAGTGATATTGAGACTTTATTATTATAAAATTGGGGGATCAATTTTTTATAAAAAAAGAAGGCTTTCGCCTTCTTTTTCCTATTGATATCGTAATGCTTCAATCGGATCCAGCTTCATTGCTTTATAGGCAGGAAAAACCCCTGAAACAACTCCCACGACAAAGGCGACCGTGAAAGATAAAACAACAGGCCATAAACTGAATGGAACTGCAACATTATACAAATGTCCGCCCAATTGGGAAAATCCGACACCTAATATCAAACCGATCGTTCCGCCAATCATGGAAATCAGAACGGCTTCAAATAAAAACTGAAGCATGATCCAGCTGTTCGGAGCTCCTAAAGCTTTACGGATACCGATTTCCCGTGTTCGTTCCGTTACCGAAACCAACATCATGTTGACAATACCGATGGCACCAACAACCAATGAAATTGAAGCAATCGCTGCAAGCAAGATTGATAATACCGTTCCGATCAATTTGATGTTTTCGACAAATTCGGCAATGTTGAATATGCGAAAATCATCAGGATCTTCGTCCTTTATCTTATGACGGGCGCGTAAAAAACGGGTGATCCGTTGTTCTATGATGTTCAAGTTTTCCGTTTCTGAAAATTTGACGGCAATGTGATTAACTGCATTTAATTTCGCATATCGGTTGAAACGTCTTTGTACCGTCAATAAAGGCATCATAACGGCGGAATCCTGATTTGCCCCTCCAGTGCTAGAGCCTTTCTCTTTTAACACCCCTACAATGTTGAAAGGCTGGTTGCGAATGCGGATTGTCTTTCCGATCGGATCTTCATAAGGATATAGCTCTGTCATGACTTCGTGCCCGATGACAACGTTCGTCGTTCCCTTTCGGATGTCCTGAGCATCCAACCCGCGCCCGCTGGCAATTTCCCAGTTCGCCGTTTCCATATAATCCGGTGTCGTTCCCGTAATTGAAACGCTCCAGTTGTAGGGACCATTTATTGCTTGTGCGCTTGCGCTTAAAACCGGAGCGACAACATCCAAACCCCGTAATGTCTTTAAAGCGTTGGCGTCATCAAGGGTGATCGAGGTCATCGGTTCCGAAGTCCGGACGGCGGCTTTGGGACGTTGCGAACGTATGATCAGTAAATTCGCTCCCATCGCGACAAAGCGTTCCTGTATGATATTTTGAACCGTCTGACCCGCGGCAACCATCATGACAACAGCGCAAACGCCAATGATGATCCCTAATGTCGTTAAAAAAGATCTGAGTTTGTTTCCTGTCATTGACAGACAGGCTTCATGAAAAACGGATCTGATCATTTCTGTTGTTCCATATATGTCTTTACGTCACCATCATAAGCAATCGTTCCGTCTACGATACGAACAAGACGGCGGGCATATTGCGCTATATCGGGTTCGTGAGTAACAAGTACGATCGTTATGCCTTGTTCTTGATTGAGCTGTTGCAAAAAAAGCATGATTTCATCGCTGGTCTTGCTGTCCAGATTCCCCGTCGGTTCATCGGCTAAAATCATTTCCGGATTATTGATCAAAGCCCTTGCTATGGCGACACGTTGTTGCATTCCTCCGGATATCTGATTGGGGTAACGGTCCGTAAAGCCTTTTAAACCGACCAGTTCCAATTTTTCGACAGCTCTTCTTTTGCGCTCTTCTTTCGTCGTGTCATTCGCGTAAATCAAAGGCAGGGAAACATTGTCGGTTAAAGTCCGTCTCATCAAAAGGTTGAAACCTTGAAACACAAAGCCAATCATATGATTGCGTATATGGGCTTGTTCGTTATCGTTCATCGAAGACACCTGTTTCCCCCCTAAAACGTACGAACCTGAACTGGGACGATCCAAGCAACCCAAAATATTCATAAAGGTTGATTTCCCCGCTCCCGACGGTCCCATGATGGCAACAAATTCACCTTCCTTGACGGACATGTTGACGTGCTTTAATACGTCCTGTTTCATTCCGCCGCCCATAAAGTATGTCTTACAGATATCCTTTATCTCTATAACGGTCTTGGGCATCATGGACCTCCGCGTTTAAAGGAAACAGTCGTTGTCAGGTCTTCCAATATGACTTTCTCGCCTTCTTTCAAGCCTTCCGTTATTTCCGTTTCCAATAAATTCGATATTCCCTTTGTTACTTTGCGTGCAACAGGTTTCTTGTCTTCCAACACATAAACAATTTCTTGGTTCGGTTTTAAGGATTTGCGTTCCTGAATCAAACGTTGACGGTCTGCGTTCGATATGCGTTGGGTCGACCTCATTTGTCCTTGTACCACAGGACGGAATTGAAACGCCATGTTCTGCAATTTCAAAACACTGGGTTTTTCTTCTACGGTGATTGTTACATAAGCCGTCATTCCGGGTAACAAGCGTAAATCGTCGTTCGATATCGAAATCACAACCGTGTACATGACAACGTTTGAATCTTCGGTCGGTTGAAGGCGGACTTGAGACACCGTTCCTTTGAAAACATCCGTCGGAAAAGTGTCTACTGTAAAATCAACAGATAATCCCGGTTTGATCTGACCGATATCCGCTTCGGATATTTCAGCTTCAATTTGCATTTTTGTTAAATCTTCCGCGACCGTGAACAGTTCCGGCGTCTGATAGCTTGAGGCAACGGTTTGTCCCGCTTCGACCTCTTTCGTTACTATAATCCCGTTCACCGGAGAAATGATGTCCGCATAACCCAAATTCCGTTTTGCTTTCTTTTCCTGAGCTATTGCTTTGTCGTACGTTGCTTGGGCATTGACAACATCCAAATCCGCTTCTTCCCATTCATAACGGGCAATAAAATTCTGCTCGTACAGTTCTTTGTTGCGTCGTGCGTTGAGCTTTGCATAATCGAGTTTCGCTTTGGCGTCCGTAACTGCCGCCTGAGCTTCTTTTAAATCTTCCGCCAAGGTAAACGTTTCAAGTTGAGCAATTAAATCGCCCTTCTTGACGACGGAATTATAATCGACAAACACTTTTTCTATGATTCCGGATACTTGTGTCCCGACGCTGACAACATTGACGGGTTGTATTGTTCCCGAGGCTGTTACATCGACTTTTAAAGGTCCGCGTGAAACCGTTGTAACATCATAAACGATTTCGGATTTTTTTCCAAAGTGTTTGTAATATATGGCACCTGCTCCTATTAAGGCTATAATAGTGAGAATGAAAAATGTTTTTTTCATAGGTTAGAATCCTTTTTTCGTCTTGAATGGGTCGATCAGTCCGATTTTGCGGACGATATTTGTTTTCGCTATTAATAATTCATAAAAAGAACGGCTTCTGGTCGATCGCACGTCCGCCAGTTTCGATTGCGCATCTAAAACGTTTAAAATGCTTCCTTTCCCCGCTTTATAGGCTCCTAAAGCCACTTTGGCGTTTTGTTCGGCCGATGCGAACATGGTCAAAGATATCTCGTAAGTTTTCTTTGCCGTAAAAAAATTCTGAAATGTCGTCCAGACTTCCTGTTGAATGTCGTTTTCCAACTGTTTCAATTCCGCTTTTTGCTGTTCCAGCTGATAACGGGCTTGTGAAATTTTGTATTGATTCCTGAATCCTGTGAATAACGGAATCTTCATTGATAATCCAACCGAACTGGAATAGGAACGGGGACCGTTCTTGGTCAAATCGTCATTTGCGTTTAATCCGGCGGATACTGAAAATGTCGGAGCATTCTGAGCCTTCTGAAGGTCTATATTGGCTTGTGCCCGCTTGACGGAGGCTTTCTTTGCCAATATGTCGGAACGGTTCTTCATAGCGGTCTTGAATAAAAGGTCTATGTCTTTGGGTATCGTTAGATAATCCATGGAATACTTTTCTTCATACAAAGAAAGTTCTTCGTTGGGAGGAAAATTTAATAAAACCGATAAACGTCCTTTCGCCAAAGATAAAGCTTCTTCGGCTTTTGTAACGCTGAGTTGGGCTTCCGAATAAGATGTCTGCGCTTGCAATTTGTCTGATAGCGCCGCTAAACCGAGTTCGTAACGTTTTCGGGCTGCTTCGTATGCTGAAAAGGCGGCTTCCAAAGTCGCTTTTGAATTTTTGTATTCTTCTTGGGCGGCAAATACAAGATAGTAGGACTCCGCCGCATCAAAAATAAGACTTTGAAGCGTGTCGGATCGTGTCGCTATCGCAGCATTGAGAGATTGACGTATCATTTCTGTCGAGGCTTCCCTTCCGCCAAAATCGTACAATAACCAGTTTAATGTGATTCCGGCGTTTATTCCTGCTGAATTTGAATCCTTGTCGTTGTGAACACGCGTATCAGAATGATCCAATCCGGCGGATAAATCTATCTCTGGAAGATATTCCGATTTCGCTTGACCGTATTCTGCAGCACTTGCCAAAGCGCTCATGTATTGTTGATAAGTCGCCGGATTGCGGCATAAAGCCAAATTGACAACATCTGCCAAACGTAATTTCTCAGATCTGGCGCTGAGCGCGCATACAGGTGCTTGCGGTAATTCTTTGACGCTTGATTCGACATTAAAGGGATCTGCCGGATAAGCTTGATTGATAAATAAAAAATTTAAAATTGAAAACATCAATAAACGATTTTTCATCAGTGCATTATTCCGTTCAATAGCAAAAGGAATACCTTTTTGGTTAATTTATACAGGGATGTCTTCCCTATCAAAGCTTGTTAACGTTAACTTATTTCATTTAATCGAGTCAACATTCTATCATTTCTGGTTTCCTCATGATTTTTATTACAGTCCTTTTCCTTTTAACGTTAATTTGAAAAAAAACTTACGCATTCATTCGCATATTATTTGTTTGTGCAAAATCGTTCTCTATCCGTTATAAATTCCGGATGAAAATTGCGTTTGTGGTAGCTTTTACAGTTTTCTTATACGGAAATACGTTACGACAGCGGGGATACAGATGTGGTTTGTGATAATTTCCGGTATTTCTTAATTTGATGCAAGGCAATGGGCACTGAAACCAAACAGCCTAAAAAATCGGCCGAAGGAAAAGCGTAAAATACACCTTTTAACCCGAAATAACGCGGTAAAATCATAATGCAAGGAACTAAAAAAATCAGTTGACGGCTCAGGGCTAAAAATGCCGCCGTCCGCGGACAACGGGTCGCTTGTAAAAAAAACGTCGTCGCCGTCGGAATCCCGATTAACGGATATAAAAAACTGATCGTTTTTAACGCCTTGGCACCGATCTGAATCAGCTGTTCGTCCGTTTTGTTGAATATTTTGATTATATCATAGGAATAAATTTGTAATATGGTACAGCTGAAAATAAAAAACAGGGTTGATATCATAATCATCAAACTATAAATTTTGATCAATCGGTCATAGTGTTTCGCACCCAAGTTGAAACTGATGATCGGTTGAGATCCTTCACACAGACCTACCACGGGCATGAAAAGCAAAATGGTAACCGCTATTGTCGCACCCATCGCGGATACGGCAAGATCCCCTCCGTAAAAGATAAGTGATTTATTAATGATGGTTTGCATAAAACCATTTGAAAGTTGAATCATAAAAGGAGCCGTACCGACAAAACAAATCATTAAAATGATCTTTAAAGAAAAAACGGCATATCTTTTCCTGAAACGGTAAGGCGCTTTTGATGTAAGAAAAAATAAAAACGCCCATGAAAAAGAACAAATCTGAGCGATAATCGTTGCATAAGCGGCTCCGGCTATACCCCATTTGAAAACAAAAATAAAAATAGGATCTAAAATGGTATTTATGACGGCGCCGATCAACATCGTATTCATGGCTACATGCGGAAAGCCGCTGGCGCGAATGAAATTGTTCAAAGTCATGCCAGACATCATAAAAACTGCGCCAAACAAGGTGATTTTCAAATATGTTTTCGCATAAGGCATGATTGTCGGGCTTGCCCCGTAAAGGCGCAACAAAAAATCTAAAAATAAAAAATGAATGACAATAAATACAACAGACAAAACTGTAATCAACATTAAAGCATTTGTAAAAATCCTTTCCGCACGAGGAATTTTATTTTGTCCCAGACAAACGGCAAAATTGACACTTCCTCCAACACCGACCATTAATCCTAAAGCCATCTGTAAAACAACTGTCGGAAAGCAAACGGTTATTCCCGCCAACCCCAATGATCCGATTCCGTTGCCGATGAAAATGCGATCTACAAGATTGTAAGAAGCATTGATCAATAACCCGATGATTGCAGGCAAGGCGAAAGACAACATTAAGCGGGGAATGGAATCCGTTCCTAAATTCGGATGAGTGTTTTTTGTCATGATTTTCCTGAATAAAAGACTTTTCTTGATGACTTAGGGTGTATAGGATTTTTTATCTTTTATCTACTGAAAACGTGCTTTCACCCGATAAAAAAGTCATATTTATTTGAAAAAACGAAAAAATTAAAAAGTTGTTCCGTCTTCATAAGAAGGCCATGCACCGGATTTCGTGGAAACAAAAGCCGCTGTTTTTACTGCCGATTTATGAGCATCGTAAAAGCTCCTCCCGTTTAGGATATTACAGATGAAAGCTCCTGAAAAAGAATCTCCCGCGCCTACCGTATCGCAAACGGCGACTTTCGGGGTCGCAATTTCGGACTTTTCACAAGAAGTGTAAATAGCGCTGTATTTTTCTCCCGCCGTGAAAATCATATATCCGAGGTTGTATCTTCTTATTAATTCCCTGCAAACTTCATCCGTTCCTCCTGAAAGGGAAAACATATCCTGTAAAATGGATAATTCTTCTTCATTGACTTTGAAAATGTCGGCTTTCTGTAAAAGATGGTCTATAAGATCTCGGGAATAATATGGCGAACGTAAGTTCACATCAAAAAAACGGACGGTTTCCTTCGGGCAACTGTTTAACAAAATTTCTATGTTCCGTCTTGATTCCTCCGACCGGAACGCCAATGTCCCAAAACAAACGGCTTGTGCTCTTTGAACCAAATCGACGGCTTGTGCGGAAGCTTGTATGTAATCCCAAGCGACATCTTGCATTATGGTATAACGGGGAATGCCGTCGGATAAAGAAACATCCACTTGTCCGGTCGGATGATCATTACGGGTTATGCTATATTTTATTCCGTTATCTGTAAGCGCTTTTAAAATTTCTTCTCCCAGTTCGTCTTTACCTATGGCGCTTATGGCGTAACCGTCCGCTCCTAACTGTGTGGCATGGTATACCAAGTTAACAGGAGCTCCTCCCGCTTTCTTCCCTGTCGGAAGCATATCCCATAATAATTCACCGATCCCGATAATTAAAGGGCTTTTCTTTTCCATCGCTTTTCCTTCTTTCAGGCTTGTTTCTATTGGCAAAACAATCTTCTTTTCCCGTCTTTAATATTTATACCAGTAAACTTGTTTTTATCACGGATTTTTTTGAAATATTTAATGAATCGATACTGTAATGAATAAAACGATTGTTTAAACGGATCTCTTATGCTTAAAAAACTTTGGATAAGCTCATGATTGAAAAAAATATACGATGAATAAGACCGGTTCGTAATAAAAACGTTTCTTTCGGGCGGATTGATGGGGAATACTGATAACGTGCTGTTTCTTTCAATGATCGCTGCAAAAAAAACAAGCATCTGCGGTTTCGTTTTTTAAGTGTGCCTTTCTCCTATTGAATACCTGTACCTTAATTATGAGCAAAAATATTAATTTTAATGAAAAACTTCTTATATCCGATTACGAAGTGTTCAAAAAGAAGGGGTGAGGAAAGTTCGTTATTTCAAAGTAAAATACGGTCTGAAAAAACAAGTCGTGATCATATGTTTTTATGCTGATCTTATGGAAGATGAACGTATTCTTTATAAAAAGTGTTTCAATGCCGTGTTTTCTTGTTGAATGTGTTACAGTGTTAAAAAATGTGGAATCTTTTTGATATGAAATGTTCGGAGAAAACAATGCAACAAATTGATCGTGAATTGAATGCCGCACAAAATTATATGTTGAAAAAAATCAACGGAACCGGTCTTGTCGCTCTTTCTTTTGAAAATGTGGCGCTTGTTGAAGCTATGATCCAAAACGATTCCGCTTATTTGAAAAGTTCTGATGAAAAGGAAAAGCCGGTCGTAAAAAAAAATATGGAATACGGAGGGTCGACAGCGTGGTGGATGACACAATTGAAATTGTTCGCAGAAGGAAAAAAAACGCAAAATACTTATGAAAATATCATTTATGGTGCCGTCGTCGCCGTCGATAGGGAAAACAGCACTCATCTGAATGCGGATAAGGTCGGTAGAAATGAAATGGTTGACAGGATTAAGCAAATCAGTATGACGGATCTGATACGATATTTAAAGGACAGGGATTTCAGGGTGGTGGAAATGCTTGCCGCGCCAACCCGTCCGGATGACAGTAAATATAAACCAAGAATGAATTTGTCGTTTGCCAGTAAATTTTGCCATTATGCTTGCTTTTATCTGTTTCAAGGCGAAAATGAGCAGGATAATTTTTCAATCTATGACTATGTCTTGAGAAAGGCTGTACCCTTCTATGTCAAACATTACGGGCTTAACCCTGAAAAAGGATATTTGAATGATTATAAAAAATATAGTGATGTTATCGACGATATTAGAAAAATATCGGAATCGGGAATCAGCCGGAATGGGTTTGACCATTTGTTATGGTACTATTTTAAAGGAAGGCTTGATAAATTGAAAAAACTTCAATCTTGAAATAAATCAACATTTAAAAAATTTTTTGGAATAAAAGTATGAAAAACGTTATTTCCACTTTTTCGGGGAAAAAATTTAATGTGTTTTCTCCAAATGCGGAACAGATTGATATTTGTGATATTGCTCATGCCCTGTCTTTGTTATGTCGGGCGAACGGGCATTTCAACCGTTTCTATTCCGTTGCAGAACATTCTATCAATTGTTATAAAGAGGCTCTTTCCCGCAATTTACCATTGAATGTTCAAAAGTGTTGTTTGTTACATGATGCGTCCGAAGCATATATGAACGATGTCCCCAGACCTGTGAAAACAGAAACTTATATTGAAAAGGAAAAAGTATTGCAAGCCGCAATCTTAAAAAAGTTGGCTCCCGATATAGCCGTTTCCTTCTTTGATGATAGGGCGTTATGGCGGGAAATTGACGATACCTTGCTTTATTATGAATTTGAAACTTATTTCAAAACTCAAAAAAAGATGAATCCTATCCCAGATAAGGGATACCGCTTGCATATCGTTTTGTCTGAAACCGTAAAACCGTTTGAATTCGTTGAAGCGGAATATCTTTCGATTTATGAAGATTTGATCAAGAAAGAGACTGTTTGATGGATTGGAAATGTTGTTTCAGCTTTAATGGAAGTATTCTGAAAACGTAAAGAGCTGAAAAGTTTTCAACTAAACCAATCAACTGTTTGATTTTGAATCCGATTCCTGAAGCCAAATGTGAAAGGGGTAAAGTTTTTAACCAAAAAAGGTTGTGATTTAATATCAATTTGGATTCATATGAAAAAAGCGTGTTGAAAAATAAATCAAAAGATAATCGAGTGTTTAATAAAAAATCCGGTTGTCAAAGTCTGTATATGTTGTGAACAAAATAAAATTTCAGGGGGGGATAGATAATTTGTATCATAATATTTCCTTGGATCTTTTTGAAAGAGAAGGGTAAAGAATAGGGCATTAAATTTAAGTAAGACTGTTGTTGACATATTAAAACAAAATTCTGGTCAGTATTTTACAGCAAGGCAATTAGCTGAATGGATTTGGGATAATAAAAACGAAGAATGTTTAGCTAAAATGGAAAGAAGTAAAGCAACAGTAATCCCTCCAAAGAAGCGTTACTTAGTCAGCTTGTGTCAGAAATAGGCGCATACAAGAAACGTATTCTTTCTATTTCCTCTAATGTTAAAATTACAGCGGAACGTCCAAAAAAGTATTATTATTCTGCAAAAAGTGATGTGCAAGAAATCAAAGATGCTGAAAAAGTATCGAGAACAAATGGTCATCCGGAACATGATTCTTATCCTGTTTTGTGTGAATACTTATATAATGAGCTGAATATATACCCTAAGAGAATAGACGAGAAAAAGTCTTCTAATTCAAAAGGGAACAATGGGAATAAATGGTTACATCCTGATATTGTCGGCTTGAAGAACTTATCTGACGGATGGGATCGTGATGTTGTTTCCTGTGCAGGAAAACATGCTTTTAATAAAACAGCGTTGTGGTCGTTTGAAGTAAAAATAAAAATTAATTTATCTAATGTGAGAGAGTATTTCTTTCAAACAGTGTCTAATTCAAGTTGGGCAAATTACTCTTATTTGGTTGCACAATCTGTTGAGGAAAAAGCAATGGATGAGTTGCGTATATTATGCAGTGGGCACAATATCGGTTTAATTCAGTTAAATTGTGAAAATCCGTCAGAGAGTCAAATTTTGATTCCGGCTATAGAGAAGAAAGAACTTGATTGGGATATGATTGATAGAATCACCAAAGAAAATCCTGATTTTAAAGAATTCATCGACCTGATTACAGAGTTTTATCAAACAGGGAAAATAAAAGAAAGGGATTGGGATATTCCGGAAATGAAACAAGTATAATTTTTATTAAGTGTGCCGAAAGTTGATTTTTGTCGGTAATTTTTCCTCGAATAGATAAAGATCAAAAAGATAATTAAACAAGTTGTTAGATTGTTTTAGTTCGTATGGATACCCTAAAAGGCTGAGTTTTGGAATAATACAAGCCTATAAAAATACGGAAAAAAGAGGTTTGATTTTCTAATCCAAATTATGTACGTCTTGACTTGGGCGGCTGAGAATGAACCGCCGGTTGACCGAAGTTTCTTTGAGGAGGGTGTCGAAAGCCTGTCCGAGAATTAAAAAAGCCGTTGAAACTCAACGGCTTTCAAAGTGGCTGGGGAACCTGGAGGTATGATTTTGATTTTTTGATAACATCAAATGACGGATTTCTGCGGTTTTTATCAAGCCTTAAGCTCCTTTTTATAAAAAAATGTTAGCAGTTTTGTTAGCATATTTATCACGTTAAATCATGCCCTTAATCTTGTAAA
>CALXOZ010000002.1 GCA_944390195.1 uncultured Alphaproteobacteria bacterium
GTGTTGTGACATTTATTGTCTTGTTTCTTTTTGTGAAAGAAACAAAAAAGCTTGGGAGAAAAGTGGGGGGGGGGGGGGGGCATATTCTTAACAAAACTGTAACAATTAATAAGATGAAGAGGGCGCAGAAGCAACCAATTGAAAAATATTTATAATTAAATGAATTGATTTTTTTTCTGAGGCGGAAATAAGATTATTAAAATAATAAAATGAGAAGATTTTCTTTGCTAAAGGTAAGGGTGTGTATACACTTAAAAGGAGAAAATTTTTTAGATCTGATTCTTTTCTAAGGCGGTAAAAGCGAGGGTGTTACTTAAATTCATATATGGAGATATAGCGGAATAATGATGGATTAAAAAGATATCAGGAATGAAGCTTTTTTTTGATTCAGTCCGGTATTTTGACATTTATTTTTAGACCGCTTATTTTGTTCTATTTTATTTGATCTTCATATTTCTCTAGAAATTTAGTAGCCAGATTAAAATCACGGCATGGCATTTTACTGATCGTTTCGTATTTTATTTGCCCATAAAGATGCCGGCAAGGCATATACTGTCGTGTTTTGGTGGTATCTGTTTAATAGGCGTTTTTAAAAATTCTTTAGAGATTGTTTCTTAAAGAAGCAGGAGGGTATCAAAATTTTGCGTTCGGCAAAATAATTTTTCATTTATTTTTCAATATATTATTGATAAAGAAAGCATCATGGCATGCGAAATGTTTTTAATATATAAACATGAAGATGATTTAATAATTCTATCCCGTGCATCAAATCCGAGAGCGCATAAAAAAGTTAGAACTAAGTGCGCATCAGTAAAAAGTGTCTTCCGTCTGAACTTTTTGACACTATTTTAAACCGATGAGCATGCAAAATAAGTCTAAAAAACTGTAAAAAAGAGCTTCAACACTTTTTAAAAGCCCGTTTTTTGCGGTATAAAAATGATTGTCAAAAAGTCTGAAAATAATTGTCGCGCTACAATACAGACAAAAGCGGCAGGGATTTTGCATTTGTTGAGGCTTTTCATGTAAAAAAAAGAACCTGTCATAAAGACAGGTTCTTTAATTAATGGCTCCGCGAGTAGGATTCGAACCTACGGCCAATCGGTTAACAGCCGATTGCTCTACCGCTGAGCTATCGCGGAACAACTCTGGAGGCCGAAACCGGAATCGAACCGATATACAAGGATTTGCAGTCCTCTGCATAACCATTCTGCCATTCGGCCACGAAGCGGTTTTGTCCCTGAAGACAAAGAAACTTATAGCCGTTGTTTTAGCTTTCGTCAACAAAAAAATAAAATTTTTTTTTCTTTTTATTAAAAACTAAGGTTTTATAATGCGTTCAGACATTTTTTCGAGGTTGAAATGATAACAGGATTGATTGAAAACATACAAGAAACCGCGCGCAAAAATATGTTGTCCGGTCAATTGATAGCAAACCGCATTCATGATTCGGCTATGTTGAAAGCAATGGGGACAGTTGATCGGGAGCTGTTTGTTCCTGAAAGGTTGAAAAGCCGTGCCTATGCGGATGAATCTATATACATCAATGCCAGAAATATTATGTTTTCTCCAAGGATTTTGGCGAATCTGTTATTACTTGCGGAACCGGACAAAGACGACTTTGTTCTCGATGTCCGTTGCGGGACGGGATATTCTTCTGCCGTAATGGCGCATATGACGAAAGCGGTTGTCGCATTGGAAAGCGATTCGGATATGTGTGAAGCAGCTCAACAGATATTGATTAATTCTCAAATAGATAATGTTGCCGTTTTGAATCAAAATCCTGAACAAGGGTTTGCCGCACAAGCTCCTTTCGATATCATTTTTATTGACGGTATTATTTCTCAGATACCGGAAAATCTGCTTTCCCAATTATCTGAAAAAGGGCGTTTGGTTTGTGTCGTTGCAAAAGATTCGGATACGATCGGGAAGGTGACAAAAGTAAAAAAAATAAACGGAAATATGTCTTATATGACACCGTTTGACGTGGATTTGAGCGGTTTTTCGCGTTTTCCATTTTATAAAAATTTTGTTTTTGAGACGATCTCTTAAAAATTTGTTGATATTCGGATAAATTTGACGTTAAAAAAGAATGTAAAAAATTCCCAAAATCTTGAAAGGGGCGCATGGTGTCAAATCAAAATAAGTTTAAAAAATTTTTGTCCGGCATGACGTTATCCGTCATGTTGCTGGGAATGACGAATGTCCAAGCTGAAACATTGGAAGAGGCTTTGGCTTATACTTATGTGGCAAATCCAACCATTCTTTCGCAAAGGGCTTATTTAAGATCTGTTTATGAAAAAATAACTCAGAGCCTTTCAGGGTATAAGCCGACATTGTCAGGAAACGCTTCTTACGGCTATTCTTATACAAGATCAAAATCGTCTCCGGTTTTTGAAGAAGAGGAAAGCATGCCTGTTTCTTTCGGGGTCAGTGCCGTACAACCTGTTTTTTCCGGTTTTGGAACATCGGCTTCCGTAAAAGCCGCTAAAGCACAGTTCGAAGCCGAAAGGGCGAACTTGAAAAATGTTGAGCAATCTTCTTTACTAAGTGCCGTTGTCGCTTATACGGATGTGATACGGGCTTTGGCGGTGCTGAAGTTGAATCAGAATAATGAAAACGTTTTGTATCGCCAATTGGAATATACTCAAGACCGTTTCCGTGTCGGGGAATTGACGAAAACCGATGTCGCTCAGGCGGAAGCCAGACATGCCGGCGCTGTTGCCGCACGCATTTCCGCGCAAGGGGATTTGAAAGTCGCTTATGCCGCTTATCAAAAAGTGATCGGGAAAATGCCGGACAGGATTTTTGAACCGGAAGTCCCTAGTGCAAAATTACCTCAGACATTGAATGACGCTTTGGAAATTGCGCTAAAGGCAAATCCCAATGTGCAAAGTGCGAAAATGCAAGCCAAAAGTGCTCAAAGCGCAATAGAGGTCGCTCAAGCCGATTATTATCCGTCAGTGGAAATACAAGCTTCTTATCAAAATATGCGGGCGGGAGCTCATGGTTCTGCCGATTTCGGGTTTGGGACGGTTGAAACGGGACGTGCCAGAGGAGAGGATACAAGCGTTATGCTGGTTATGGACGTACCTCTTTATCGTGCTGGTAATACTGTTTCCAAAGTTCGCGAATCAAAATATATTGCAGGGCAGGCGCGTATTAATATCAATTCGGTAAAACGGGATGTTATCCGTGAAACGACACAGGCTTGGGAAAATTACCAGTCGACGAAAGCTTCTCTGGCTTCTTTGGAAGAACAGGTGAAAGCTTCGTCTTTGGCTTTGGAAGGTGTCCGTTATGAAGAACAAGCCGGAACCAGAACGATCTTGGATGTGTTAAACGCAGAACAGGAATTGCTGGACGCAAGGGTGAGTGTTGTTACTGCAAAGAAAAACCTGATTGATGCTTCGTACCAATTAATAGCCTCTATGGGGTTGATGACACCGTCCGGATTGGGGCTGGATATAGCTCGATATCGCAAAACTTCAGAACAATCGGCGAATAGTTCCCCAGTTAAAAAAAATAAAAAAGGATAGACAATTTACTTAATAAAAATATCAACTTGCTCCTTTTTTAAGAGATGTTATAGTAAACGGATAGAATAAGTTATATGGATCGAAAATGACAGAAGAAAACGAACCGTCTATGGAAGATATACTTGCTTCTATCCGTAATATTTTGGCTGAAGATAATAAAAAAGGGAATCGTCTTCATACTCAACCGGAAAATGTTCCTGAACAATTTTCCGATTCAATGCCGTCTTATCCGGAAATGAAACGGCAAGCCTTGTCCACTTATCTTGATACTGAACCGGATTTAATATCAAAAAATCATTTGAGCTCGTCTGTTGGCGCGACACAAGATCCTTCTTTTATCGAAAATCACAAGCCCTTATCGGATGAAAGTCTGCCGGATGATCAAGAAAGTATTGTCAACTTAACACCGGATATGATCGTACCGGCTGTACCGACTTATGAAGCTGTGCCGGTTGTCAATCAAACTCAAGATCAATATCCGACTGGAAAACAAACGGCTTTTGTCGCTACCCGATCCGGAAAAGAACAAAATACTGAAAACGTTGTCGTGCAAAAAACAACAAAAGAAGAAGTCCGAACGGATCAAAATGAAGAAGAAAGGCAATACTTGGATGATGAAGATTCGTTGTTGGCTGAACCGACGCTCGTCGCGGCGCGACAATCTTTGTCTCATTTGCGCGATATCGCTTCAGGAAAACGTTTGGGATTGGGGAATAGCGAACTGACTATAGAAATGCTCGTTCGAGAAACGATAAAGCCTTATCTGAAAGAATGGCTGGATATTAATTTACCGGCAATTGTCGAACGGATTGTAAAAAAAGAAGTGGCTCATGTGATGGACAGGCTTGATTTAAAATAACCAATTGTATAGATTTTCCTCAAGCCTTAAAAAGTTTGAGGAAATTTTTTAAAACTGATTTTAAATGAAAGATTTTTAAGTAAAGGAAAACCGGCGATGTTGGAAAAAACGTACAGCCCTGCCGCAATAGAAGCTGGATGCTATGAAAAATGGGAAAAATCAGGGGCTTTCGCCTGCAATCCCGATTCAGATAAAGAACCGTATTGCATCATGATCCCTCCACCGAATGTAACGGGGAATTTGCATATAGGGCATGCTTTGACTTTCACGATCCAAGACACCTTGATTCGTTATCAGCGCATGAAAGGTAAAGATGTTTTGTGGCAACCGGGAACGGATCATGCCGGTATCGCGACACAGATGGTCGTTGAACGCCTGTTGGCTAAAGACGGGGTGTCCAGACATGATTTGGGACGTGAAAAATTCATTGAAAAAGTCTGGGAATGGAAAGCGAAATCCGGCGGGCAGATCACCAATCAATTGCGTCGGTTGGGAGCCTCTCTGGATTGGCCTCGCGAACGTTTCACCATGGATGAAGGTTTGTGCCGCGCCGTTAGGCAAGAATTTGTAACCTTGTATAAAAACGGGTTGGTTTATCGCGCAAAACGTTTGGTCAACTGGGATCCTTACTTGCAAACCGCCATTTCCGATTTGGAAGTCGAACAACGTGAAGTCGTCGGAAAAATGTGGTACTTCAATTATCCTGTCGAAGGGGAAAAAGACCGCTTTATTACGATTGCGACAACGCGCCCAGAAACCTTATTCGGCGATACGGCCGTTGCTGTCAGTGATGAAGACGAACGCTATAAAGATATTATTGGTAAAAATGTTATTATTCCGATTTGTAATCGGGCAATACCGGTAATTGCCGATGAACATGCCGATCCGACAAAAGGGACGGGGGCTGTTAAAATCACGCCGGCTCACGATTTTAACGACTATGAAGTCGGTAAACGTCATAATCTGCCGATGATCAATATTCTGGATTCAACGGCGCATTTGAATGAAAACGTTCCGCCGGCATATCAAGGTTTGACAACAGCAGAAGCAAGAGAAAAAGTCCTGACGGACGTAAAGGCGGCTGGTCTGTTTGTTAAAGAGGAAGACAATCCGATGACGATCCCGTATGGAGACAGATCAGGTGTCGTCATTGAACCGTGGTTGACGGATCAGTGGTTTGTCGATGCACCGAAACTGGCGCTTGAAGCCATTAAGGTTGTTGAAGACGGAAGATTGCAGTTTGTGCCGAAAGTTTGGGAAAAAACTTATTTTGAATGGATGCGTAACATTCAACCGTGGTGTGTTTCCCGTCAATTATGGTGGGGACATCAGATTCCTGTCTGGTACGGACCGGACGGTCATTTCTTTGTTGAAGAAAACGTCGAATTAGCTCAAGCTGAAGCGGATAAGCATTACGGGAAACATGTCGATTTAACGCAGGATCCCGATGTGTTTGACACTTGGTTTTCTTCAGGGATATGGCCTTTTTCGACTTTGGGGTGGCCCGATGAAACAAAAGAATTGAAGCGGTATTATCCGACAAGTGTTTTGGTAACCGGTTTTGATATCATCTTTTTCTGGGTGGCACGTATGGTAATGCTGGGAATGCATTTTATGAAAGAAGTGCCGTTTAAAACAGTCTATATTCATGCGCTTGTGCGTGATGAACAAGGACGGAAAATGTCAAAATCAAAGGGGAACGTGATTGATCCGTTGATTTTGGCGGATAAGTACGGTGTTGATGCCATGCGCTTTACTTTGATCGCGATGTCGGCTCAAGGACGGGATGTCTTGTTAGGTGAAAGTCGGGTCGAAGGATATCGAAACTTTGTAACAAAATTGTGGAATGCTGCTCGTTTTTGTGAAATGAACGAATGTGTTCCGGTAAAAGGATTTGATCCCGGAACGGTGGAAAATCCGTTGAATAAATGGATTGTTTCCAAAACGGCTCAAGCGCATGCGAAAATTTCCACGGCTTTTGACGAATACAAATTCAATGAAGCGGCGAATGCAGCATATCAGTTTGTTTGGGGAACCTTTTGCGACTGGTATTTGGAATTTGCAAAACCACTGTTTTTCGGAGAAGATGAAGCTATTAAAGCTGAAACCAGAGCGACGGCCGCTTGGGTGCTGGATCGCATTTTAATCATGTTGCATCCGATAATGCCTTTTGTGACTGAAGCATTATGGGGCAGGTTTGAACGTGATCAAATGTTGATCGTTACGCCGTGGTCGGATTTATCTGGGTTGATCAACGCCAAATCGGAAGAAGATCTGGATTGGGTGGTTGATTTTATTACGGCAATACGTTCTTTACGTTCCGAAATGAATATAGCTCCGTCTGTAAAGCCTGTTGTTTTGTTGGCAAAGGCTTCTGATGTTGAAAAAGACAGGCTTGTGAAATTCAATACATTGGTTAAGACACTGGCTCGTTTGCAAAAGGCGGAGATATCAACATCAAGCGATGATGCAAAAGGAGCTGCTCAATCCGTATTCGGAACGGCGGAAATTTATTTGCCGTTGGCCGGTGTGATTGATATTGCTAAAGAAACGGAACGTTTGAATAAAGAAAAATCCAGTCTTGAAAAAGTCATTGCCGGTTTGCAGGGACGCTTGAACAATGAGGCTTTCATTGCCAAAGCGCCGGCTAAGGTGGTTGAAGAACAAAAAAAGCGTCTGCAAGAAGCTATGGTTGCTTTGGATAATGTTCGTGGAGCTTTAGCGCGTTTGAATTCTTTATAAGCTTTGTAACAGGAGAAAGTGCTATGAAAAAGCTTTTGTTTTTTTCAGTATGTTCTTTGTGCTTTTTTCACAGCTTTCATTTGAAGGCTCAGGAAATTATCAAAGTTGATACAGTTTCGGCAGTTTCTCCTGTAAAACAGACCCCGAGCGAAAAAATGAGAGACTTCGTCCATATGGAAGAAGCGCGTGTTTGTAATGAATTGCGTTCGTTTGCAACCGAGTACATTTTTAAGGATCCGGCTTTTATCGAAGCGGCAAAGGAAAGAAATACACGCCAAGTTGCAAAAGCGGCTTCTAAATACGCTAAGATTTTGGCTAAAGAGTATGATGCCGATTTTTTATTTTACCATCCCAATACCCGTTTTTTTGTCAGGGTGAATGACAAAAGTTATCGTGGCAGAATGCGTTTGCCGGCGGATTTGATTTCTTCGTCATCGGCTTGTTTTTGGGAACGTCTTCCTTCTCAAGATGTCGTCTACAGTATGTTAATCAAAGTAGATGATGAAAAAGCGGGATTTTTGAAAATCTCTAAAAAGTTGCCGCGTATGGTTACAAACATTCCGGATATTCTTTCCGAATATGGAAAAGTCCGCGTCTATACAGCTTTAGACAAGACAGGTCTAAAAAAAATGGCGTGGTTTAAAATGCGTCATCGCGAGCCGAATAAAACGAAATATTCAGGATGGTGTACGGCTGAAAATTTAGCTTTTTTGACTTCTATCGGGTCGGGGGAGCAATATGCCAAAAAAATACAAAAAAAATTATTGGCGCTTTCTGATGAAAATAAAGACTTCGTGTATCCGGATTTAAAGTTGTCCGGTGGTGTCATGCCTTTGTTCGCATTGAATGAAGAGCGTTTGGGGGCGATCGTTTATACAATCACTCCTTTTTCAGAGGATAAGAAGATTGACGCTCAAAACGAACAAGAGGAAAATGAGGCTTTGAGCGAAGAAAATACAGAAAATATTCTTTATCGTTTTTTTGATTGATAAGACATCAGTTTTTTCAAAAATAAAGTTCTGTTAAATGAAGACCTGAAATGAAAAATCAATCTTTTATCTAACGTCAAGGATATATATTTTTATTCAGACTCCTTATTTTGAAAGTTGTTTTTTTATTATTTCCGGTAAATTCAGGCGAATTGAAATAAGTTTTTTAAACAATTATACGGGCAAGTCCTATTAAAAAGGCGCAAAACAGATTTTTTTGTTCTTGTCTGTCAGCGCCTTGTTTTTTGTTGCGTTTTATGATTTTGAATGACAGGGAAAGTTGTCTTTATGAGTGTTGAAAAATAAAAACATCTTGGCATTTATTTTTTATTATGATTGTTCCCGTTTGCAAGAGGGATGTTGTACCGTTTTATCAGGTTTTGAATGAACAGCAAACGAAACGTTAAAAGAAGCAATAGACTGAGAGCGATACACTGTCAGGATAAGATTTGCCTCTAGAAGAAAAAACTTTCCAAGGTACAGAAGATTATTTCTTCCTATCGGTATTCGTTTGAAACAATTACTGTTAAAAGACGCTAAGGCGTAAGAATTTACTTGGATTGTTTGTGGATTTCAAAGGGCGGATTTAAGAAACTGTTGAATCATTATCTTCCTTTTTCAAAGACGCTTTAACTTTTTTAACGCGGAACCCGTCTATTTCCAAAATTTCAAACCGGCATAAGGGGGAATCGACGATATCGCCCACTTTCGGTTTTCTGGCGAGTAATCCGAAGACATACCCTCCGATGGTATCTTCTTCGTGTTCTTCAATTTTATGCAATCCCATGTATTCCAAAGCTTCGTCTAAAAGCGTCATGCCCAAAAATTCAAAAGAACCGTCTTCCAATCTTTTTTCATATACTTCATCTGATGTATCATGTTCATCTTGAATGTCTCCGACCAGTTCTTCCAATACATCTTCCAAGGAGATCAATCCGGAAGTTCCACCATATTCGTCAATAACAATAGCCATATGAATATGTTGTCTTTTCATTGTATGAAGGACTTCCGAAACCGAGAGGCTTTCAGGGACAAAAAGGATTTCGCGTAACATTTTCGTGATGTCTTTTTGCTCTTCTTTCATAAGGATGTCACGCAAATGAACCATACCGACGATGTTGTCTTTATCTTCATTACAAACCGGATAACGTGTATGGTTGCTTTGTTTAATGATGTCAAAATTCTCCTGATAGGAGTTTTCCAGATAAAGACATTCCATATCTTGTCTTGGGATCATAATTTCTCTGGCAATTTTATCTGAAAAGTCCACAGCGTTTTTTATAATTTCGCTTTCCGTTTTATCAATGATACCGCCGCGTTGGGAAGCGCCGGCGATTAATTTGATTTCTTCTTCAGAATGAACAAGATCGCTGTCATGGGCAGGCTGGATCCCGATGATTTTTAAAGAAAAAGCCGCCAAATGGTCGAAAATGAAAATAATCGGTTTGAATAAGCGGGCGAACAAATACAACGGACGGACAACGAACATGACGGCCGTTTCCGTTTTTTGTATGGCGATTGATTTGGGGACGAGTTCTCCAAAAACGACATGCAACAAAGTGATAATTGTAAAGGCGGTGGCTATACTGACAGAGTGCATCAGGATCGGATCGTCTTTCAGCCAAGTGCCGTACAAAGGATCGATAATGATGGCGAGAGCCGGTTCTCCGATCCAACCTAAAGCTAAAGAAGCCAATGTAATTCCCAGTTGTGTTGCGCTTAAATATGAATCCAAAGCAGATGTTACTTTTATAGCAAGACGGGCTTTTTTATTTCCGTGAGCTTCGATTTCCTCCAATCTGGAGCGTCTGATTTTTACGATTGAAAATTCTGCGGCGACAAAAAACGCATTGATTGCGACGAAAATGAATGCGGAAAAAAGTTTTAAAAACGTAAATGAAGAAGGGGCTTCCATTTTTTCCTCTTATAATAAAGACAAACGGCACTGTAACGGTGCGTGATCTGATGTTTTTTCCATACCGCGCATTTCAGAATCGATATTGATTGATAACAACTTGTCCGCCCAATGGGGAGATAAAAAAATATGATCTAACAAGATGCCGTTATTTTTTTTAAAAGCGGAACCGCGATAATCCCAGTATGAGTATACCGGTTGTTCGGGGGTGGAAAATCTGCGCAAAGCGTTTGTCAAACCGGTGTAATAAAGAGCGCGGAAACGTTGACGGACTGGGAGGATTGTAAAAGCGGTGTTTTTGAAGACGGCAGGATTGTAAACGTCGTGATCGTATTCGATAACGTTGAAATCACCGCCGAGAATGAAAGGGATATCTTGTTCAAGAAGTTGTCCGATGTAACGTTGTAAAGCATCAAGCCAGGCAAGTTTATATTCCAATTTTGACGTTCCATGGGGATCGGAAGTTCCCGGTTCTCCGTTCGGGACATAAACATTGATAATCCGGGTTTTCAATGTCGGGCAGAAAATTTCGATAAAGCGGGACTGTTCTCCGTTATCAGGAGCATCAGGCAAGACATCTGTTATCAATTCAACCGGTGTTTTTGAAAGTATGGCGACGCCGTTATAACTTTTTTCCCCTTTAACCAAAGCATGATATCCCGATGCTGACAATTCCAAGAACGGGAAAAGATCCGTTTGCGTCTTTATTTCTTGCAACATCAGGATGTCGGGTTGATTTTTGCTTAAGTAGATGTTTAAAACGTTTGAATGCGCTTTTACAGAATTTATATTCCATGTGGAAACACAAACGGTTTCAGGAACACTTTTATTTTTTTGATCCGAGTAATATGTATTGTTATCAATATCCATTGCCGATATCGTTTTTTTTTATGACAAACTTTTTTTATACATAAAAAGAGAAAAAAAATCCACAGGAAAGTAAAAATATGATTAACGTTTGTTTTTTTTAAATCTTTTTGCTTTAATACGATAAGTTGTCGAGCTGGTTGTTAAAATGAATGTAAAAATATTTTTTTTAATTGTTATGTTTTTGTCATTACCTGCTTCGGCTTCCGTTGTGCAAAGCAGAATGCACAGTGTTCCGATTTCATTTTCTTTCAGTGCGGCGACAGATGTTCAAAAACCGGTCATGTCTGTTTCCATTGATGAAGGGACGCCGGTTTATATTCATAAAAACAAGATATTCGATTGTTCCGGTTCAAATAATCATGGTGGTGGGTGTACACGGGTTTTATTTTACGCAATGGTAACGGGACTGGAATTGAATTCAAACGGAAGCATAGGAAAAATCAGCTTGAAAATAGGTTTGAGCAAAGTTGAAGTCGAAATTTCTTCCGAACTTAAAAAAGGTTCTTGTTTGTTTGATGCCGTTTTAAAACATGAATTGACGCATTTGGCTTTGCATCGCCGTATTTTAAATAAATTCGCCCCTCAAATTGCCGCGGCAATCATGACGCTGATTGAATCCATGGCTTCCGAACCGTTCAACCGTTCTCAAGCCAGTAAAATCAATCAAGTGCTTAATCGTTTTGTCAATCAGATGATGCAGGAAGATCAAAAACAAAACGCTTTGATGGATTCTCAAGGAGCTTATTGGCATTTGCAAAAACAATGTTTAAGGTGATTGAAAATCTCATCTCAAGTGAATAAGCAAAGGATATGATTGACGAAACTTTATTTGTTCGCCACAATTGTTTTGATGAAGAAAATATAAGGTTATTAGGGTGAACTGGTATAAAATGAAACGATTGGTACAATTACTTTTTTTAGGCGTATTTCTTTTTATTTTTATGGTTATGTCGGTTTCTCCTGTATCAGCGACCAAACAGAAATACAACCGAGTATATCAGAAAAAAACAACGTATGTTCAAAAAAAAGACCCTTATTTCCAAGAACAGGATTTGCCGAATGCGGGGGCTTATTTACAGGTTAATCGTAAAAAGCCGGAGTTGGTTGTTCGCTATTCTGCGAAAGATACAGTTTATAACACACAAAAACAAAATATTACATGCCAGACGAAAGAAAGTCCTAGTTGCACATATTTTTCAGTTTCTTTTAAAGTGCTGACCGATTGCGATACGTCAAAAATCACTTTGGAAGTTTCTGAAACCCGACCGATGACTATAGAAATATCTTCCCTTTACAAAAAAGGAACGTGTTTTTTTGACCAGGTATTAAAACATGAATTGACGCATGAAAACGTTTATCGCCAATTATTGTCATTGTATTTACAGAAAACGGCACAAAATTTGATTTTGGAATATGAAAAAGGACAAGAAAAATCCAAAGGCTGTAAAGACATACAAAATCAATTAATCAGTATAACAGATGATATGCAAAAACAATATGCAGCTGAAGCGCAAAAGGAAAACGCCCGATTGGATGATGCTCAAGGGAATCATTTGTATGACATGGATGCTTGTTTGAATGAAGACAACAGATAGTTTTATTTTATTAAACTGCATTTGTTTTTTCTGTTTTCCGGCTGCCGGTATTGTCCAAGCTTCCCCTTCAAAGCCGGAAGTGATTATTGTTCCTGTCAAGACGAATATCCGTTTTTTTTCAGAACACGAGATTGAAAAATGCGGAAAGGGTGCCGCCGGATGTGTAACATCTTTTTTCAAGAAAGGAGTATATGTAGACTGTCATAGTAATAAAATCACCTTGGAATTCGGTTATATCGAGCATCATGTGCATATTTCCGACAGGTTTGAAAAAGGGACTTTGGAATTTGACAATGTGTTAAAACATGAATTGACTCATATAAATCTTTATCAAGGCGTTGTTAAAAGGTTTTACGAACCTGTCGCTTTGGCGTGTTTATTAAGTTATGAAAAATCGTATAAGCAGGGCAAAAAATGCGGGGAGATTCGTGGCGATGTCAAACGAACGTTTGACGAATATATTAAAAAATTGCATGAAGAAAGCACTCGTCAAAATAATCTGATCGACGGAAAAGAAAATTATCAATACCAATGGGAGCAAGTGCGCCGTTATGTGAAAGAAAAAGCACAAGTCGATATTGCGTTATTGAACACAGAGCGAAGATATGATGTTTCACCGGCGGAAAATATTGTGTCGGACAAAGACGGAAATTTTGTTTCGGACGGAAATTTCATTTTAAAAAAGTTGTCGACGGGCGTTTTTCTGGAATTGAACCGTTTTAAACAAGATGTGGATTGCCGGACTGGTAAGATTAAAGTGTCAACGGGTTTTTTAACAACAATAGCCTTTAATGAAAGGGAAGGAACCTATTTATATGATTATTTGAAATCGAATTTGGAACGTCGTGCCGGATTGTTGGAAGAAGAACGAATGAATATGATCGACATGATAAAAAAGGATATTGAAAAAAGTTATGAACGTCTTGCGAAGGATGGTTCCGACTGTTACCGGATCCGGAGTGAATTATCAGAAAAATTGCCTCAATATCAGCAAATGATATCGGAACAAATTAGAAAGAAGAATCAGGCGTTGGGGAACCCGATTCCACTTTGGCGGGATTGTTTTGAAAAAGATTTGCGCGCAAATCTGGTGTTAGTAAAGAAGAATGAAGAGCCTGAAAAAAAACAAGTTTTTGCTCATGAAGTACTGTCACGGACGGATGAAATCAAATTGTCAAGAAAAGGGAAAGAAATGCAAAATTCCTCTTTTTTTTATGAAAGTTTGAAACATCTTGCACAAAAACACCTGCAACGGTTGAAAGAACCTGTAACGGATCAAAAAAAACAGACAAGACAAGAAAATAATACAGGTATATTGGATTATCTTTTTAAAAAGAAAAAGGATACAACTGTTTTTAAAGAAAAAATTGTCAATTCATTAGAACAAATACTCGACAAGATAATCCGTTTTGTCTTTGGAACGGATCAAGTACAGGAGAAAAAAAAGAAAGAAGCTCAAGATTTAAAATGAAATGGCTTTTCAGTCTTTTTTTGTTATAATACAGACGAAATTTTAAATGCAGGTGTTTATGGTTTTAGCCCCTTATGCAACGCTTTTTGAAAAGACGCGCGGTAGATTCTATCCGGAAAAAGAGGTGTCGTATCGAACGTGTTTTCAACGTGATCGGGATCGTATCATCCATTCGGAAGCTTTTCGCCGGTTGGAATCAAAAACGCAGGTTTTTGTTTATCATGAAGGCAGCAGTTTGCGGACACGTTTGACGCATTCTTTGGAAGTTTCCCAAATTACGCGGTCTTTGTGCCGTATGCTTCGCTTGGATGAGGATTTGGGCGAAGCATTGGCTTTGGCTCATGATTTGGGTCATCCTCCATTCGGGCACGGTGGTGAAGCGGCTTTAAACGAATGTTTGCAAAAATATGGCGGTTTTGATCATAACGCCCATTCGTTGAAAATCGTAACGCAACTGGAGCAGAAATATCCACGCTTTAACGGTCTTAATTTATCGTGGGAAACGTTGGAAGGATTGGCAAAACACAATGGTCCTTTAATGGGCGGGGAACGACAAGAACCGCCGCAGGAAATAGCAGAGTATAATTTCGTTCAAGATCTGGAACCGGCAGGTTTCCCCGGAGCGGAAGCTCAAATAGCTTCGTTGTCCGATGATATAGCCTATTGCAATCATGATATAGACGATGGTTTAAAAACGGGCTTGATTTGTACGGAAGAACTTTTTCAAGTCGGTTTTTTCAAAGATCATTACGAGCGGACGAAAAAAGAATATCCTTATGCCGAAGGATCGAGAATTGTTTCTGAAACAATCCGGCGCATGATTAATGATATGATTTTGGATGTTGCGCGAACGTCGGGTGAAATTTTACGGGATTTGCGTCCTGATAGCGTAGAAGATATCCGATCGTGCGGTAAAGCCGTGATTTCTTTTTCGGAAAATATGAAAAAGCAAATGCAAGACTTGAAAAATTTTTTGTTTCCGAATATGTACCGACATTACAAAATCAACCGTATGACCAGTAAAGGAAAAAGGATCGTTAAGGACTTGTTTTTTTTGCTGTTGAATGAAAATGATATTTTACCGCCGTCTTGGCAGTCGAAAGTACGTCTTTGTCCTCAAGGATATGAAGGTGAAAGACACAAGGCTCGTTTAATTGCCGATTTTATCGCCGCAATGACAGACGCTTCCGCTCTTGAACTGCACGCACGGCTTTTTGATCCACAAGTGAGACTTTAAATGAATATTTTTACACATATCAGAACAACTATTTTAGAAACATTACATGAACTGGAAGAATCGGGTAAAATCCCGTCAGGTCTGAACACTTCCCGTTTGGTTGCCGAACCCCCCAGAGATCCTTCTCATGGAGACGCCGCTACAAACGCCGCTATGGTTTTAAGCGCTCAAGCTAAAATGAAGCCGCGTGAGTTCGCCGCTATTTTGGCGGAAGAATTAAAAAAACTTCCAATCGTTGATCAAGTCGACATAGCCGGTCCGGGGTTTGTTAATTTGCGTTTATCCGGATCTTTTTGGATGTCGTGTTTAAAAGAAATCCTTGAAAAAGGAGATTCTTTTGGTTGTTCGGATATGGGAAAAGGGCAAAAGAAGAATGTGGAATTTGTATCGGCGAATCCGACAGGTCCGATGCATATAGGGCACAGCCGCGGCGCCGTTTTCGGAGACGCTTTGGCTTCGTTATTGGAAAAAGCGGGCTATGAGGTCACACGCGAATATTATATCAATGATGCCGGAGCTCAGGTTGATGTTTTGGCTCATTCCGTTTATTTGCGCTACCAAGAGGCTTTGGGAAAGGAAATCGGGGCTATTCCGGAAGGATTATATCCGGGAGAATATTTAATTCCCGTTGGCAGACAATTGGCGCAACAAGACGGAGAAAAGTGGTTGGATAAGCCTCAAGAGGAATGGCTTCCTTATTTCCGTCGCTTTGCTATTGATAAGATGATGGATATGATACGCGATGATTTGTCCGCTTTGGGTATTGAATTTGATGTGTTTTCTTCTGAACGGTCTTTGGTTGAATCCGGAAAAGTTGAAGAAGTCATCGAGTTTTTACGCGCAAAAGGATTGATCTACGAAGGTGTTTTAGAACCCCCGAAAGGAAAATTGCCCGACGATTGGGAACCCAGACCGCAAATTTTATTCAAAGCGACACAGTTCGGGGACGATGTCGACCGTGCTTTGAAAAAATCAAACGGCTTCCAGACGTATTTCGCTTCGGATATGGCTTATCATTTAGATAAATATCACCGTGGTTTTTGTGATATGATTGATGTCTGGGGAGCGGATCACGCCGGATATGTCAAACGTATGATGGCGGCGGTTAACGCTTTAACGGACGGTAAAGCGAAACTGGATGTGAAATTGTGCCAGATGGTTAATCTGATGTGTAACGGTGAACCGATGAAAATGTCGAAAAGAGCAGGGCGTTTTGTAACTTTGCGCGATATGGTTGACGCCGTTGGCAAAGATGTCATGCGTTTTATCATGTTAACACGCAAAAATGACGCTCATTTGGATTTCGATGTTGAAAAAGTCAAAGAACAATCGAAAGACAATCCCGTTTTTTATGTTAATTACGCTTTTGCGCGCGCCTGTTCCGTTCGCCGCAGAGCAGAAGAAATGTTCCCTGAAAGTGATTTGAGTTTGAATGCGTTGGCAAATGCGGATTTTTCTTTGTTAACAGACGAATCGGAAATTACTTTGATCCGCCGGTTGACAGATTTTCCACGCCAAATTGAGATTGCGGCAAGCGCTCATGAACCGCATCGGATCGCTTATTATTTGAATGATATTGCTTCAGCGTTTCACGGATTGTGGAATAAAGGGCGGGATAATACAGAATTACGGTTTTTAGAACAAGAAAAACCGGAAATATCCTTGGCTCGTTTGGCTTTGATTGAGGCTGTGGCAATTGTCATCCGGTCTGGCTTGGGGATTTTCGGTGTTGTTCCTGCAGAGGAGATGTAAAGTGGCATTTCAAGATCAAGATAATGATATGTATCAAGAAGAGGACTCTTCTTCGTTCCATGTGGGTAAATTGGATCAAAATAAAAAAAGTCCGGCTATTTTTATAGGAATTTCCATCGGTGTCTTTATCGCGATTTATATTGCAGGGTTGACATTCGGGAAATATGTGTCCGTCTATTACAAGTCGGATAGTACGGATCTGCCGGTTGTTCAAGCGGATCCTGCTCCGGATGGAAGATTACCGGACACACCGGGAGGAATGGATGTGCCTAATCGGGATAAATTAGTCTATGACCGTTTGAAAAAAAGTGATGCGAATTTGCCCGTGGAGCGTTTATTGCCAGCAATGGAAAAACCAGTCCAACCGGAGCCGTCAACTCCTTCCAAAGAGAGCGGTGAGGATAAAGATTTGATTGGTCAATTGGCAGCAAATCTTTTAGCTGAAGAGGAAGGACAAGCGGCTGCTGTCGTTTATGAAGAGGATGGAACGCCGGTTGAAGTCATGTTCAAGTCTCAGCAAACAGAACATTCGCAGGAAAAGCAAGCTGCAGAAGAAAATACTCAAGAAAGCATTAATCAGGGAAATAAAGAAAAAGACCTTAAAGAAGGTACAGGCGATAAAGATGACGGACAAAGTCCGAAAAACGATATCAGACCTTTTGAACCGGAAGTTTTTTATTCTGTTCAATTGGTGTCGACCCGAACGGATAGTGCTGCGGAAAAAGAATGGGAACGCCTGTCTGAAAAATTTAAAGGGATTATTTCAGAATTGCCGCACTTTATAACCAAGACGGTTGTTTCAAACGGCACGTTTTACCGTTTGCGTGTGGGGCAATTTGAAACGCATGAAGAGGCAAAAGCTTTGTGTGATCAGTTGAAAACTAAAAAACAGGAGTGTTTCGTTGTTAAATGAGTACCCATCAGCTGTAATTTTCGGCTGTTCCGGTTTGGCTTTGACCAAAGAGGAAAAAGAATTTTTTGAACGTGTCAATCCGCTTGGATTTATTTTGTTTTCCAGAAACATAGCAACACCGGATCAACTGAAGACTTTAATCCAGTCGTTAAAAGAAACGGTAAAAAGAGAAGACGCCCCCATTCTGATAGATCAGGAAGGAGGGCGTGTTTCGCGTTTAAAATCAACTTATTGGCAAAAATATCCGCCGGTACGGGTTTTCGGGGATATGTATGAAAAAGATAAAGCTTCAGCCCTGAAATCCGTCCACGATGTTTTTCGTTTGATAGGTCATGATTTGCAAAAATTAGGGATTAATGTCGATTGTGCGCCGGTCTTGGATGTTCCTGTCGAAGGATCGAACGAAAATATATTGGGAGACAGGACTTTTTCAACTGATCCTCATACGATCGGGGTTTTGGGAAATGCCGTTTGTCAAGGGCTGATGGAAGAAGGGGTATTGCCCGTCATAAAACATATTCCGGGACATGGTCGGGCTTTTGTGGACAGCCATTTTGAATTGCCGAAAGTCGATGCCGATCTTGAAACACTGAAAAAAACGGACTTTATGCCGTTCAAATGTTTGTCATCGGCACCATGGGCAATGACGGCGCATGTTTTGTATACATCTTTAGACGCTCATAAACCGGCTTCTTTGTCTGAAAAAATCATTCACGACATTATTCGCAATGAAATCGGCTTCAATGGCTTTTTGGTTTGTGACGATTTGTCGATGAAAGCTTTAAAAGGAAGTTTGTCCGACTTGACAACCGAAGTGTTGGCGGCAGGATGTGATGCCGTCTTGCATTGTAACGGGAATATGGATGAAATGGACAGGATTGCTTCCGTTATCGAACCGTTATCCGCCAGATCCATGGAACGGTTTGTTGCGGCTCAAGAGGCACGCCGGAAAGCTTTGGAACACGCTTGCCCGTTTGATTATAAAGCGGCAAGGGCGGAATTGTCGGAAAAAACGGCATGAGTGCTTTTGATACGCTGTTGTCTTTTCTGGAAGCCGCCATACCAGTTGTTTTGGCAATCGTGTTGCATGAAATAGCTCATGGTTGTGTCGCCTTTTATTTCGGTGACACAACCGCAAAGGACATGAAACGCTTGTCGTTAAACCCTTTACGTCATGTCGATCCAGTCGGAACGTTGTTGTTCCCGTTGATATTGATATTGACGAATACGCCTTTTATTTTCGGGTGGGCAAAACCTGTTCCTGTAAATTTCAACCGGTTGAAAAATCCTAAAAAAGATATGTTTTGGGTCGCCTTAGCCGGTCCGGCAATGAATTTCATTTTGGCTATGCTGTGTTTTTTGATCATCAGTTTATCCAAAAATGTTTTTCATCTTGCTTTATCGAATGGCGTTTTCGCAATTTTAGTCAACATGATTGTGTTTAATTTTTCGATTATGCTGTTTAATTTAATCCCCGTGTTACCGTTGGATGGAGGACGGATATTGGTATCTTTGCTGCCTTACCCTTTAGCGTTTCATTTTGCTAAAACGGAAAAATACGGGTTTATAGTCATTGCTTTATTGTTGATTTTTCTTCCGGTTTTGGGCGATCATACAGGGTATGATTTAAATTTTATAGCTTATTTTTTATCCGGAGGCGTTCGCGCACTGTTTAAGTTTTTTGCCGGATTTTTCGGGTTGGCATAAGGAGGCGGAGTTATGAGTATAGGCTTTTTTCAATTACTGATTATTTTATTGATTATATTGGTTTTATTCGGTCGCGGAAAATTGCCGGCATTGGCGGAAGATTTGGGAAAAAGTGTCAGCTCCTTTAAAAAGGGGTTGAATGAGGGCAAAGAGGATACTGTCATAGAAAAAATAGAAGATAAAACGCCAAAGGATGAATAATTCGTGTTTGGGATCAGTTCGACGGAATTTGCTGTTATAATGGTCATTGCCTTGTTGGTGGTCGGTCCGAAGCAATTGCCGGATGTTTTGCGTATTTTGGGTAGGCTGTACAGGAAATTGAATTATTTTATAAAGAACGCATCGCAAGTTATTGATGATGCGTTATATGATTCCGATCGGATTGCGGAAAAAGCTGAAAAAGCCTTGTATGAAGATAAAGATCTGTCAGTGAAGCGAAAGGAAGATAAGATATCGGATGAATAATGAAGTGTTACCTCCTGATTTATCAGAAGAAAATAATTCTTCTGAAAAGGTGATGACATGGGTTGGACACCTGACGGAATTGCGTGAACGCCTTTTAAGAGTGTGTTTGTTTTTTGTTTTAGCCTTTATCATTTTATACCCGTGTTCCGATAAGATTTTGAATTTATTAATGTATCCTTTGGCGCGGACGATGCAAAGCACGGGAGGATCTCAGCGTGTGATTTTTACCGGTTTGGCGGAAGGCTTTCTCACCCATTTGAAATTGGCCGGTTTTGGTGCCGTTTTACTGACTTTTCCATATCTTGCATATCAAGTCTGGCGTTTTATTTCGCCGGGATTGTATGAAAGCGAACGCAAATTTGTCCGTCCTGTTTTTATAGCTTCTCCCGTTTTATTTATTTTGGGCGGTGTTTTTGTGTTTTTTGTTTTAACGCCTGTCGCTTTCAAGTTTTTATTGTCGTTTCAACAGCTGAATGCCGGTGCAGATGTGTTGCCGGTTGTTTTGGAGGCGCGTTTGAGTGAATACTTGTCTTTTTTGACGAGCCTGATATTGGCATTCGGATTTAGTTTTCAGTTACCGGTTGTTTTGGTTGTATTGGGGCGTCTTGGGATAATAACGGCTCAAGATTTAAAGGGCTTCAGACGTTATGCCATTGTTTTTATTTTTATCGCCGGAGCTGTTTTAACGCCTCCGGATGTGGTTAGTCAGTTCGCGTTGGCTTTACCATTACTGTTTTTGTATGAAAGCGCTGTTTGGTATATTCAATCCCTTGAAAAGAAAACGGATCAGGGCTATAAGTAAATAAATTTTTTTCTTTTAGGAGTCATTGATGTACGATATTAAATGGATTAGAGAAAACCCGGAGTTGTTTGATAAAGGTCTTGAACGCCGTGGAATGCCGCCCCGTTCGGCTGAAGTTTTGGAATTGGATAAGAAATATCGTTCGTCTCAGACTGATTTGCAGGAAATGCAGTCTCGTCGAAACGATCTGTCCCGTCAAGTCGCGGAAGTGAAAAAAGCCGGCGGTGATGCAGACGTTTTGATGCATGAAGTTGGTGCATTGAAACGCAGTATGGCGGATACGGAAGAAGATGTCCGGATTTTATATGAAAAGATTGATGCCATTTTGGAAACCTTGCCCAATTATCCGGCCGAAGACATTCCTGACGGTTTGGATGAAACGACAAACCGTGAAATTCGTCGTTGGGGGGAACCTCGCCAGTTTGATTTCAAACCTTTGGAACATGACGAAATCGGCGCCAAATTGTCCATGATGGATTTTGATCAGGCCGCAAAAGTTTCAGGAGCTCGATTCGTTTATTTGATGGGCGATTTGGCAAGATTGGAAAGGGCTTTGGCTCAATATATGCTTGACTTGCATCGTGAAAAGCATGGTTATCTTGAAATGGAAGTTCCTTTGATGGTCAACAGCGGTGCTGTCTATGGGACGGCTCAATTGCCGAAATTTGCTCAGGACTTGTATCATACGACCGATGATTATTGGTTGATTCCAACAGCAGAAGTCAGTCTGACGAACTTTGTCGCGGGTAAAGTGGTTGACGAAGCCGTTTTACCGATGCGTTTAACGGCATTGACGCCTTGTTTCCGTTCTGAAGCCGGTGCTGCGGGAAAAGATACGCGTGGTATGATCCGTCAGCATCAATTTTACAAAGTTGAAATGGTTTCGATTACCACACCGGAACAGTCTTGGGACGAACATGAACACATGACCAGTTGCGCCGAAGATGTGTTGAAAGGATTAAACCTGCCATATCGTGTTGTTTGTTTGTCTGCCGGAGATATGGGATTTTCCGCATGTAAAACCCACGATCTGGAAGTGTGGATGCCGGGGCAAAACAAGTATCGTGAAATTTCAAGCGTTTCCAATTGCTGGGATTTCCAAGCAAGGCGCATGGATGCTCGTTGTAAAAACAAAGCCCAAAAAGGAACACGTTTCGTTCATACGTTAAACGGTTCTGGGGTCGCTGTCGGACGTGCTATGATTGCCGTGATGGAAAATTATCAACAAGCCGATGGCAGTGTGCTCATTCCCGAAGCCTTGCAAAAATACATGGGTGGGCAAACAGTTATAACCGCTGGAAAATAAAAAGGGGAAGGGATGGGCAATCTTAGTCAGTCCAGAATTCTGATTTGCAATGATGATGGTATTCAGGCAAAGGGAATACAAGTACTTGAAAGGGTTGCCCGTCTTTTTTCCGATGATGTCTGGGTTGTTGCGCCGCAAACGGAACAAAGCGGGAAATCTCACAGCTTTACAATAGGGACGGATTTAATTGCGAAACGTGTCGCAGAACGGCATTTTTCAGTTGCTGGAACGCCGACCGATTGCGTATTGTTTGCTTGTAACGTATTAATGAAAGATAAAAAACCCGATTTCGTTTTGTCCGGAATAAACCACGGTGAAAATGTCGGTTTGGATTTGCTGTATTCGGGAACGGTCGGTATTGCTTTGGAAGGGGCTTTGCAGGGGGCGAAATCTTTTGCGTTCAGTTTGGCCGGAGCTAAAAAAACAAGTGATTTCTGGGATATAACGGAACGTCGTGCCGAACAGGTTTTTTCATATTTCGCCGATTTCAGAGAAGCGGATTTTTTAAATGTCAATTTTCCTGCAACCGCTTCTTTAGCACCTGTAAAATTGACAACGGTTGCGGATCGTAAAATCGGAGATGACATAAAAGTGCTGTTGAATGAAAATGAAAAGATTGTATTTTCCATTCAATCGACGCGTTCGGATTATCAAAAAAATGATATGACTGATGCAGAAGCAATAGAAAACGGTTTTGTTTCGATAACTCCGGTTCAAGTTAAATTATTCCAGCCCGCTTTTTTAAATAATAGCGTTTCTTTGGTTACTGGATAGTCTTTGTATGAGAATAATGTCTTTATTATTATAATAAAGACTGGATTTGAAAAAACGCGCCACGAATTAAAATAAAAAACGCAAATTTAAAAGAAATTTTGCAAGGACGACGAAAGTTGTTCAGTCTTCCAATTTCATACGCAGAAAACGCATGAAATCCGCTTTGTCATAAGGGGGATCGAATTTTTCCAACGCCTCATCAACGGCTTTGTTGATTTCGCGTTCGGAGGCATTATCATAAGTCATCTTTAATTGGTTGACCAGTTGTTCTCTTTGAGATTCTTGATCAGGCGAAAAAGAATTCTGATCAATATTATTTTGTTGTTGTTTTTGTTGAATTTTTTGTTGAGCTTCTTCCAACCAAGACATACACCCCTCCATTGTTTTAAGGTGTCAATTCCATTCCGGTGTAATAACATTGCCGTGTATCAATATCTCTTTCTTTGATTTCATTTAAAGCGGCTTCTCGGATATGCTTATGTCTCCAATTTTTAGTCCCTTGGCATAAATCTTTCAAGGGAGCCTTTTGCGCCCATTCTTTTGCCTCAATCGGTAGTGCGTATTCTTTTTCATAAAAAGGTTGAAGGGTTGACGGGTCGTTGTGGCCGCAACAGGCAAGCAGACAGCAAGAAGCTACAAAAAGAGTGTTTTTTAAAAGAATATTTTGACTCATAGGTACATCTCAAACGGTTTGATAACGCGATCCAAGACCCCCTGCATGGCGGAAAGGGTCATTCCGAAGTTTGTAACAGGGACATGATTACGCTGGCATTCATGAATTCTCCGTAAAGTTTCCAATCGTGACAGCATACACCCCCCACAGTGAATAACAAGTTTAAATTGATTAAGATTTTCAGGAAAGTCCGTTCCTGCCGACCATTCAAAAATAATATTCTTGTTCAGAACTTTTTTAATGACGGCGGGAATTTTTTTTCGTGCAATGTCATCGTCTTGGACATGGTGAGAACAAGCTTCAGCAATCAAGACACGATCATTGTCCTTGAGAAGTTGCAATTGTTTCGCCCCATCGTAAAAAGATTTGAGATCTCCTTTATAACGGGCGAACAAGGTTGAAAAAGTCGTTAAAGGGACGGATTGTGGAACAACGGTATCAACCTGTCGTATCAATTGAGAATCCGTAATGACCAAAGACGGCGGGTTTTTGAGATTTTCTAAGATATTTAAAAAATCGGAATGATTCTGAACGACATACGCATAAGCGTGCGCATCCAAGATGTCTCTGATGACCTGGACTTGAGGCAGGATCAATCGCCCTTTCGGCGCGGAAGAATCAATAGGAGCGATACAAACGACTGTTTGGTTTTCTTTTATCAGGTCTCGAACCAGATCCGGATGAGGTTTGAGATGCTTGGATAAGACGTTTTTGATTAAAGTTTTTAATCCGTCGATATTTTGGTGGTTTAAAGCGGAAACGCGAATGGACGGGAAAGACGGGGATTCAGATGGATTTAAGCTGTTTTTATCACTTTTATTAAAGACGACAATAAAGGGGATTTTTAAATCGTCGAACTTTTTGATTAAATCCAGTTCATGTGTTTGGATTCCCGTTTCGTCGACAACCAATAAAGCGATATCGACTTTGTTAAGGATTTTTTTTGTGGCGGCGATTCTCAAAGATCCGATTTCTGCAGTGTCATCTATGCCGGCGGTATCAAAGAAAGTAACCGGACCGACTGGGATTAATTCATAAATTTTTGAAACGGCGTCGGTTGTCGTTCCGGGAGTGTCGGAAACGATTGAAACCTGTTGATTGCACATAGCGTTTAACAAAGAAGATTTTCCGGCGTTTCTTCTGCCAAACAAGCCAATATTGATCCGTTCGCCACGAGGTGCTGTCTGCATGATAAATCCTTTAAAAAAAAGAATCACTTTTCTCTTTCTTTATACCTTTTTTTAGCTTTTATCTGAAAAAATATTTTCAAATAAATTTTTTATTTTTCAGGTGTAGTTTAATTTGATTAAAAATAAATATATAAAGTCTGTTTTTGCATATGGGGCAATATTTTGTTTTTTGACAGGAATGTCCGATTCCGTAATGGCGGGTGCTTTTACCGATCCGGCAGACAATGCCTATTCGTTGAAAAAAGTTTTCACCCGTCCTTATTTGCAAAATACTCCGATTCCAAAAGTGTGGCAGGTTGATGCATCTTCTCCAAATTTCAAAGGGGCTCTGCTGGATTCTCTAACACCGCAAACACAAACGGAATTGCAACTGGACTCTTTGTTACGCGAACTTGATGCTTTGGATCGTCAGAACGATTATCGGAATATGGCGGTTGTTTCACCTTTTTTTGATATGAAAGCCGTTACCCGTCTTTTAAATGAAATGGTTCCTGTCGTGGAACAGGTTCAAAGGGAAACGTTGTCCGATTTAAAAGAAGTGGAAAAACGGTCGGAAAGATATCAACAAGAAAGTTTGAAGACGGAAGAAACACAATTCAATCAGTCGTTGGTTGATTTGTCTTCTTTTTTCGCTTCTTTGAGTGAAACGGCTCGTATGGACGTGGAAATGGATTTTTTGGAAAAATCGCTTGAAGATACTTGTGAAACACAGATGCTTTTCGATTTGAACAATTCGTTTTTGTCCGAAAACATTTTAAATAAAGCCGAAAATATCCATTTGTCGGAAACTGAAGATGTGCAAATACGCAACCAGACAGAAGAAATTTTTTATTCGTTGTTGATTAACGATATGATGGATCTGTCAACGGGAATAGGGACTTTCGAACAAGATAGCTCCTTTTTTGCACCGGATGATAATAAAAATATTTCAAAATCCGCCTCTTTGCTTGACAGAACGAATAAAACTGATCAAATTCAAAATGATGATCCTGCATCAAAAAAACAATCTTTATTTAAAAAGCTGGAAAAATTTTTAAAAAAGAAGTAAAAACTTAAGGACGTAAGATGAAGAAAAAGTTGGATACCTTTTTAATGCAAAAGAAAATTTTGAAAAGAACGTCCTTTTTGACGGCGTCGGCAATAGCCTTATTCATAGGGGCTTGTACCGTAGAACCCGAACCGTTGAGCGATTGGGAGCGTGCCGTCCGTGTTGATCAGGATATTCAGGAAATGTTCCAAGATCAACGTTCTCAAAGGATCGTAGAACCGTTGACCTTATATGATGCTATGGCAAGGGCTTTGAAGTATAACTTGAAAGCTCGATTGAAAATGATGCAAACGGCTTTGGCGACAAAACAATATGACAAAGTAACTTTGGATATGTTGCCACAAGTTTCTCTTGGCGCCGGTTATTCGGGCAGAAACAATTATGAAGCCGTCGTTTCAAAATCCATGCAAAACGGGCTTGTATCTCAAGATGCCGAAGCTTATAGCGCAAAAACGCACGGTGTCGCAAATGCTCAGATCAGTTGGAACATTTTGGATTTCGGCGTCAGCTATTATCAGGCAAAGCAAGACGCAAACAACATCTTGATCGCCAAAGAACAAAGACGTAAACAAGTCCAGTCTTTGTTGCAGGAAGTACGGGCTGCTTATTGGCGGGCTCTGGCTGCTGAAAGGTTGTCCGGAAAAATCGATGATTTGATGGAAGAAGCGACATTCGTTCTGGAAAAATTACGTTCAACGGAAAACCAGACAAGCGGGGATTCAACTGTTTTGTTGAATTATCAAATGGCGTTGATGGAAACAATGCGCGATTTGAGCGAAATGAAAAAAGAGTTGATGATCTCGCGTGAACAATTGGCCTCTTTGATGAATCTCAAACCGGGAACACGCTACAGGTTGGTCGGACCGGAAAATGGTAATTTCGTGTTGCCGGAAATCAGATCCAGTCTGGATCGCTTGGAATGGCTCGCCTTGATGAACCGTCCGGAATTAAGAGAAGAAGATTATAAACTTCAAAACACTCGTATTGCTGCAAAAAAGGCTTTATTAAAATTATTGCCCGGTCTGAACCTTTCCATATCGGCAAATTATGATTCCGATGACTTCCTCGCCAATAATTCATGGTTGGAAGCGGCGGCTATGTTAGGGTGGAATTTGTTAAATCCTGCTCAGATGCAACGTACGCTGGCGTATGGCGAAGTCAAAGAAGCCGTCGATAATTTAAATCGGCAGGTCATTGCTATGACGGTTTTGACGCAAACGCATGTCGGATGGGGTAGATACCAAACAGCCAAAGAAACTTATCAATTAAGCGTCGAAATTGCCGATGTTGCCCGTAAGTTGGCAGAACAAGCGTCCGATAACGTAAAAACAGATGTTTTAGCTGAGGCGGAAAAAATATCCTCTGCCGCCAGAGCTCTGTTCGCCGAATTGCGTTCATCAATGAATTTCGCCGAATTGCAAGACGCGACAGGTTATGTGTTTGTAACTTTGGGGTTGGATCCTTTACCGGAAAACTTCGCTTCCAGTGATATAAATTCAATTTCTTCAGCTTTGCAACGTGTCATGACGGCTTGGGATATGGGGCGTTTCACAAACGAAGATTATCCTCGTTTGCCACCTGTTCCAAGGCATAGACCGCCAGTATATATTGATGCGAAGTTCCCGGCTAAAAAGGTTACGGAAAATACACGCTTTATTGTAACAATAGATCCGAATGTCTTTGCAGAAGCCGATTTAGGGCAAGATGTCGTTTATACCGCAACTTTGAGAAATGGAGCAAAGTTGCCGTCTTGGTTGTTCTTTGATTCAAAAACGCTCACCTTGTCCGGTAGACCTCCTGCAAATTCGGAAGGAATATATGAAATAAAGATAATGGCTAAAAATAAAAAGAAAATGAGTGCCTATATCTTTATGACCATTCAGGTTCAACGCGGATACAAGACAATTCTGGATATGAGAGGGGCGGAACCCGATTCTATTGTGACAGTCATTCAACGTTGCGACGGATCCGAATTGTGTGAAGATTATCAAAATATCCGTCAAATTGATATGTTCCCGGAACCTGTAACGGTTTCTCCGTTACCAATGCCGAAAAAGTAATCTAAAAAAATTCTAAATTCATATATTTATATCTTCTCCTGTAAAAAGCGGGAGAAGATTTTTTTATGAAAATTCACTAATTCTAAAAAATATTGTGTATTTTGGGGTATCTCGATAACCTATAATAGATCTGTCTCAATCAATCGCTTCTTTTCGTTGAAAGGAAAACATTCCGCTTAATAATGTCAAGCCAGCTTGCCTTTCTATTGTGATAAAACCGAACCGATCTGTGTATAAACTCGTTTAAATTCCTTCCACAGCTTTCAGATTTATTGTATATTCCCGCTTGAGGGGCGAAGGACATTTTTTTGATTCAAGTGTTTTCAGATTTATAAGTATATGAAATTCCGGTTGAGAAAGCGGTTTTCCATTTTTTTAAAGATAATGAAAATTAAACTTTCTTTGTTTTGATGCTTATAAAAAACTATTAATCTGCCAGTTTTTTTGAAATTCTTTTATTGTGAAAGCCTGTCATATGCCAAAATAAAAAATTTAAATTGAAATGCTGTAAACTTGGTTTATGACTTTTAGTGCTTCAGATCCTGAGGACTGAAATTCTTACAGGATATTGGTATTAAATCACTATTTGAAATATTTTTGATTCTATATCCCTATATCAAAATCACATGGATATAACATGATAATAAAATATTTCACACAATAAATTGTATGTAAAAAATTTTAAAGACAATTTGTTTGAATGAAGCTTTATTCAAAAATATAAATCTTTTTAAGAAAGTTATTAATAAAAGAAAACATTCCTTATAAAACGTTAGTTTCTGTTTTGTGTATAACTTCCCATATTGCCATCTAGACTTGAATAGCGTTTTATTTGGCTGGATGCGTAATTTGTTACTTATAACCGTAAACAGAAAAATGTCTGATGTAGTATGTTATTCCCAACTGTTTTATATATATAAGGTATCTGGCGATGATTTATGTTTTTGTCTGCCGTATCTTTAAATACCATTGCTTTAAAACCGTTTATTGCGATATTTAAAATTCATGTTCTATTCATAGATCATCAAACTTATATTTCAGAAATTCTAAAAAATATTGTGTATTTTGGGGTATCTCGATAACCTATAATAGATCTGTCTCAATCAATCGCTTCTTTTCGTTGAAAGGAAAACATTCCGCTTAATAATCAACTTTAGTATGTCGTTATTTGCATCGCTGAATTTGATCGCAAGCTTTTTCCATAAAAGCGTTCTAAGACAGCGCCGACGTTCTTCTTGCAAAGACGGCGATGTATTTGGACGATCTGTCTTGAGTCTTCCATGAAAAGGTTAAGCCCGCTTGCCTTTCTATTGTGATAAAACCGAACCGATCTGTGTATAAACTCGTTTAAATTCCTTCCACAGCTTCCAGAAAGCGTGCATAAGATATCTGCTGACCTGTTTTTATCGACGATGCGTGCTATCGCATAAGCGCTAATAACTTCGTGCAAGTTTTATACCGTACAATCATAGCCATCTGAAAGCCATCTTTCTTTACTTTTCGGAAAATAACCTGATGATATTTCTATCAATGCTAGATTAAATTGCAGAAATCTTCGGTCTCACCGGTTGCTTAGGTCTTAAAGAAGTGTTACACACAATAGTGTGGGAGTTTTTTAGGGGGAGGGAGATGGCTATTCTTTCAATTTTCTCTAAAGTTCTTTTTTGTTTGAAGATGGGCAATCTCAAAATGATCTTTATTATTGGTTACTTCTAACAAAACGACGGATTTTTTTGTCTGAAATGCGGATTAAAATTGTAATAAGATTTTTTCTTTGTTTCTCGGGATAACAGTGTCAGCATTATATAAACTGTAAGCTGTCATCTTTTTATAATCTTCTTTTTTAACTTCGATGTGCTGTAAAAGATGACGATCATTGAGATGATTTTCTGAATATTTTCTCTGTTTTTTACCGTTTTTCGCCATAATATAGAGCAAACACAGCAAACACATCATTCATTATAATTACTCTTGACGTTAATGTCTATCTGCCGGGCAGAATTTCATTCTATATCAAAAGATCGGTTTTGTGCGTAATTGCGAATGCGTTTAGCAACGATTTTTACGATTTTCAATGATGTTTCCGTTAATAAAATTGCACGTTCGATATATCAGCTAAATGTCCTAAGCAGTAGGAATCTCTTGACTATAAACTTGCCGGAATCACATGCATAAAGAAGTCATGAATTTTTAATAAAAACGTATCATCTATAAATTTCCGACAGGCGCGAAAGTTTCCTTATAAAAAAACAAGACCAATAATAAAATTGGTCTTGATAATAATCGATATAAATAACTTAACGTCCTTTTGCAGCATTCATTGCTGCTATGTTTATAGGATTTAAAGTTTTGTTGTTCTTTTTTTCTCTTTGATCAACCGTTTTAAAGGAGCTCGGTGTAACAATTAAAAGTTCCTCTTTGACAGATTTCGGATTTTGCTTATACATTTCATATTCCTGCGCTGAAAGAGGCATGGCAATATAATAAGTCAACTTAGTTCCCGCACGTTCAGGGAAATAACCGTTGCGTTTATCCATAGCTGAATGAACATTTTGATGAATATCTCTGTTAGGCGTATTCGGAAGGGGCATCATACAACGCCAATCATGGATTGATGATAACACTTCGTTTCCGAATTGAACGGGACCCTTTTTAAAAGAACCACTGATAGCGCGCGGAAACAAATGGTGATAATTATAACCATTCGGAGTTTTTCCGTTGGCGACAAATTCAAAAATCTGTTTATCTGTCATTCCTGCTTGACGTAAACGTGATATTCCTTCTTTATTTTCCGATCCGTCAGGATTATAAACAGTATCTTTGAGCAACTGCGCTCTAACCTGTTTATATTCTTCATAAACCTTTTTGTTTTCTTCCGGAGATATACGAATTCCTTTTACAGGAACCCATTTGAAAACGAACTCTGGGCTATTGATGTTGTTTTGAAAAGAGGGCTTTTTTCCTTTGCTTTTGCGTTTTGTATGTATATATGTCATGAATTAATTCCTTCTATTAAAAGGCATTATGACTGAAAAAAATTTTTTTGTCCAGTTTTTTGTGAAATAAAAGAAAAATATATGGACAAAATTTTTCAATTTGCAGTGATTATCTCATTAAAGAGAAATTAAAAAAAAAGATGAACAAATTTTATGTTTTTTAATTAAATAGAAAATTACAACTGCATAAAGAAGTCATGAATTTTTAATAAAAACGTATCATCTATAAATTTCCGAGATATCCCGAGGTATGTGATTTTTTAAGGACATTGTAGATACGATTGTTTCACAAGATGTCGTTTTAAAAATTCTTCTAGAACATATCAAAACAACTTGTAAAAATAACACAAGACAATCTTATCGTCCTGTTGTTGAAAATTTTTCTTCTTGTTATTAAAAATTGGAGATATTCCATAAACATATGAGTTATGATCTTGATCAATTCAAGCTGAAATTCACTGAAGGGCTGAATGTTTATTTCCCCAACTACGGAGCAGATTGTTTTTCATAAGAAAAGTTTGTTGGGATACATCTTTTTTTATTTATATTGTATTTGTTTATTTATATACGGGAACAATCTTTGATTTAAGCTGTTGTGGTCTAGGTTCAGTTTATAATTAAAGCAATAGAAATTTGCGCTATCGTCTGAAAAAAGGATTCTGAAAAAAGGATATTGTGCCGATAAGTTAAAAAGCGCAAAAAGTTGTGAATGCGTAAAATAAAAGACTCCGGTTGAAACGGTCGGTTAAAAATTTTATGAAGGAAAAACTTTTTCAGGCGTGGCCGGTAAAGGCGACGCCTGTTGCATAAATGTTTTTCAATATGGAATTTGTTTTTTTATTCTTTTAGGTAATGATTAATTTCTTCGGTGACTTTTTTTGCATCACCTAACAACATCATCGTGTTTTGAGCATAAAAGACGGGATTGTCAATACCGGAATATCCGGTTCCTTTTAATGAGCGCTTGACTATAATGACATGATGAGCCTTTTCCACATCCAAAACGGGCATACCGAAAATAGGGCTGGAAGGGTCTGTTTTTGCCAATGGATTAGTTACGTCATTAGCTCCGATGACATAAACGACGTCCGTTTCCGTAAAAGCTGAATTAATATCTTCAAGCTCAAAAACGTCTTCATAGGGAATTTTTGCTTCTGCCAGTAATACATTCATGTGCCCTGGCATTCGTCCTGCGACGGGATGAATGGCATATTTTACATCAATTCCGTCTTTTTTCAGTAACGTTGCCATTTCTTCCAAGCCGAACTGTGATTGGGCAACAGCCATTCCGTACCCCGGAACGATAATCACTTTTCGAGCATTTTTTAACAAGACGGCAGCATCTTCAGCGGATCCGATATGAGCCGGTTTTTCTTCATTTTGTGTTTCATGATCAACCTGATTTTGTTTTAATCCCGCAAACAAAACATTAAAAATCGAACGATTCATTGCTTTGCACATAATGTAGGATAAAATTGCTCCTGAAGAACCGACTAAGGCTCCGGTAATGACCAATAAACTGTTTTTAAGTGTGAAACCGATTCCCGCCGCAGCCCAACCGGAATAAGAGTTCAACATGGAAATGACGACAGGCATATCCGCTCCTCCGACAGGCAGAATAAGCAAAAAACCTAAGGCGAAGGATAATAATGTTACAATGAAAAAGGAAATTCCGGATTGCGTTTTTGTGAAATGAGCAATTAAGATGATCAAGACAATACATAATGCAATATTCAAGATGGATTGTCCTTTGAAGCGAAGTGGTTTTCCAGACAACAGCCCTTGCAACTTTGCGAAAGCGACGACCGATCCAGAAAACGTCAAAGCACCGATAGCAACGCCTAAAGCCATTTCAATCAAGCTTGAAACAGCTATGGCACCGGATGATCCTATACCGTAAGTGCTTGGAGACAAAAACGAAGCCCAAGCCACAAAGACGGCTGCCAATCCGACCAAGCTGTGGAAAGCGGCGACCAATTGGGGAAGGGCGGTCATCGCTATGCGTTTTGCAATGATCAATCCGATTACGGCACCGATTGCAATGGCGGCAATGATAAAGCTGTAAGATGAAACAACAGGAGAAAATAAAGTGGCACAAACAGCGATGATCATTCCCGCTATGCCAAAGACGTTTCCCTTGATTGCTGTTTTAGGCGATGATAATCCGCGCAAGGAAAGAATGAAAAAAACAGCGGAAATCAGGTAAAGAAAAGCGCTATAATTGACGGTCATGTTTTTATCCTTTTTTCTTTTTGAACAAAGAAAGCATTCTTTCCGTTACGGCAAAACCGCCAAAGATATTGATGCTGGCAAGCAAAACCGCTAAGAAACCGAGAAATTTAGAAACGGAAAAACTTTCAGGTCCGGCAGCAATTAAAGCGCCGACAATGATTACCGACGAAATGGCATTTGTCACAGACATCAAAGGCGAATGAAGGGCAGGGGTGACTTTCCATATGATATAGTATCCGACAAAGCATGCCAAAACGAAAACGGTAAGCAAAAAAACAAAATCGTTCCCGCTGACAGACGATGAATTTAAAATATGTTCCGTGAGGTTCTGCAGATGTGTTCGAGCATTTTCCAACTGTTGAGTTGCTTGTGACACACTTTGAGTAACAGCATTAAGTTCTTCTGTAACATTACCGGGCATTTGCATTCCCTCCTAATAAGATTTTTCCGTCTTTTACGACACAGGTGGCGCGATAAATTTCATCATCAAAATTTATAGTGACGCTTAAATCGTCTTTTTTAATCATCGGGGTGATAAAATTGTAAATATTCTTTGAAAACAAAAGGCTGGAAGTTGAACTTAATCTGGATGCTGCATTGGATTGTCCCAAAACAATTACACCATCGACAATATTTGTCTGACCATATATGGTTTCAGTGCAATTTCCTCCCTGCTGTGCCGCAAGATCAAAAATGACACTTCCCTTTTTCATTAAACTCAACATATCCCGTGTAATTAAAACAGGAGCTTTTTTGCCCGGTACTAAAGCGGTGGTAATAACAATATCCATTTTTGATATGACGCTTTTTAAGGCTTGATATTGGTTTTGACGGGATTGTTCGTCTAATTCCTTGGCATAAACAGTGTTGTCAGAGTTTTGTTGGATATGTTCTATTTCCAGAAACTTTGCCCCTAAAGATTCAACCTGTTCTTTTACCGTTGGTCGGACGTCAAAAGCCGTTACAACAGCTCCAAGACGTTTTGCCGTGGCGATGGCCTGTAATCCGGCGACACCCGCCCCAAGAACCAACACCTGAGCCGGAGAAACCGTTCCGGCGGCTGTCATCATCATCGGAACGGCGCGTTTATAGGCGTTTATTGCATCAAGAACGGCTTTATATCCGGCTAAATTGCTTTGTGATGACAGGACATCCATATTTTGCGCTCTGGAAATACGGGGTAACAATTCCAAGGCAAAGCAGGTTAGTCCTGTTTTTGCGGCATGAGTTAATGTTTCTGGATTGGTTAAAGCATCCATCAAACAAACCAAAACAGCCTTTGGCGGCATAAAATGAATTTCCTCGATCGTTGGTGGCTGAATTTTTATAATGATATCAGATTGTTCTACTGTTGAATTAAAGCTATCTTTTAAAATTGCGCCTGCATTTTGAAACTCTTCGTCCGATATTTCAGAGGCTATTCCCGCGTCTGTTTGAATGACGACGGAAATCCCAGTTTGTGTTAATTTTTTTACAGTTTCAGGTGATGCAGCAACGCGAAATTCACCTTCTGCGGATTCTTTTGGAACAGCTATTTTCATAGAAGACCGTCTCCTTTTTGTTTAATTGAACGGGCGGTACTTCTGTACCTGTTTTATGCCGGAGATTCTGCTACGGCAATATTGTTTTGTCGTTCTTTGGTTGAACGCAAGGCATTAAAAGCGCGTAATAAAAGCGAATCGATTGTTTCATCCGTATCTGTTCGTGTCGCGATGCTTATACTTGTGGTAACGGTGATTTTTATATTTCCGACCATCAGATTTGATTTCATGACTTCATCGCGAATGCGCTCAGCAACGATTTTTGCGCCTTCCAATGGTGTTTCCGGTAATAAGATCGCAAATTCGATATCGGCCAAACGTCCTAAGTAATCGGAATCCCTGATGGAATTTTGACAAGCTGTTACGGCGACTTTTATTGCTTCATCGCCGAATGCCGACCCGTGCTCGTTATTTAAAGCTTCGAAACGGTCAATGGTCATTAAAAGAACGGACAAGTTCCGTTTATAACGTCTTGCCCGTTTCATTTCTTTTGCTCCGTCTTCCAAGAACTGACGTCTGTTCAATACGCCGGTAACAGGATCGATTACAGTCATTTGACGTAATTCTTCTTCCAATTGTTTGCGCGGTGTTATATCGAACCCGACAGAACGGATTTCAGCCGGACGTCCATCGGGCCCGTAAATAATCCGGTTTGTCCATGAAATCCAAACTCTTCTGCCGTTTTTGCAAATATTTTCATTTTCATTATCGACATACAGGCGCGGGTTGTTTTTAATGCGTTCAATCAAATTTGTTAAAGTTTGTCCGCGGGAATCTTTAGTTGGAACGATGGTACCGATAATATTTTTACCGATGAGTTCACTTTTATCGTTATAACCGTAAAATTCGCAGGCATAATCATTAACAGACAGGAGTATACCGTCTTTATCCATACAGATAAATAAACTTTTCGTACCGGGGGAAGAGTATGGATCGAACTGGCGATGGCGTTCTTTTTTCATATCTTCCAATTCCTTTTGTACGGAAATTAAAGTATTTTGTAATTCAACGACTTTGTTTTTCAAGGCAATTTTTTTTGTTCTGCAAGATAAAAAGCGATAAAACAAATATATCAATGCAAAACTTAACACGAAACACAAAACAACGGGCAATGATATAAACCCTGATGACTGAGATATTTTTCCTTCGGGCAGAAGAATTGTTTGAAAGTTGAAATAGGCTGAAAACGGCATTCAAATCCCCTTGTTTTTTTATCTTATTGAATTTTATCACTTTTTAGACTGTTTCTGCAATCAATTTTTCAAAATGGGGGTGTTTTGACAATTCGAAGATACTCTACAGCTAAAAAGAGGTATTTTATTTTTATGACAAAAGTTATATAACAGCTGATTGAAAAAAGATTGTATATAAGTTGCGGTTCGGGTATCTTCGGCCTGCTTGCTGGAGGAAAATATGACTGAAAAAAAAGTTTCTGCTTTAGAAGCCGTTTCGGATACTTATCACTACGGGTTTGAAACTGAAATTGACTCTGAAACTGCTCCGAAGGGGTTGAATGAAGACATCATACGATTTATTTCCAAGAAAAAAAACGAACCGCAATGGTTGTTAGATTTTCGTTTGAAAGCTTTCCGGCATTGGCTGACGATGAAAGAACCGACTTGGGCAAAGATTACTTATCCCCCGATTGATTATCAGGATATTTATTATTATGCGGCTCCGAAAAGAGCTTCCGCCCCTAAAAGCCTTGATGAGGTCGATCCGGAATTGTTAAAAACATACGATAAGTTAGGGGTGCCGTTGCATGAACGTGAAATCTTGGCGGGTGTTGCTGTTGACGCCGTGTTTGACAGTGTTTCCGTCGCAACGACTTTTCGTGATAAATTAGCCCGACAGGGGATTATTTTCTGCTCTATTTCCGAAGCTGTTCAAAATCATCCGGATTTGGTGAAAAAATATTTGGGTTCTGTTGTTCCTTATACGGATAATTTCTTTGCCTGTTTGAATTCGGCTGTTTTTACGGACGGGACTTTTGTCTATATTCCTAAAGGTGTCCGTTGTCCGATGGAATTATCAACTTATTTTAGAATTAACGCTAAAAAATCCGGACAGTTTGAACGCACAATGATTATTGCCGACGATCATTCCTATGTCAGTTATCTGGAAGGATGCACCGCTCCTCAACGCGATGAAAACCAGTTGCACGCCGCTATTGTGGAAATCATTGTGATGAATAACGCCGAAGTGAAATATTCCACTGTTCAAAATTGGTTTCCGGGGGATAAGGAAGGAAAAGGCGGCATATATAATTTCGTAACCAAAAGGGGGGTGTGCAAGGGAGTTAATGCCAAACTGTCTTGGACACAAGTTGAAACAGGATCCGCTATTACTTGGAAATATCCATCTTGCGTTTTATTGGGAGACAATTCCGTCGGTGAATTTTATTCCGTGGCGATTACAAACAATTTCCAGCAAGCCGACACGGGAACGAAAATGATCCACATTGGTAAAAACACGTCTTCCACAATCGTGTCAAAAGGGATTTCTGCGGGAAAATCACAAAATACATATCGCGGCTTGGTTCAGATGGGAAAAAATGCCGATCATGCAAGAAACTTTTCTCAATGCGATAGTTTACTCATCGGTTCTTGTTGCGGAGCCCATACTTTACCTTATATGATAAGTAACAATCCTTCCGCACAGGTCGAACATGAAGCGACAACTTCTAAAATCAGCGATGACCAGCTGTTTTATTGCCGTCAAAGGGGGATTAATGCCGAAGATGCCGTTTCTTTGATTGTTAATGGTTTTTGTAAAGATGTTATGCAAAAGTTGCCAATGGAGTTTGCTGTGGAAGCAACTCGCTTAGTCGCGGTTACTCTTGAAGGAAGCGTCGGTTGAACAAGGAGAAAATATAATGTCAGCATGGCTGAAAATAAAAGATTTATGTGTGAAAGTTGCGGATAAACCGATTTTAAACGACCTTTCTTTGTCCATAAACGCCGGAGAGGTTCATGTCATCATGGGACCAAACGGTTGCGGAAAAAGCACGCTGTCCAATGTTTTGTGCGGTAATCAAAACTACGAGGTAACCGGAGGCTTTATTGATTTTAAAGATAAAAATCTCTTGGAAATGAATGTCGAAGAACGAGCTTGTGCGGGTATATTTTTGGCTTTTCAACATCCAGTTGAAATCCCCGGCGTATCAATGGCGACCTTTATGAAATATGCTTTGAACGCTAGACGAAAAGCCCAAGGAAAACAGGAACTTGACGCAGTCAGTTTCATAAAACGGATTAAAGTGCGTGCGCAGGCTTTGGGGATTTCGGACGAAATGTTAAAAAGACCCGTTAATGTGGGGTTTTCTGGCGGAGAAAAAAAACGTTTGGAAATTTTTCAAATGGCAGTGCTGGAACCGGATTTTTGCATTTTGGACGAAATGGATTCTGGGCTTGATGTCGATGCGGTCAAGGTGGCGGGGAACGGTGTGAAAATCATGCGTTCTGAACAAAGGTCTTTTTTGGTCATCTCGCATAATATCAGGTTTTTAAAAGAACAAATCCAACCCGATAAAATCCATGTCATGGTTCATGGACGCATTGTCGCCCAAGGTGGTATGGAACTGTTGGATGAAATTGATAAAAACGGATTTTCCGCTTTTCTGAAAGAGGCGGTGGCATAATGATAAAAACCCTTTCAAAACAGCGTCTGTTGACAATTGATTCCGGTCAATCCGTTGTTTTTTTTGAAAAACAACTTGCGCCTAAAACACAAATCACCATAGCCAAAAATGCTCATGTTAAACATTATCGTCTGCATGAAATGACAGATCACTCTTTGTTTGTACGTTTGGAAGATAATGCCAGTTATGAACTGATCACATTGCATCGAGGCGATGGGAATTTGACACTTTATTTCGATTTGTCTGGGAAAAACGCGTTTTGTCAAAGCAATATCGTGTATGTGTTATCGGAAAACAAAAATACATTAATTCATTGTGATGTCCATCATAATGCGGATGACACTGTTTCCCGCCAATTCGTCAAAGGAGCTGTTTGCGCCAATGCAAAAGCCGTCTTCCAAGGAGGCATCTTCATTCCTTATAATAAAAAAGGAATAGATGGCATGCAACAACATCGGGCTTTGTTGTTAGGGAAAAACGCTTGCGCTCAAGCCGTTCCGCAATTGGAAATATATGCGGATGATGTAAAATGTGCTCATGGTTCCGCAATCGGTTTCTTAGATCAAGAACAGATGTTTTATTTGCAATCCAGAGGCCTTGATGAAGAACAGGCTCGAACTTTGCTGACGACGGCGTTCTTAAATGAAATACTGGACGATATTGAAGATGATGAAGTGCGTGAAGAACTAAAATCTTTGGCGCTTGAAGAGGTCTGTCATGGCAATTGATGTTGAAAAAATCAGATCTGATTTTCCGGCTTTATCTTTGACAATGCACGGTAAGCCATTGATTTTTTTAGATAGCGCCGCTTCCGCTCAAAAACCGCTGTGTGTCTTGGATGTGATCAAGAATCAATATGTTAATGAATATGCCAATGTTCATCGTGGCGTTTACAGATTGTCCGAAAAAGCGACATTGAATTTTGAACAGGCGCGTCAAAAAGTCCGTCATTTTATTAATGCGGCAAGTGATAAAGAAATTGTTTTTACCAGGGGAGCGACAGATTCCATTAATCTGGTTGCTTATACATGGGCGGCGTCCAATTTAAAAGACGGAGATGAAATCATTTTATCGCAAGCCGAACATCATTCAAATATTGTTCCTTGGCAGATTTTGCAAAAAAGAATTAATTTCAAAATCAAAATCGTTCCTGTCGACGATAATGGCGACTTTATTTTTGAAGAATATTTGAAGTTGCTTAATGAAAAAACAAAGCTTGTTTCTGTGATGCACGTTTCCAACGTATTGGGAACGGTTTTTCCTGTTAAAGAAATTATCCGGTCGGCACATGAACAAGGGGCGGTCGTTTTAATTGACGGATGTCAAGGGGCGACTCATATGCCTGTGGATGTCCAAGATCTGGAATGTGATTTTTATGTTTTTTCCGGTCATAAACTTTATGGTCCGACGGGGATAGGGGTTTTGTACGGGAAACTGTCTTTATTAAAAGAGATGCCTCCGTTTGAAGGCGGGGGCGACATGATTAAAAGCGTTTCTTTTGAAAAAAGCGTCTGGGCGGAGCCTCCCGCCCGTTTTGAAGCCGGTACGCCTGCAATCATGCAGGCAGTGGGGTTAGGGCATGCTATTGATTATGTCAATAAAATCGGTATGGATGAAATCGAATTGCATGAAAGACAATTATGCCAGCTATTGCAAGGGGAAATGTTAAAAATTCCAGGCATCAGAGTAATCGGAAATTCGAATGACAAGGCGGCTGTTGTCAGTTTTGTTGCCGATTTCGCTCATCCGCAAGATATGGCGATGATTCTCGACCAAGAAGGCATTGCTGTCAGAACAGGACACCATTGTGCACAACCTTTGCATGAACGTTTTGGCGTTTCCGTAACCGTCAGAGCTTCACTGGGAGTTTATAATACTCAAAGTGATATTGAGAATTTCATCAAAGCGGTTCATAAAGTTAAGCGGTTCTTCACTTGATTTTATAGGAGAAAAAACATGATGGATGAAAAAAAAGGTTGCGGTTGTTCTTCTTCAAAATCCACAGACAAAAAAACAGTTCATGCCGACGCGGATCAAAACAAGCAAAAGCATGCTATGGGTGATAAAAACGCCGATCATATGAAAGAAGTGAAAAACGCTCCTAAAAAATAAATTTTCATTTTGCGTGCTTCTCTATAAAGATAAAGATTGAAAATTGATAAAAAGCGTTGCATAAAGTCTTTAAAGATTCTTTGTGGAGAAATGGGGATGGAAGAAAAAAAGCTTTCGGATCAAAAAGAATCAACAGCCTCTGATAATGCGGAGGCTGTTAATTTGTCGACACTTGACAATGAAGACAAGTTGAAAAAGTTGTCCAGTTTTTCAGGGACAATAGAAATTTCATTGCCGATCGGTCGTCAAGATGAAAAACAACAAGAAAACCTTTCCTTTTCAAAGTTTGATGACATTTCGGCAGATGAGTTTAAAGACTTTGAGGATTTGTTATGGGGTGGCAATATGCCAGACGCTCCGGTTTTAAATTTCGGAGACGAGTATGTTGTAACAGAAGGTGAAACTCTGGAAGACGGGAAAAAACAATCAGATATTGATGAAATCATTCAGGCAATACGGACTGTCGAAGATCCAGAGCTGATGTTGAATGTTTATGATCTGGGATTGATCTACCGGTTGGATAAATTAAAAAACGGAGATGTTGAAATCGATATGACTGTAACGGCTCCGTCATGTCCCGTTGCCGGGGTCATGCCGAAACAGGTTGCTCAAGCTGTTTCAAAATTGGAAGGAACAGGGAAGGTAACCGTTAAGTTGGTATGGGAGCCGGTATGGACAATTGATAAAATGACGGACGAGGCAAAATATATTTTAAATATGTTTTAGACAATCTAATTGATCTGATTGATCCAGTCTATGTCTTCGTTCATTTTCAATTCATGTGGAATTTTAATATATTTACTTTCCAAATAGTCAATCATCAACGGACTGAGATATTCTATTCCGGCAAACATCAAGCTGCGATTGAAGTCTTTGGTTAAGAAGAATTCGACAATTTCCCATTTGTCCTGATCAACAGCCAAAGAGACGGCATTTTTTCCATTTGAAATGATAAAGGCTGGATCTGCGCCGTTTTCCATTAAATATTGAACAATTTCCAGACAATCATTATCAACCGCTTTATACAATAAAGCGCAAAGAACTTCTTTGTTGAAAGAGATGTTATCAAACACAGATTGTATTTGAGATCTTGAAATATTTTTGCCTTTCAATAATTCTTCAAATTTTTCTTCAAAAGACATACCTTTTACTCTGATACAACTATTTGATTTAAACAAAAGAGAAGATGTTACCTGTTTTTGTTATTTTTCAAAAGCGTCAAAAGAGCGGGGTGAACTTTTCTATCCGAAGTGTCTTTCAAAGATCTGTTTTGATCGGAAGCATTTTCAGAAGCAGCACGTCTTCCATACATACTGCCTCTGGACGGAAGATCGACATAACTTTTATCTTCCTGTTTTCCGGTTAAATTTTTTCTGGATTGGAAGAAAAGGTCGGCTGCATTTTTTGTTTCGGTTGATATTCCGCACATTTTTGGGTCATCCAATATATTGGGGTTATCTTTAAAATAGCATTGACCGTTTGATGTTTGGCAAAACATTTCGACGATTTCTTTGGAAGACATATTTCCTTCAAAAGGAAGCTCTTCAAATGTTTTCAATTGATCGTCTTTTTTTTGGAAAGCGATGCTTGTCAAATTAAAATAGAGATAATCTTCTTCATAGATATCAACTGTATTTTTTTGTTCAAACCATCCTTTAAAGGCGTCTTGCATTGTTTTGCTTTGATTTTCAATGACTTTTTCAACAGGCGCATCTTTTGACGGGGCAGAAATGGCATTTGCGATTAAAGGATAAGAGGAACAGAATTTTTGCCAGACTTTGGAATCTCTTGTTGTAGCTCTGATTTCTAAAGCGACTTGTGCGGCGGTAGCTTGAGCATCAGCTTCGGCGGCGCGATTCAACTTGACCTCGGTAGCAAGATCTTTCTGGCACAACATATCGGGAAGCCCGCGAGAATGTTGATAGACGTGTCTGACTTCATGTGCCAAAGTTGTTTTTAATTTTGCATCACTGCAACACGGGTTGATCATGACAATATTTTTTGTCGGATCGAAATACCCGTAACCGGTATCCTGATAATCGAAGCCTATTTTTGTGCCGTGTTCAGCAGCGTTTTGTAGCAAACTTCTTCCGGTTTCCGAATTTTTTGCAATGGAATTGATCAAAGCGGTCAGACGTTTTTTTTCATTTTTCGATCCTGTCAATTCAATATCAACGACAGGAGGTTCATTTTTATAAAAACCGCGGACGAAAGGGGAGGAATAAAGTGTATGAAAAAAAGATTTTTTCATTTCATGTTTTTTTTGTTCGATTTTCATCAGAGTTTCTATAAGATGACTATTTCCTTCAATATTTTGAGGGGATGAAAAAATTTGATTAAGCATGGAAGGATTTTTTGGTTTTCCTTGTGTTTTATTTTCTTGATGAATTTGATCGAAAAAAGACATGAAAATTTCCTCTTATCCTGATTTTATCAAGGATAAAAATTATACAATAAATATATTTTTTTTTAAAGGGTAATTTTGATTGAAATTCAGGCGGCAAATAGTTTCATCCGCAATTTCTGCCGCAAAGTGTCGATAACTTCCAAGTCATGACAACGTTTTTCAAAATGCCAGAACGTCCAACCGTTACAACTAGGCAACCCCTGCAGTGCCGCTCCGACCTTATGGATTGAGCCGGAAATATTATCTGCCAGCAAAGATCCGTCCGAACGCACTTTTGCCGCAAAGTGCTGTTTTGCGTCGAACAACCAGTCTCCAGCTTGCAACAGTCCATACTCTAACACAGTACCGAAGGGAATGCGAGGTTCTTTACGTTTACAAGACATTCGCAACGCTGACGGATCTGAAATGGGAACGATGGCATTGATGCGTTTTTCAGCTCCTTTTATGTAACGCAACTCCCGTTCCATTCCAATGAACTTGCGTCCAAGCCTCTTTGCCACGGCTCCCGTCGTTCCGGTTCCAAAAAAAGGATCTAAAACAATATCGCCTGGTTTTGTCGTCATCATTAATAGACGATAGAGTAAGGCTTCGGGTTTTTGGGTGGAATGCAATTTATTACCGTTTTCATCTTTCAATCGTTCATGACCGCTACAGATCGGCATATACCAATCGCTACGCAATTGTTTATCTTCGTTAAAAGCTTTCATGGCTTCATAATTGAAGGTATATTTTGCGTTGCGGCTTTTTGAACACCAGATCAATGTTTCGTGGGCGTTGCATAAACGTGTTCCCTTCATGTTTGGCATGGGGTTGTCTTTTATCCACAAAATGTCATTTAAAATCCAAAACCCGAGATTTTGCAAAATATACCCGACACGGAAAATGTTATGATACGACCCGATGACCGTCAAAGTGCCGTCGTCTTTCAGAACCCTTTTAGCGGCGGTTAGCCACGCCGTCGTAAAATCGTCATAAGCGCGGGCGTCGGAAAACTGATCCCATTCATCGGTTACTCCTTCAACAAAAGAACTGTCCGGACGGAAAAGCTCTCCTCCCAATTGCATATTGTAAGGAGGATCGGCAAAAATCATATCAACAGATTTTGCCGGCAAAGAATTCATCAATTCAATACTATCGCCCGGTAGGATAACATTTGTTTTTAAAGTTGTCATAAAGAAAACCTCTTATACACCATTCTGGATGAATATTTTCTAGAAACAGAATAGTCGTGAGAGGTAAGCAATTTATTAATAATAGCCGGTTTATTGAAATTATTTTTAAAAAAGTTCTTGTTTTCTTTATACTTTTTTAACTAATTCCCGTTTTTGTATTTTATTTAAATAATTTTTTCTTTAAAAAAGTGTATGTTAAAGGCTTATTAAATTTTTTCAATAGCTTATTTGTGAATAAAAGGTTAACAATCAGGGGGGGGGGTATGGACGGTAGGAACGGTTTGTTTTACATCATACCCTAATGACGTTTAGCGCTTTCTTGCACTTCTTTGATGGTTTCCGTACGTCTTACAAAATTTTAACAAGATCGAAACCGCTTCCGATGATTAGTTATGCGAATTTGTTGCAAGCTTTCCAACAACATTTAATCGTGAAAACGCTTTGTGTCGGATTATCCTGTTTTGTGCGATACGGCTCAAAGTCCGGACGTTTTGTCCTAAATCTGTAAAGCGGTTACCCCGTATTACGCAAGATGTGTCGCAATCGTTTAGGAAGCTATGGATAAGTACACTAAAATCACCGCTCGTCGATATCATTGTTTAAAAATTGATAATTCTTTTATTTGTCCGGTTAAAAGAACGGAGGGATTTGTTTTTTTGAAAATTTTAGGTATATGCCAAAATTCCCACCTTTGGTAAAAGGGTTTTGATAAAGCTGTTTTTATCGTTCAAACGAACATGAAAAAATCTTTAAGATAAAAAGTGAAACGTAGCATCATTTTAGATAAGCTTTGATGGGAGCATAGGATTTTCTATGATGAATGCAAACTCCGTGTTCTTTCAACCCTTTTTGATGCAATTTGGTTCCGTATCCGGCGTTTTTTTCCCATCCGTAATAAGGAAAATCCTTTGCCAAACAGCTCATGATGTTGTCTCTGGTTACTTTCGCTATGATAGAGGCCGCAGCAATTGATAAGCTTAAGGCGTCTCCTTTGACGATTGCCCGAGCCGGACAGGGGAGGAGCGGTGGAACTTTGTTGCCGTCAACCAATGCGAATGAGGGCACGCAGGGCAGGTTTTCGACAGCTCGCCGCATAGCTAAAAAAGTTGCCTGTAAAATGTTTAAACGGTCTATTTCTTCAACGCTAGCGATACCGCAACCGATCAAGGCGGAACAGGAATGTAAACTTTCAAACAGTTCTTCGCGTTTGTGACGGGAAAGTTTTTTTGAATCATCTAAAGCCTGTGATAAAAAAACGGGTATTTCCAGATCCGGAAAAACCACCGCTGCGGCGACGACGGGACCCGCCCAAGGTCCACGACCGGCTTCGTCAATGCCGGCGATTAAAGAGTGGATATTTATTATTGAGGCTTCATATTTGAAATCAGGCATGGTTTTATTATTGATCCGTTTTTTTGTTTTTTAATAAATCTTTATAAAATGCCGAATTTTTCAGCATTTCTTTTTTCATATGCTGTATACCGTATTTTTCAATCAAAGTCTGTTCTTGAGACAACAATGACCTTCCCAACCCAAATCCTTTTTCCGGCAAAGGGAAACCGGCGGCTTCCAATAAAGTGGGAGTCAAATCCAGCATGGAAAACGATCTGTTTGCGGACAAGGGGGTGGGGATATTGATAAAGCGGTTGAAAATCAATCGGTGACGATTTTTTTCCAATGTTTCATATAAAGGGTTTTGGCGTGCCAGATGGTCTCCGACAACGGCAATGACGGTGTCATGAAACAAAGGTGTTTTTTTTATAAAATCAATGAAATCGGAAATTTGTCGATCCGTACAAAAAACGATCCGTGCAAATTCATTAAAGGTGTTATTAGCGGTTTGACAGTTTTTTTCCAAATATCCGACAGGTTCATGGGTATTAATTGTCAAAATTCCCATAAAAAAAGGCGATTTTTTTTGTGATAATTCTAAAATTTTTTCTTTTGCGACTTCGAAAGTTTTAGAATCTTTAACGGCGGAAAAATCGGTTAAACCGTTATCATCTTCATTTCTGCGTAAGGTTGTCGCTCCGATGACATTTTTTATTCCGTGTTCTTTTAAGAGATTGACTTTATTTGAAAAGTGTTCGGTTTCGCTGAAATAAAAATAAGTGTCGTATCCTGCTTTGTTTAAAACGTCGGTTAAACAGAGGGCGGAAGGGAAGGTGAATTTGATATGATTTCTGGAAAATTCCGGCAAGACGGGCATGACGGGAATGGCGCAAAGGGCGGCGGTCAATGCTGATATCGTGTTGTCTGTGCCGTCTGTTTGCAGAAACTCTGAAAAAGACAGCCCGGCTTGTTTTGTTAATTCCGGTAATAACGAATTCGGGAACAAATCAGGATTTGCGTAAGATTGTTCAAGGGATTCCGCAAAGATCAGGATCAGGTTTTTTTTCCGTTCCGGAAGATTGTCATTTTTTAAAGAATAAAAAATGTAGTTATCTTCGTAAAAAGAGGTTTTTTGAAAAAAGATAATGAATAAATCCTGTATACCAATTCTGAAAAAAGACAAATAAATAAAAAATATTCCCGAGAATGTCATTAATATGTTTCTGACAAGTTTTTTTGAAACATGGAGTTGCTTTAAAAGGGCGGGGATCAAACACCACGAGCTCGTAACAATGAAAAGCGTCATTAAGAGTGTTTGAATAAAATATTTTTTTTCAATATTCAGGAAACTTTTAAAAAAATCACCGTACATCACCAGATAACTGAAAACAGTTGTCGGTTTTGCCGCCAGAAAGTCAAGAAATGACAGGACAACAACCGAGAGGCACAGCAGGGTGAAGATAAAAAGTTTCATATAAAACCTGAAAAAGGTCGAGCTGTAAAAGTTGTTTGCAAACGGTGTTTTTTACGAAAGTTATCCGATTTTTTTTACTCTGCCAACATGAATTTATGAAAAAATCAACTTTTTTTCATCTTGTCGATATCTAGATTTATCCATATCTTAAAGTTCCTATATTGAAAAGGTGTTTCATGTGGAAAAGGACGCAACCGAGAGATCCCGAATATGTCAAGAAATTTTGGCCTGTTTTTTTACTGTGCCTGTTTTTCGGGATATTGGGATTGCACCGGTTTTACACAGGATATACAAAAGAGGGACGCTTTTTTTTATTGTGCGGCTTTAGCGGTGTTGGCGCAATTATATCAGGGTCATGGGCCTTGTTTGATCTTGTGATGATTTTGTCGCGCCGATACAGAACACCGAACGGTCGTTGTTTGGAATGAGGCTGAAGAAAAAACGTAAAAAGAGGTTGAAGAAACAATTCAACTGCGTTAAAGTTAAGCCCGCAAATCGGGGGAGTTTTTCTTGACGTCTGATTTGCCGATGTCGGGAAAACATTCCCTTCTATTTAAATCTTTCATTTTATTTCTTGGAGAAAAAATCCATGGCGGATAAACAAAAAATGAAGATGATGGACGCAAACGAAGCTGCGGCCGGTGTTGCTCATCGTCTGAATGAAGTAGCCGTCATTTACCCAATTACCCCGTCTTCACCGATGGGCGAATGGGCAGATGCTTGGGCGGCTCAGGGTGTTAAAAACATTTGGGGAAAAGTCCCCGAAATCTATGAAATGCAGTCCGAAGCCGGTGCGATTGGTGCCGTTCACGGGGCTTTGCAGGGCGGAGCTTTGACAACAACATTTACAGCGTCTCAGGGCTTGCTTTTGATGATCCCGAACATGTATAAAATCGCCGGCGAATTGACGCCGTTCGTTATGCATGTTGCGGCTCGCGCTTTGGCAACACATGCCTTGTCTATTTTCGGCGACCATTCCGATGTGATGGCTTGCCGCCAGACGGGTTTCGCAATGTTGTGCTCCAATAATGTGCAAGAAGCTCAAGATATGGCAGCAATTGCCCAATACGCAACGTTGAAATCCCGCGTTTCCTTCTTGCACTTCTTTGACGGTTTCCGTACGTCTCACGAAATCAACAAGATCGAAACCGTTTCCGATGATCAGTTGCGCGAATTTGTTGAAGGTTTGCCGACAACGTTCAATCGCGAAAACGCTTTGACGCCGGATCACCCTGTTTTGCGTGGTACGGCTCAGAATCCGGACGTTTTCTTCCAGATCCGTGAAGCTGCTAACCCGTATTACGCCAAATGCGGCGCAATCGTTCAGGAAGCTATGGATAAATACGCCAAAATCACCGGTCGTCAGTATCATCTGGTCGATTATGTTGGTGCCAAAGATGCCGAACAGGTTGTTGTGATCATGGGCTCCGGCGCCGATACGACGGAAGCGACCGTTGCTCATTTGAAAGACAAGAAGTACGGCGTTGTCAAAGTCCATCTGTATCGTCCGTTCCCGGCGGAAGAACTGATTAAAGCTCTGCCTGAAACGGTTAAAACGATTGCCGTTATGGATCGTACGAAAGAAGCCGGCGCTCAGGGCGAACCGTTGTTCTTGGACGTTGTTTCCGCCGTTGCCGACGCTTATGCCGCCGGAAAACTGAAATCTATGCCGCGCATTATCGGCGGTCGTTACGGATTGTCTTCAAAAGAATATACGCCGGCTATGGCTAAAGCCGTGTTCGAAAACGCTGAAAAAGCCGAACCGAAAACACGCTTTACGGTTGGTCTGACGGACGATGTGACACATCTGTCTTTGGACGTTGACAATTCTTTCGATATTGAAGACGAAGACGTTAAACGCGCGATCTTCTTCGGTTTGGGAGCTGACGGTACGGTCGGCGCCAACAAGAACTCGATCAAGATCATTGCCGGTGAAGACGGTACCTACGGTCAGGCTTACTTCGTTTATGACTCCAAGAAGTCAGGTGCTATGACAACTTCTCATTTGCGTTTCGCAAACCATGTCATCAACGCTCCGTATTTGATCAATAAAGCGGACTTTATCGCTTGCCACCATTTCCCGTTCTTGGAAAAGATCGATATGTTGGCTCAGGCGAAAGACGGTGCAGTGTTCTTGTTGAACGCTCCGTTCAAAGCCGAAGAAGTCTGGGATAATCTGCCGGTCGAAGTTCAGGAAGAAATCATCAAGAAACACTTGAAACTGTACTCGATCGACGCTGTTGAAGTCGCCAAGCAAACCGGTATGGGACGGCGTATCAACACGATCATGCAGACCTGCTACTTTGCTTTGTCCGGCGTTTTGCCGCGTGACGAAGCAATCGTCGCAATCAAGAAATCCATTGAAAAGACCTATTCTAAAAAAGGTCAGGCTTTAGTTGAAAAGAACTTTGCCGCCGTTGACGCTTCTTTGGCGCACTTGCATGAAATCAAAGTCACCGAAAAGCCGACGTCTAAATTCCATCGTTTGCCGGGTGTTCCCGAAACGGCTCCGGAACTGGTTCGCAAGGTTGCCGGAAAGATCTTGGAAGGCAAGGGCGAAGAACTGAAAGTTTCCGATTTCGGTTGGACGGTTGATGGTACATGGTCGACGGCGACAACGCAGTATGAAAAACGTTGCATCGCTTCCGACATTCCTGTCTGGGATCCGAACACGTGTATTCAGTGCGGTAAGTGCGCCATGGTTTGTCCGCATGCCGCCATCCGTGCGAAAGTCGCGACAAACGAAGACCTGAAGAAAGCTCCGGCAGGCTTTAAGTCCGCCGCGTTCAAAGGAAAGGACTTCGCCGATTCCGCTTGGATCATTCAGGTCGCTCCGGAAGATTGTACGGGTTGTTCTTTGTGTACGCGCGCTTGTCCGGCGAAAAATAAAGCGGATCCGACCAAAAAAGCCATCAATATGGAACCGATCGCTCCGCATTTGGAACAGGAAAAGAAGAACTTCGACTTCTTTATGTCTTTGCCCGATGTCGATCGTACAAAGATTGAAAAGAAACTGGTCAAGAACGTTCAGTTGTTGCGCCCGTTGTTTGAATTCTCCGGTTCTTGCGCAGGTTGCGGTGAAACCCCGTATGTTAAGTTGTTGACACAGTTGTTCGGTGACCGTTTGATGATCGCCAACGCAACGGGTTGTTCTTCGATTTACGGCGGTAACTTGCCGACAACCCCGTACGCCAAAGACATTAACGGACGCGGTCCGGCTTGGTCGAACTCCTTGTTCGAAGACGCCGCTGAATTCGGTCTGGGTATGCGTCTGGGCGTCGATTTCCAGAAAAACTTTGCTCAACAGCTGATCAAAGATCTGGAAAGCGATATCGGCGGTGATCTCGTGAACGCGATTTTGACGGCTCCGCAGACAAACGAAGCCGAAATCAAAGCGCAACGCGAACGGGTCGAAGCTCTGAAAGCCAAATTGTCCGGTATTGATAAAGAACAGGCAAAATTGTTGAACGGTGTTGCCGATTACTTTGTTGAAAAGTCCGTCTGGATGTTGGGCGGTGACGGTTGGGCTTACGATATCGGTTACGGCGGTATCGACCATGTCCTGTATTCCGGCAAGAACGTCAATGTTCTGGTCATGGATACGGGTGTGTACTCCAACACCGGCGGTCAGCAGTCCAAAGCGACACCGATCGGTGCTTCCGCAAAGTTCGCTGTTGCCGGTAAGGCCATTCCGCGTAAAGACTTGGGTATGATTGCCATGTCTTCCGAAAACGTCTATGTCGCGCAGGTGGCTATGGGCGCAAACGACGCGCAGACGATTAAAGCTTTCGTCGAAGCCGAATCCTTTAACGGACCGTCTTTGATCATTGCTTATTCGCATTGTATCGCGCATGGTTACGAAATCGGCGAACAGGGTCTGGAACACCAGAAAGCCGCTGTTGAATCCGGTTTCTGGCCGTTATATCGTTTCGACCCGCGTCGCGTTGCCGAAGGAAAGCCCGGCTTGCAGTTGGATTCTAAAGCGCCGACAAAAGTCATGGCCGACTATATGGCAAACGAAACGCGCTTCCAGATCGTTAAGAAAGCTGATCCCGAACGTTATGAACGTTTGGTTCAGTTCGCTCAGGAACAAGTCGAAGAACGTCGTCGTTTGTATGAACATTTGGCAGCTGAAAAGAACGCTTAATGTGCTAAACATAAAGAAAAGCCCCGAGAGATCGGGGCTTTTTTTATCACTTATTCCAATTCCGCGGCGATCGCTTTGCGACGTTCCTTTCTTTTTTCACGCTGTCTGCGTTGCAGCATTTCTTTTGAAGAGGAAACCTCCTGACGTTCAAGCCATTCTTCCTGTCCGGCTTCCGTGTGTTCGTAATAAAAAACAAGATCGCGTTCGTTAATGGTCTTTGCGTCTATGACCGCCTGAGGGATCCCCCAAATCGGCGAAATCGGCCATAACAGTAAATTCATGACACCGTAAATGCTCTGAGAACCGTCCGCACCGTTCCCCATTCCCAAATAAAAATTTCCGAACCCCGGCAAGATATTTAAAGCGCCCGCCAATAAAGGACTGGCGGGTTTGACCCATTCTCCGGTCGGTTTGTCAACGGAAATACCGTCGGCTTTCAAATCCCGCAGGACTATTCTTTCATGTCCCGACAAAGTCGTGCAACCGGCGGTAAAGCATAATAAAACACCAAGTAAAGTTTTTTTCATTTCTGAAGATCCTTTGAATTTAATGAAACAAAACCCACCTTTTTCAAGGTGGGCGGATTTTCAGAAACCGTTTACATCTAAAGACGGCTTGGCTTATTGAGCACGAAGCCTTATTCGCCAAAATCCGCCCGCATAGGAACAGATTTGGCGTATAATTTATTGGCCGCCATACACAATGCGGCTAGATGTAATAGGGTTTCTAACGCCCTGTGCCGATCAAAACCCAGCACGACAAGATGCTATCAAAGAAAAGAAAGATATCAAAGAAAAAAATCATCGCTTTTGTTTGTTTTTAAATAACAGTTTGTTTTATGTTTTTTTTTCATATACACTGGTCTGAACAATATGAATTCATCATATTTTTCTTTTATTTGAAGAGAGGTTTTTATGCAAAAACTGGAAAAGCAGTTTCATATCCATTGTGTCGAAGGTGATGTCGGGCGTTATGTCATTTTACCGGGGGATCCGGGACGCTGTGAATCGATCGCCAAATTGTTTGACAATCCGCATCATGTTGCGCAAAACCGAGAATACAACATCTATACGGGGACTTTATTAGGGGAAAAGGTTTCTGTTTGTTCAACGGGGATCGGCGGTCCTTCGGCTTCTATCGCCATGGAAGAATTGCACAATATCGGCGCTGACACCTTTATTCGTACGGGAACGTGCGGCGGGATTGACTTGGACGTTCAGTCCGGCGATATCGTTGTGGCAACAGGCGCAATCCGTTTTGAACATACTTCCGTCGAATACGCGCCGATCGAATATCCGGCCGTTGCCAATCTGGATATCACGATTGCTTTGCGCCAGGCTGCTTTGGCTATGGGCAAAACAACCCATACTGGTGTCGTACAATGTAAGGACGCTTTCTACGGTCAACATAGTCCGGCTAAAATGCCCGTTTCCTATGAATTGTTGCAAAAATGGGAAGCGTGGAAACGTTTGGGCGTTAAAGCCAGTGAAATGGAATCTGCGGCTTTGTTTGTCGTCGCGGACGCATTGAAATGCCGTTGCGGGTCTTGCTTCCATGTGATCTGGAACCAAGAACGCGAAGCCGCCGGATTGGATCAGAAAATGTCCGAAGACACTTCTGCCGCCGTTCGTGTCGCCGTCGATGCTTTGAAGATCATTATCGAACAAGATCGAGCGTCTAAAAAATAAATATCGTGAAAAATAATAAAACAGACAAAAAATCTTTTGTCTGTTTTTTTATTTAAAAATACAGATAAAAAAGAATTTAAAATTAATTCTGTTTTTCATTTTTTGATACTAGCATTAATATTTTTTATTCTTTCATGGAGCTTGCCCTGATGTTATTAAATGAAATTCCTTCACCTGCTTTTACCATTAATAAGGAGGGAAAGATTTCTATTTTTATTCCGGAATTGGCGGGAGAAGCGGAAAAACCGGAAATTGGTTATTTTCTTGAAAACGCTTTGTTTTTCAAACGAACGCCTGATTCCGGTTGTGCGATAACAGGCGTTTCCGACGATGTAATGGATTTTTTACGAAATTCTGAAAAGTGTTTGATCGTTGAAATTGATCTGGACAAGGTTGTTGATTTTGACGAAGGAAAAATAACGGATCCGGTCGGAATGTTCAAACGTTATTATGAAGTATCGGTTGACAGATCGTCTTTTCCGGAAAAGAGAGAAGATACAATTTAAAAGCATTTTTTATTATAATGAATTAAAAGTCTTCTATTTGTCTATATTTTTTCATTTTAAAATAAAAACAACACTATTTCTTATACTGATCGAAGAAAAAAGTTGAACTGTTTTGTCTAATAATGTTATCCTGAAATCTCGGGTTGGTTGTTCTGACAGGTCAAAAGGGGAAAAAAATGGCAAATGTAGCGGCATTTTATCTTTTAAATCAAAGCGGAGCCTTTAAGGGGTTGTTTTCGTTTGAAAATTCTGAAGGTTTTGTTGCTCGTCCGGATCGTTATCGCAATGCCGGAATGAATGATGACATTTTAGAATCCTATTTGGCGGGGGCTTGTAAAATGAAATTGTCAGGGGCGTCTAATATTACCAATGTTTTCGGAGAAGCTGCCCGTTCCAATTTAAAGAATGTGCCTGATTACAAACAATTTGCCGCAAAACAGGTTGAAATGATTGAACCGCCGTCTTTTTTGGAAAAAATGATGGTGATTAATAAAAGTGTCGCTCAATCCAAATTGGGAAAAGTTGCAGGAAAAGCAACATTGGGAGCTGTTCCCGTCGCTTTGACATTGGTTGCCATGTCCGCTCGAGCATACGGAGCCACACGTCATTTCGTAATGGAAAAATTAAATCTTAATAAAACAAATCAAAAATCTTTTTCAGATCGATTGAAGGAAATTAAAAACCGTATCGGATATAAAAACGATCTGAAAAAAATTAATAATATGGAAAAGTTGCAAAAAACAGGCGATCTGTTGAATCGTTTGCAATGGCAAGCGGGCACTGTTTCAAGTTATAATAAAGATTTTTCGGAATTGCAGAAAATTTCTTCAACTCATCCGTTGTTGGTCAATTATATGGAAGGTTTCGCCTTGATTGACGACAAAGGGAAGGGAAAGTTGTTGGCGGATCGTTATATCATTCCGCAAAATAAAGATAATTATCCCATTTATTCAAATTGGGACGCCCAAAGAAAAATCGATCAATTACCTCCTTTGAAAGCTGGAGATCTTCGCGATGATATCACACGCCATATAAAAGCTGTCGAAATGATAGATCCTCCGACAAAAACGGAATTGAAATTGATAAGAAAGATAAAGCGATTCAATCTCTTAAAAGAACAAAAAAGTGTGGATTCCCCCATATTGGCTGTTGTTAACAAATCTCTTGAAAAGATGATGACTTGTTATGTTGCGGAAAAACAGAAAAAAGACTCATCCCTCAATGCTCAAGAAGGCATGTTGGGAAGGTTAAAGGATCTTCAAAGGCGCGATCAGGCTCAAGACCGTTTGAACAAGTTGTGTGCTTTGGAAAAAAAGTTGAAAAAAAACGGTAGATAAAGTTTCTACTTTGTTAAAAAAGAAACTCCTGCGCAAAACGCGGGGAGGGGGCTTTGCATACGGAAGTGGCTCTTATTCCATTAGCTTAAGACATTCCTTCGTATATATTTCATTACTTGCCAACTATAAGCCAGCCGGACGCATTCGATTCCGGTTGACTAAAAAGTATCCTCTTCCAGCAGATTTATGAACTATCTGTCAATTATTCGCATACTCTGTTTATATGCTCTGCTTTATATCAAAACTCTTGGCGGTATTTACATTTCATGTTGCCTTGATTTTTTCAGATCATCAGATCGCTTTTACATTTCGGAAAATCCGAAAAGTCGGACATCTTTATTACTGACGTGGTTTCTTCCGATATTCGGACGTGATTCTGAAAACTACAGTATAAGATATTCATCATCCTCCGCTTATATGATTTTTGTAACATTTTCCCAATATCATAGTGTCGTCATGAAAGATTTCATGAAATATTTTTCGATGCAATTTTCTCTTAAAAACAATAAAACCAAACTGTTTTGTGTTGTGTAACGGTTTATCAAAATTACCATATTATTTTTTCGATTTTACTGTCTGGTAGCCATTATGTCAAAAAAGCATTTATATACGACTGAAAGCTTTTTTTTAAAGCGCGTCACATTTGGAAAGGAGGATTTTTATACAACAAAAAAAGCGGCTTTTTAACCGCTTTTTTATTAAAGGAAAATTGTCAGAATTCGTATTTAATATTAAATCCTAAGCTGAATGCCCCCTGATTGTCAGGAGCGTAAGGTTCTTTTATTCTGTTCGTACTGGCTAAAACATAATCAAGCGTAGCGCCCAGAGCTAAATTTTGATATGTTCGTATATAACCGCCGGCAAAAAATGTAAGATCCCTGTTACGGACATGATCTATAGTATCCCAAGTATATCTTAATCCGACATCGGCAGTCGTATGTTGTGCAGCCAAAATATGCAGGGCACCTTCAATGTTGAATTGATCGTATTGTTGATCGTTGCCGTAATCAACATTGTGATAATCAAAGCGTGTATAGGCAAAGACATTTTCTCCGGTTTCCGTTCCGGCCATCAAGTATAAATGAGTATCTTTTTGATCTTCGTTGATAACCCCTTTCCATTTTGTATAATTTGTCCTGGTAACGTCCGCCCCGATTTGAACACGCCAAGCTTCGTCAATAGTGTTGACTTTCGTTCCAAGCGTCCATTCCCAATCACGGAAAGAAGCGGCTCCTTCCTTTTTTGTCCAGTCATATCCGAAACTGCCATAGACAGCCCATGTTCCCGTAATTCCGTATGTCAAAGTCTCAGATGCTTTCAAGCTTTTGGCATTTTTTAAAAAACGATACCCTGTCGATGCCACGGGAGCATTAATAGAAGTATTTAATTTTTCACGGGAATAACTGATTCTGGTGTCTGCCATAAATCCTCTTTCCGGAATGTAAAAGGGATTGGTTATATCAACATAGCTATGATCCGGTTGATAAGAGGCTGTGTCATTTTGTTTTTGCCCGTATACTTGTTGTTGAGTTTGCTCTTGGGCTTGCGCTGAAAAAGCAACAAAGCTGAACAGAGTTGCCAATAAAATTTTTTTCATCTAAAAAAACCTTTCTTTATATCTGACAGCGCATAGGATATGTTGAAAAAATTAACCTTTTATTGAAAAAAATAAAAACTTTTGATTTTTTATGTAATACGTTTTACTCTTACGCATAAAAAAAAGGGGACTGAAATGGGTAAATTGAGTTTGTGGTTTAAAAAGAAAATTTACGGGTACGATTTGCCTGATTATAAGAAAGCTCAGGAATGGAAAATAAAACCTTCAGACCGGTTTTTATTATTGGCACCACATGCCGATGATGAAACAATAGGATGTGGAGGCTTTTTATTAAAATATGGTTCTCAGTGCGATGTCGTTTTGTTGACGGATGGTAGATATGGCGATAACGAAGTCGATCCGGAAAAAATGATAGAAATCCGTAAAAAAGAATTTCAAAATGTCATGAGTTCTTATGCTGTAAAAAGCATTCAGATGTTGAATATAGAAGACGGGCGATTGATTGATTCCTTTAAAGACTTTTCCACACTGAATTTTAAAGGTTATGATTATGTTTTGATGCCTCATCCAATGGACTTTCACAAAGACCATATTGCCGTTGCATGCTTGTTCAAGCGTTTATGCCGTACACGTCCTTTCAATGGTCGGGTCGTGTATTATGAAGTATGGAATACGTTGGGGCGACCAACCCATTATGTTGATATCTCCGATGTCATTGAAGAAAAAGAGCGTTTGATTAATATGTATTCTTCACAAACCAAGAATATCAATTATGCTTCGCGCATTTTGGGGCTGAACCATTATCGGGGAATGCGCCATCACGTCAAATTTGAAGAAGATTTTCAAATAGAAAAAATATAGTTAAAGACCGTTTTTATAAATAGGTTTTCAGAAAACAGGAATCATGCTTAACGCGGGATTCCTGTTTCGGGTCTGATGGCGATACTTGTCTGAACGGCGTTTTGTTCGCTTTTATGCGGCATTTGAATCTCGTATTATCTATCATCACAACACTTATAAATCATCATTCAGTACTTATCTTGAGAGGTATATAAAACGCTTTAGTTTTCAGGACATTTACTTAAATTTTCTTGAAATTTTTTTCTGCTTCTTTACCGTTTTTCGATATAAAACAATTTACGACTTCACGATTGCCAAACTAATATTCGATGCTTCATGTCGTACACAGAGTGTATTTATATCATTCATTATAATTACTCTTTTGACTTCAATGTTCGCCGGCTTACCGGACGGCTATGAGCTTACCGAAACATTTGACTGGCGCGCGGTCTTTATGTATTTGACAGAAGAAAATATTTGAAAAATCTTTTTTATTTAATTAGATAACAATCAATATTATATTTTTTGTTTAAAAAAAATTTATCTATTTATCAAAGCTGAGTGGAAGATTTCTACGGATCCTGCAAGGCGTTTTAAAAAACATTTAATTTCATAATGTTATATTGTTTTTCTGATAAAAAAGATCAAGAGCCTTCTTCATTTTTTGTATCATATACCGGATAACGTAAAACAGAGCTTCTTTACATCTTTATGTTTTATTCCATATGATCCGTTTGCATTTTCATCGGTCTGGTTTATTATAAAACGGTTGTTTCATTGAAAAAAAACTGTGTGTTTATAAAGGGAAAAAACAAGTATGTTTAAAAGAGTGGGACTGTTTATTATTATAAATTTTGTTGTTTTGCTTACGATCGGTGTTTTAATCCGTTTGTTCGGTGTTGACAGATGGTTGACATCCGGAGGCATAAATTACTCTCAGTTACTTGCTTTTTCCGCTATATTCGGTTTTACAGGCTCTTTTATTTCATTGATGATGTCGAAATCCATCGCCAAAATGTCAACAGGAGCCAGAACGATTTCAGATCCTCGAAATCAAGAGGAGGTTTGGTTGCTGACAACAGTTCGGGAATTGTCTGACAAGGCGGGAATAAGAATGCCGGAAGTTGCGATTTATTCTGGATCTGCGAACGCTTTTGCCACGGGGGCTTTTAAAGACGACGCTTTGGTTGCAGTTTCAAGCGGATTAATGCAATCAATGACATATGCGCAAATTCGCGCTGTTTTAGCTCATGAAATATCTCATGTAAAGAACGGGGATATGGTAACAATGACTTTGGTTCAAGGCGTTTTAAATACATTTGTTTTCTTTTTTGCCCGAGTTGTCGCCGTTTTTTTGAACTCAAAAAGAGACAGTGATACGGATCAACGCCGTTCCGGAGGGATAGGATATTATTTTACGGTTCAAATATTTGAAATGGTTTTTGGTATCTTGGCCAGTATTGTCGCTTGCGCTTTTTCCCGTCACAGGGAATATCGTGCGGACGCCGGTGCGGCAGAGCTGTTGGGAAGCCCGAAAGATATGATTGAAGCGTTACAAGCGCTAGGGGCGACAGATGTCGAACCATTGCCCTCAGAGATGAAATCTTTTGGGATTGTCGATTTGCCTTCTTTTCTGGAACTGTTTTCGACACATCCGCCATTATCAGCAAGAATAAAGGCTTTGGCGGGGACAAATCCGCCTTCACACTCCGCGCGACAAAGCCCTAAAGAACCGAAATCCTCTTCGGGAGGACTTTTCGGTTCCATATCGTCTTCATCCAAACAAACACCGTGGGATTAAATTATTTGCGATAACGTTTTAAAAACGGCTACGAACATTTCTGTTGTAAGCTTTCCTGTATTAACGTTGTAACGAGAAGAATGGTAAGTGTCCAATAAATTGATCTGTCGCCCGTTCCAGTCGAAAGTGTGCAAAACATTATGAGCAAACTTAAAAGCGGATTTTTTTTGTCCTAGCACGGATAATACGGCGTTATGAGCCAAGCCCCCCAAAGCCAGTATCACTTTCAGATTTGGCATGGAGCGGATCTCGTTTTCAAGGAAAGCGCCGCAACAACGAACTTCCTGTCCGGTCGGCTGATTTTGAGGGGGAACACAGCGTACGGCGTTTGTCAGTCGGGCTTTGATCAATTGAACCCCGTCATCGCAACGGGCTTGGTATGTTCCGGTTGAAAATCCGAAATCATGCAGGCAGGAATACAATAAATTTCCGGCGAAATCCCCTGTAAACGGGCGTCCTGTACGGTTGGCCCCCTTTAACCCCGGAGCCAATCCCACAATCAGAAGAGGGGCTTGCAAGTTACCGAAAGAAGGAACGGGAGCGTTAAAAAAATCAGGATAAAGTTGTCTGTTTGTGTTTAAAAAATCAACCAATCTGGGGCATAGATGGCATGTTTTATCAGGATTTGTAAAATTATGGCACATAATCGGTTGTTTCATCCAAATTCAAATTTTCATCAATATCACGGAACAAAATTGATTGCGCTTTTGAAAAATCCGGTTCGTCCTTGTTTGAAGATTGCGGGCTGCGCGAGATATTTTGAGCCAGATCGGAAAGATCTGTAAAATGATCCGCCTGCCGCCTGAGTTCGTCAGCGACCATCGGAGGCTGAGATTGAACCGTCGATACAACTGTAACACGGACACCTTTGCGTTGAACGGCTTCGACAAGACTTCGGAAATCACCATCTCCCGAAAACAAGATGGCATGGTCGATGCTTTCCGCTATTTCCATTAAATCGACTGCCAATTCGATATCCATGTTTCCTTTGATTTTACGGCGTCCCGTCGCATCTGTAAATTCTTTTGTCGGCTTTGTTACCATTGTATAACCATTATAATCCAACCAGTCAACCAAAGGACGAATAGGCGAATATTCTTGATCTTCGACAAGTGCGGTATAATAAAAAGCGCGGATCAAACGTCCTTTTGTGGAAAAAAAATCCAATAGCTTTTTATAGTCGATATCAAATCCCAAAGCTCTTGCCGCAGCATATAAATTTGAACCGTCAATAAACAAAGCAATTCTTTCACCGGCATAACAACGCATTAATATAATCCTTTCAAAAATATATATTTTTTAAATCATCTTAACAGAATAAAACTAAAAATCAGATCTGCCAAGCTGATTTTATTTCCATAACGGATCTCAAAAAACACTTTAGTTTTAATCAGAATAAACTTGCATTTTAAAGCTGTTTGACGATATAACAGTAATCCTGAAGGATTTTGTGTACACTCTTGAATTTGAAAGTAAAAAAATGGCTCGTGTTACTGTGGAAGACTGTATTTTAAAAGTTCCAAATCGTTTTGAATTGGTTTTATTGGCGGCTCAACGTGCAAAAAATATCAGTGCAGGGGCTCCCTTAACTGTTGAACAAGACCGTGATAAAAACCCTGTCATAGCGTTGCGTGAAATTGCCGAAGAAACAATCAATCTTTCGGAATTGGAAAATACTCTGGTTACAGGTATGCAAAAATTTGTTAAAGAGGAAGATGTTTCCGCTAATGAGGAAGAAGACATGAAAGCCGCTGATGCTGAATTGGCTGCTTTAGATGCGGAATTTTCTTATATTAACGATACGGAAGCCGCTGTCGAACAGGCGGGGTCTTTTGAAGTTGCCGAAGTAACTGAAGCAAATGAAGAATAATTCCGTTTCTCTTTAGCTTTAAAGGGAAGGTAGGTATGCTGAGGCAGTTTGAGCTGGTTGAACGTGTCCGGTCTTATGATCCGGACGTTGATGAAGAAGGGTTGGACAGAGCGTATGTTTTTGCCGTTAAAATGCACGGTTCCCAGAAACGCGCCTCAGGCGATCCGTATTTTTCTCATCCTGTCGAAGTTGCCGGTATTCTGACAGAATATAAGTTGGATTACGCCTCTATCGTAACAGCATTGTTGCATGATACGATAGAGGATACAGCAGCTTCTTATGACGACATCAAGCAAATGTTCGGAGAAGAAGTTGCAAAACTGGTTGAAGGCGTTACGAAATTAAGCCGTATCCAATTGCAATCGGATCAAACGAAACAAGCTGAAAATTTTCGCAAGCTTTTGCTTGCCATGTCGGAAGATATTCGCGTTCTGTTGGTGAAGTTGGCAGATCGGGTTCATAATATGCGCACTTTGCAATATCATAAAAAACCCGAAAAACGCCAACGCATCGCTCGCGAGACAATGGAAATCTATGCCCCCTTGGCGGAACGCATCGGCATGCAGGAAATGAAAAACGAACTGGAAGAACTCGCTTTCAAAGAATTGTATCCGGAAGCTTATGAATCCATAAACGTTCGTTTGTCTTTTTTGCGTGAACAGGGGGGGGATCTTGTCGCACGCATTATAGAAACATTGAAAAACGACCTGCAAGACTCCGGCATTCAATGCGAAGTAACGGGAAGGGAAAAATCCCCTTATTCAATTTGGCGGAAAATGCAGCGCCAAAATGCAACGTTTGAACAGCTCTCTGATATTATGGCTTTTCGCGTCATTGTTCCGACTGTTGCGGATTGTTATCACGTTTTAGGGATTATCCATACGAAATATCCGATGGTTCCCGGACGTTATAAGGATTATATTTCCACGCCCAAGCCAAACGGTTACAAGTCTTTGCATACAGGGGTGATCGGACCGGAAAAACATCGTATTGAAATCCAGATCCGTACACGGGAAATGCACGAAATTGCAGAAATAGGTTTGGCAGCCCATTGGCGTTACAAACAAGGCGATTATAAAACAGACGGTCGACAATTCGCTTGGTTGAGGGAATTGTTGGACATTATGGAACAATCTGACAATCCTGAAGAGTTTCTGGAACATACAAAAATGGAAATGTATCAGGATCAGGTTTTTTGCTTTTCCCCGAAGGGCGACTTGATCACTTTGCCTAAAAATGCGACAGCCATTGATTTTGCATATGCAGTGCATTCAGGGGTTGGGAACAAATGTGTCGGTGTGAAAATAAACGGGAAGATCCGTCCGTTGCGAACGGTTTTAACGAACGGCGATCAGGTCGAAATATTGACATCAAAGACACAGACACCGTCTCCGGAATGGGAGCGTTTTGCTGTAACGGGAAAAGCGCGGGCGGCTATCAGACGTTTCGTAAGGGCTCAAAAACGGGAGCAATACTTGGAAGTCGGACGCCAGATATTGATCCGTTCTTATAAAGCGGAAGGTTACGAGTATTCGGATAAAAGTTTGGAAAACGTTTTAACGAATTTCAAACAGGCGACGGTTGAAGATTTGATTGCCGCTGTTGGTGAAGGGGTCATTCAACCCAACGATGTCGTGGAATCAGTTTTTCCGGGACATAAATCCCGTTTCGTTCGTGTTGTTGACGCCATAAAGCGTGGTGCGAAGAAGATCAGCGATAAAAGCCCAGACAAAAAACAAAGTCCGATTAAAGGGTTGATCCCTGGTTTGGCAATTAATTTCGCAAAGTGTTGCCATCCGTTACCGGGGGATCGCATCGTTGGTATCGTTACGACGGGAAAAGGCGTAACGATCCATACGATTGATTGCGTAACGTTGGAAAGATTTTCCGGTGAACCGGAACGTTGGTTGGATGTTTCTTGGAATGAGGAAGTTACTTCCGCCGAAAGCCATGTTTCCCGATTGCGTATTGTTTTGGTTAATCAACCGGGCAGTCTGGGGACTTTGTCGAATGTGATTGCAAAAAATCACGGGAATATTGCGAACTTGAACATTTTGGAAAGGACGCCCAGTTTTTTTGATTTAAGTGTTGATGTTGAAGTTCACGATGTCCGTCATTTGAATGATATTATGGCCGCTTTACGAGCCAGTCCGGGGATCAGCTCAGTACGTCGGGCGCAAGATTGACATGATTATTGGTGTGGGAACGGATCTGGTCGATATCAGACGGATACAACATTGTATTGAACGTTTCGGATCGGTTTTTTGTAACAGGATTTATACACAGGCAGAACAGATTGTATGTGAAAGCCGTATAGGCAAAAAACGCTTTTGCGCTTATGCAATGCGTTTTGCGGCGAAAGAGGCTTGTTCCAAGGCTTTGGGGACGGGGATAAGACAGGGTGTTTTTTGGCGTGATATGGAAAATGGGAATTTACGGAGCGGTCAACCGGTTATGAATTTAAAGGCTGGAGCATTAAGACGTTTAAATTCTTTGATCCCTGAAGGCTTTAAACCGCAAATTAATGTTTCTTTGACAGATGAATATCCCTATGCTATGGCGTTTGTCATTATCAGTGCGGAATTGAACGAAAGATAAGATCATGGAAGAAAAAAATACACAAGGCGGATTTTGGGAAACGGTCAGGATTTTTATTTATTCGGCTCTTATTGCTTTGTTTGTGCGAACCGTTTTTGCAGAACCGTTTAATATTCCATCGGGTTCGATGATACCGACGTTACTGGTCGGAGATTATTTGTTTGTTTCAAAAATGTCTTACGGTTACAGCCGTCATTCTTTGCCTTACAGTCTGCCCTTGATTAAAGGCCGTTTGTTCTATGAAGAACCTAAACGCGGAGATGTGTTGGTTTTTAAGATGCCTTCCGACAATAAGACGGATTATATTAAACGTTTGATCGGTCTTCCCGGAGACAAAGTTCAAATGAAAAACGGGCGTTTGTTTATCAATGGTAATATGGTTGAACGTCAAAGCGAAGGCGAATATGTTATGCGTGATGATTCGGGAAAGGCATTGCGCTTTAAAAAGTATACTGAAATTTTACCTGAAGGCGTAAAACATTCGATTTTAGAAGCTTCGGATTCTTCCATGTTTGACAATACGGAAGAATTCACCGTTCCAGAGGATCATTTTTTCATGATGGGGGACAACAGGGATAATTCTTTGGATAGCCGGTCGATAAAAGTCGGTTTTGTCCCGAAAGTCAATCTGGTGGGTAAGGCGAAATTTTTGTTTTTTTCAAATGACGGGTCGGCGGCTTGGTGGCAAATTTGGAAATGGCCGATGGCTGTGCGTTGGAAACGTTTATTTCGTGGTATAAAGTGATGGGAAATTATACGGATCTTTACCCTCTTTTAGGATATTCCTTTAAAAAAGGGAAACTGCTCAAACAGGCATTGACCTTAGGGTTCGGAAATCATTTTTCCGGCTATGAGCGCTTGGAATTCTTAGGAGACCGTGTTCTGGGTGTTGTAATAGCCGAAATGCTTTACTGTCATTTTCCAAATGAAAATGAAGGTGATCTGGCACGTCGTTTTTCCGATTTGACACGGGCGGAAACATTGGCTTTGATTGCTCTAAAATTGAAATTTGACAAGCATCTGTTTTTGGCAAGCCCTTCAAACAAGCCTGATATAACGAAAGCGGTTTTATCCGATGTGTGCGAAGCCGTTATAGCCGCGTTATTTTTAGATGGCGGTTTTGATGTGGCGCGTCAATTTGTTGTGCGTTATTGGTCGGAACAAATGAATATGTTTACAGCACCTCCGGTTGATTCAAAAACGAAATTGCAAGAATGGGCACAAGCAAGAGCCTTACCTTTGCCGCAATATACACAATTAGACCGGACAGGCCCCGATCATGAACCGCTCTTTACTATGCAGGTTTGTGTTAACGGTTATGAACCTGTATGCGCAAAAGGAAAATCCAAACGTGAAGCTTGTCAGTTGGCGGCGGCAGAGTTATTAAAAAGGTTGGAAGGCAAATGACTGACATTGAAACGAAATGCGGCTTTGTTACGTTATTGGGGGCTTCAAACGCCGGCAAATCGACATTGGTGAATTATATGGTCGGAACAAAGGTGTCCATTGTAACACCGAAAGTTCAAACGACACGATCACTTGTGCGCGGTATTTTTGTAAAAGACAACTGTGAAATCGTGTTAGTGGATACGCCGGGCATTTTCAAACCGAAACGCCGTTTGGACAGAGCCATGATCGCAGCTGCATGGCAAGAAGCTGAATATACGGATATGCGGTTGTTATTGGTGGATGCCAAACGCGGTGAAAATGACGACACATATTCAATCATTGATTCTTTGAATAAGAACAAACAGCGTTCTGTTTTGGTTTTAAACAAATCCGATCTTGTAAAGCAGGACAAGTTATTAAAGTTATCCGAGAAATTGAATAAAGCTGGATTTTTTTGCGAAACTTTTATTCTTTCCGCAATGACAGGGGAAGGGGTTGGACAGTTGGAAGATTATTTAATTTCCAATATGCCAGTCGGTCCTTTTATGTTTCCTGAAGATCAGGTTTCGGATTTGCCGAACCGGCTGTTAGCGGCGGAGATCACTCGGGAAAAGCTTTACATGAACCTTAATCAGGAGCTGCCATACATCAGTACTGTGCAAACGGATTCATTCAAAGAAAACGGGAATGCAATCCGCATAGATCAAACGATATATGTTGAAAAACCTAACCAGAAACAGATTGTTTTGGGCAGACACGGATCAATGATAAAAAAAATCGGCATGCAGTCGAGGGAAGAATTAGAAAAGTTGTTTGATTGTCGTGTCCATTTGTTTTTATTTGTCAAAGTTCGAGACAGATGGACGGAAAATCCCGAGCATTATCGTGATTGGGGATTGGATTTTAATGCCTGAATGGTTTGATAATGCTATTATCATCAGTGTTAAGAAATTCGGGGAACAAGACGGTATCATTTCTTTTTTGACAGGAAATCATGGTCGGTATGTCGGGCTATGTAAAGGGGCTTTTTCAAAAAGACTGGTTGGAACCGTCCAGCTTGGGAACTTGGTACAAATAAAATGGAATGCGCGTTTGGAAGAACATTTGGGCAAGGTGAAAGTCGAATTGGAAAGTGCTTATGCCTCACGTTTTTTTTCAGATTCCGGACGTTTACTGACATTATCCTGTTTATGCGGGATGTGCTCTTTATTGCCGGAACGCGAGAATGTAACAGATTTTTTTGAAAAGACATTACAACAAATTATTTTGTTGGAAACCGAAAATTTTCAGGAACGTTACGCTAGATGGGAAGTGGAGTTGTTAAAAACATTAGGTTTCGGATTGGACTTATCTTCCTGCGCTTTGACAGGGACAACAGAGGATTTGGTTTACGTTTCTCCAAGAACAGGGCGGGCAGTATGTCGTTCGGCGGGGTTGGCTTGGAAAGATAGATTATTACCTTTACCCACGTTCCTGAAAGCTGATAATCTGGCTGCAAGTAATACTCTGGAAGTAAAAAAAGCTTTAGATTTAACAGGATTTTTCCTTGAAAATCATGTTTCAAAAACGCTAGACTGCTCTATTCCGGCAGTCAGACGACGATTGGTTTATTATTTACAAACGAACAGACTTGTTTCAGGTGTTGAAAATGAATGAAAGTGAACAAATAAAAGAGACAAAAATGGCGGAAGCTTTGGCTGAACGCTATCTTGCTTATGCGATGTCAACAATTGTCTCCCGTTCATTGCCGGACGTGCGCGATGGGTTGAAACCAGTTCATCGCCGGTTGTTATATGCCATGAACGCACTGCATTTAGATCCTGAATCCGGATTTAAAAAATGTGCGCGTGTCGTCGGAGACGTTATTGGTAAATACCATCCTCACGGAGATACCGCCGTTTATGAAACAATGGTTCGTTTGGCTCAAGATTTCGCCGTTCGCTATCCTTTGGTTGAAGGACAAGGAAATTTCGGCAATATTGACGGAGACAGTGCCGCAGCCATGCGTTATACGGAAGCGCGCTTGACCGAAGTTGCCAAAGCTATTATGGACGGATTGAATGACGGTACGGTTGATTTCCGTCCGACGTATTCGGGGGAAGATATAGAACCTGTGATCATGCCATGCGCTTTTCCTAATTTGTTGGCGAACGGGTCGGCTGGAATTGCTGTCGGTATGGCAACGAATATAGCTCCGCATAATGTCGGAGAGCTTGCCGACGGATTGCAGTTGTTGATAAAAAAGCCGGATTGCAGTGTTGACGATTTGATGAAATTCATTCATGGACCGGATTTCCCGACGGGAGGGGAAATTGTTGAGCCATATGAAACTTTGTTGAAAATATACCAAACCGGACGCGGGGCAATGCGTGTCAGAGCAAAATGGGAAAAAGACGAACTGTCCCACGGTATGTATCAGATTATTGTTACCGAAATTCCTTATATGGTGAAAAAATCGGAATTGATCAGTAAGACGGCTAAATTGTTATTAGAAAAAAAACTACCCTTTTTGGCCGATATCCGAGATGAATCCGCTGAAAACGTCCGTATTGTTTTGGAACCCAAAAACCGTAATATCGAACCTGAACAATTAATGGCTCATCTGTTCCGTTTGACCGATATGCAAGTCAATTTCAGTATGAATATGAATGTATTGGATAAAGACGGTGTACCGCGTGTAATGAATTTAAAACAGATTTTGCAGGCTTTTCTCGATCATCGACAAGAAGTCCTGATCCGGCGTTCCAAGTTCCGGTTGGATAAGATCAATCATCGCATGGAAGTTTTGGAAGGATTTTTAATCGCCTTTTTAAATCTGGACGAAGTCATTCGTATTATTCGTGAAGAAGATGATCCGAAAACGTCTTTGATGAAAGCGTTTCATTTGACGGAAGTCCAAACGGAGGCGATTCTGAATATGCGTTTACGATCCTTGCGCAAACTTGAAGAATTTCAAATCAAGTCCGAACATGAAGAATTGGCTGCCGAAAAAGAAAAATTAGAAGCTTTATTGAATAATGAAATGTTGAGATGGAAAGAAATTTCATCAGAAATTTCTTTAATGAAAAAAAAGTTCGGGCAGGGGACAAAACTCGGGAAACGGCGCACGGTCATATCTGGAGCTCCAGAGGAAATTGAAATTCCTTTGGAAGCATTAATCGAACGTGAACCAATTACAGTTATTTTATCTGAAAAAGGGTGGATCAGGTCTGTAAAAGGACACATTCAATTAGATGACGATATCAAATTCAAAGAAGGCGATCGGTTACAATGCGGCCTTCAAGCTCAAACGACGGATAAGATTTTAATGTTTGCAACAAACGGTCGATGTTATACTTTGTCTGCCGATAAATTGCCTCGGGGCAGAGGGTTTGGAGAACCTGTCAGATTGTCGATAGATTTGCCAGAAGAAGATGAAATCATTTCTATGACGATTTTTCACTCTGGAGAAAAAAGGCTAGTTCTTTCCAAAAAAGGGAAAGGATTTATTATTAAAGAAGACGATTTACTTGCGCAAACGAGAAACGGCAAGATCGTTTTAAATTTGATGCCGCAAGACAAAGCCTATCTTAACTTACCGGTAAAAGGGGATACTGTCGCCGTTATCGGAGACAATCGAAAGTTATTGATTTTTGACTTGTCCGAAATTCCGGAAATGACACGAGGGCAAGGGGTGTTCGTTCAAAAATATCCTAAAGGTGTTGGTTTGTCAGACATAAAGTTGTTTAATAAAGCTGATGGATTAGCCTATCCTTGTGGTGGGGGGACAAGAATAGAAACAAACTTGCTGGGGTGGATCGGACATCGCGCTCAAATAGGAAAATTGCCACCTGTGGGCTTTCCTAAAAGCAATAAGTTTTCATAACATCATTTCGTATTAAAAAAAAGGACGCGCATCGTTATGCGTAAAATAGATGTAATATTATTGTTTGTTTTTTTGTTTTTTACGACATTTCCCTGTTTTGCGGATACTCAAAAGGAAGGGACATTTGATTTTTTGGAAAAAGATATAAAAAAAATATTAATATCAAAAGACTGGGATATTTATCTGCCGGTTAACACATGGCACAACCGTGAAATGTATGATAAGAAAAAAACGGATTCTTATAATGAAAAACCGTGGGGGTTCGGTTTCGGAAAACATATTTATGAAGACGATATCTTACGTGGATTGTATTTTATGGTTTTCAGTGATTCTCACAGCAAACCGGAACCGATCTTAGGTTATTTGCGACAATGGAATTATTATTTTGATGAAAACAAAGATTTCTCTGTCGGAGCCGGATATACTCTAGGCGTTACATTCAGAGACGATTACAATTATTTACCGATACCTGTCATTTTGCCGATTTTTGGCTTTCAATATAAAAAACTGGCTGTTCAAGCGACATACATTCCAGGGCCGTATAATATGTTCAACGTATTGTTTACTTGGGTCAGAATTGAGCTGTGAAAAAATAAGAAAATTTTTCATTATCGTATCGTAGGAAAACATATCTTTTATTTGAAGCGAAATATTTATCTTATTTTTTCAAAAAGATTGCTGTTGATCATTTCTAGGTGGGCATTATTAAGTAATTCAAAATTATAAAAATGATTCTATCATAAGTGGAAAAATCGATCATACGCTTTTACACAAAAAACGACCATAACGGACTTCAATACGCCTTGCATAAGGAATTTATTTGAACATTGATGACAAAACGAAGTTCAATGCGACATTTGACGAATTGATAGCTACAAATACCAAGTTCCAATTGAAAAACGTCAGTGTTCTTATCTAAAATTCGCTGATATCTTGGAACGTATGAAAAATTCTTAAATGACTTTCAGTTCAAATTTAGAATAAGATTGATGGAAAAAATGAATAGGAATTTAAAACTTAAAAAATAATATAAAATGCACAGAATAGAACTGTTTCATCAACTTTATGCAAAGAAATTTTCTAACAACTTTTTAAAAAAAAGCATATTTGGATTATTTTTTCAAAAACGACAAAAACTTAACGCATCTGAAAAAATGAAAAATTTTTCTGTTTTCCAATTTTTCGGAGATGTAGAGATTTAAGACTTTTATGAAAAAGTAAAGGGAAAAAATTACTGCCTTAGCTATATTTATAATTGCAGATAAATATCAGCTAAACTTTTTTATAAATTACTAGGACACTCTATTCCAAATTAATGCGAAAAAACGAAATGAACTTATATACAGTCAAAAGCTCTGAATAATTCGTAAGCTAGATAAACTCGAATAAGTAACACAAAACTTCTAAAACATATCCAGATAAAAATTTAAAGCTGTATAAGAAAGTTAGAAGTTGAACTTTGTTGAAGCTTCAGCGTTTTATGATGATATATAAAAAAAACTTTTCCGCTTTTCAAACATTTCGAGCAGAATAGAACGTGTTCTTTTTGTCCCGACCACCCCCGCAATTATGCGGGGGTAGAAAAGGAAAAAGTTTTATTTTAATAACATTTTAAAATCGACGACGACAGCACGGTCTTTTGTTACCAGAACTGGATTTCCGTCAATGGATTTTATTTCCGGAATTTCCAGAACCAATTGTTGAACCTTCTTTAACGTTTCAGCCAAAGGTCCGACCGCTTTAGGTTCTTCTCCTCTAACACCATTCAAAATCGTTCCGATTTTTGTTTCTTTGATCATTGCGTCAAAATCATCAGCAGGAAGAATACGCATTGTCGTATCCCGCATGACTTCCGTATAGATGCCGCCCGTTCCAAAGATCATGACACGACCGAAATTTTTATCAGAATTAACACCGATAATCGTTTCAGAAGCCTTGACGATCATTTCTTGGATAAGGACACTGGCGTTTTTCAATTGGAACTTGGCAATTGTCGCCGTCAATTCATCAAACGCCGCATTGAACTTCGCTTCGTCATCGATGTTCAAATAAATTCCCTTCATTTCCGTTTTATGCAAAGCGTCAGGAGCGGAAAGCTTCAACACGACAGGAGAGGGGAAAAGCTTTTTACAAAATGCCAATGCTTCATTTTTATCCGTAAAGTTACCGCATTTCGGATAGTCGATTCCGTAATGATCCATGATTTTGTTCATTGTTGTTTGCGGTAAGGAAGCTAAACCGTCATTTACGGCTTTTTTAATTTCCTCTTTAATTTCGGACGGGACGTCATGACATTCGACTTTTACATCAGGCATTCCTCTGAACGCCATTTGGGCTTTCATCAAACCGAGCAAGCGGATACAATCTGTCGGATAATCATATGCAAGGATATTTTGAGCTTTTAACATATTAACAGCTTCTCTAACGCGTTCTCCGCCGATAAAGGAGCAGAAAATGTTAATATCTTTAAATTGAGGAGCCAGTTTGATAATAGCTTCAGCCGTTTCTTTGGGTTCTGTCGACATTTGAGGCGTCAATAGAACGATGATGTTTTTATATTCACCAGATTCGCATAAAACGCGCAAAGCGTTTTCATAACGATCCGCTTTTGCGTCTCCGACGACATCAATCGGGTTTCCGACGGAAGCTTCCGGCGTTAAAACGGCGCGTAATTTTTCGATTGTTTTTTCACTTGGGCGAGCCAAATCCAGATGAGCATCTTCGCATAAATCAGAAGACAAAACACCGACGCCACCTGCATTTGTCAATATTCCAACAGAACCGGAAAAATCGGTATGGTTGACATGTTGCAACAATTCCAAAGCTCCGAACAATTCGCGAGTTGTATAAACTTGAATGGCGCCGCTACGTTGCAAAGCAATTTCCAAAACGCGGTAATTGGGAGCCAGAGACCCTGTATGTGACAAGCTGGCCGCTTGAGCTTTGCTGGATTTTCCGGGTTCCATGATAACACATGGTTTCGTTTTGCTGACTTCTTTCAAGATACGCAAGAACTCTTGCCCTTTTTTCAGTCCTTCCAGATAGAAAACGAAAGCTTTTGTGTTCGGATCGTGTTGAATGGCTTCCAACAAAGAAGCTTCGTTCAAATCCGCTTTATTCCCGATGGAGATGAAATGAGAAAATCCGATTCCCTTTTCTTCAGCCCAGTCGAGAATGGCGCTGCAATAGGCTCCCGACTGTGAAATGAAAGCGACATTTCCTTGTAAGGGGAAACAGGGAGCAAAACTTGCATTTAATTTATCGAAAGTGGAAATATGTCCCAAGCAGTTCGGACCCAACAAATTAATATTGTTATCCAAACATTTTTTTGCGATTTTCAATTCCAGTTCTTTATTTCCAGCTTCTCCGAACCCTGCAGTGATGATACTGATATTTTTAGCTTTGTTAACAATTGCATCATCGACGGCGGCTTCGCAAAAACGAGCGGGAACCAATAAGACGACAAGGTCTACGGGATTGGGAATATCGCGTACGGAAGCAAAACATTTTTTACCTTTGAGTTCTTGTCCGGCCAACTTCGGATTGACACCGTAAAGATCTCCTTGGAAACCGGCTTCAATCAGATTTTTAAAAACAACGGCTCCCAATTTTGATTCGTCAGCGGAAACACCGACAACCGCAATGGAATGCGGATTGAAAAATGTACTTAAAGACATCATTTTCCCTTTCAAAAACTTTAAGTGTAACTGGGTTGTAATATGAAATGGTTATACACGAAAAGTCAAGGTAATTTTGAGCTTTTTCATAATATGAAACAATAAAAAATTCAGATGTTTTTTTTGGCGTATGGACAAATGGAAAATGCTCAGAGGAACATAACCATTTAAATAATGAAAAAAGTGAAAAATGATAAATAACTAATTGATTTTTATAAAAATTGATTTAAAAAACGCTTTTAAAAAAAGAAAAGCTTTTTTTTCCGTCTTTTTCGGTGTAAAAAGAGGATACTATTGTTATTGATAATGTGAGATATGGAAATGGCTGGAAGCGTCAATAAAGTGATTTTAATCGGAAATGTCGGCAGAGACCCTGAGATCCGTCAATCGGCGGATGGAAGGAAAATTGTTAATTTTTCTGTTGCGACATCAGATGTTTGGAAAGATAAAAACGGCGAACGCCAAGAAAGAACAGAATGGCATCGTGTCGTTATTTTCAATCAGTCTTTGGCCGATATCGCCGAACGCTATGTGAAAAAAGGAACGAAGCTGTATATAGAAGGGTCTTTGCAAACCAGAAAGTGGACGGATGGCAACGGTATCGAAAAGTACACAACTGAAGTTGTCTTAAGTAATTTTAAAGGTGAGCTGGCTCTGTTGGATGCAAAGAATTCTTCTTCGATGGATGCGACTTTTGGAACGGCGGGAACAGGGTTTGATGCTCATCCATCTGTTGCAAGCTGGGATTCCTCCAAACCTACCGAAGGTAATTCTTTTGACGATGAAATTCCTTTTTAAGCAGCTTGAAGTGTAAAAACAAAAAACAGGATTGAAACTGTGGAAAATACTGTAAAAGATTCTTCGGTCGTTGTTGTCGGTATCGAAGAAGAAATGAAGCGTTCTTACTTGGATTACGCGATGAGCGTGATCGTTTCGCGTGCCTTACCTGATGTTCGTGACGGATTAAAGCCGGTACACCGCCGTATTTTATATTCCATGCACGAAAACGGATACGACTACAATAAACCGTTCCGCAAGTCAGCGCGTATCGTCGGAGATGTCATGGGGAAATATCACCCTCATGGTGATGCCGCAATCTATGATGCCATGGTTCGTATGGCTCAAAGCTTTTCCATGAGCCTGCCATTGATCTCTTCTCAAGGTAATTTCGGCTCCATTGACGGAGATCCTCCTGCGGCAATGCGTTATACCGAAGCCCGTCTGGCTTTATCCGCCCACAATTTATTGGATGATATTGATAAAGACACGGTTAATTTTTCCCCAAACTATGATGAAACCGTTCTTGAACCGTCTGTTTTACCGGCTCGTTTCCCCAATATTTTAGTCAACGGAGCCGGTGGGATAGCTGTTGGTATGGCGACAAACATTCCCCCGCACAACTTGGGAGAAGTGATTGATGCCGCTATCGCTTGTGTTGATCACCCCGATATTTCCGATGAAGAATTGTTGCAGATTGTCCCTGGACCCGATTTTCCGACAGGCGGTATAATTCTTGGACGATCCGGATCCAGAGCTACAGAGCTGACAGGGCGCGGATCGATCATCATGCGCGGCAGAACGCATATTGAAGAAATCCGTAAAGACCGCTGGGCAATCATTATAACAGAAATACCGTATCAAGTGAATAAATCCGCCATGATTTCCCGTATTGCGGAATTGGTGAGAGATAAAACAATTGACGGTATTTCCGATATCCGTGATGAATCCGACCGTCAGGGAATACGCGTCGTTATTGAAATAAAGCGTGATTTTCATCCCGAGATCATTTTAAACCAACTGTTCCGTTACACGTCTTTGCAGACAAGTTTCGGAGCCAATATGATTGCTTTGAATGCCGGACGACCGCAATTGATGAATTTGCGTGAAATGCTCGGAGCCTTCATTGCCTTTCGTGAAGAAGTCATCCGACGCAGAACGATTTACGAGTTGAACAAAGCGCGTGATCGGGCGCATTTATTGGTCGGTTTGGCAATAGCTGTGGAAAACCTTGATTCCGTGATCGAATTGATTCGAAGCGCTCCGAACAGAAATGCCGCAAAAGAAAGTTTGATGAAACGTTCTTGGCCGGCTCATCAAATCGTTCCGTTAATAGATCTGATCGACGATCCCGAATATGAAGCGGTTGACGGTGTTTGCAAACTGTCTGAAAAACAAGCGGATGGTATACTGGACTTGCGTTTACACCGATTGACAGGTTTGGAACGTGAAAAAATCCATAATGAACTGCGCGAATTAGGCAGTATTATCAAAGAACTCTTATCTGTTCTGGCTTCGCGAGAAAAGTTATATGGTATCATGCGTGAGGAACTGGTTAAAGTGAAGGAAGAATTTTCCACACCGCGCCGGACAACGATAGAAGAAATTGAATTTGAACATGATATCGAAGACCTCATTCAACGCGAAGATATGGTTGTAACCGTTACCAATACAGGGTATATCAAACGTGTTCCGTTGTCTTCATACCGTGCTCAAAGGCGTGGAGGAAAGGGACGTACGGGCATGAACACGCACGAAGAGGATTATATTACGAATTTGTTCGTTGCCAGTACGCATACACCTGTTTTGTTCTTTTCAAATGCCGGTTTGGTTTACAAAATGAAAGTTTACCGTTTACCGGTCGGCTCGCCGCAATCAACGGGCAAAGCTTTAATTAATTTGTTGCCCTTAAAGCAGGATGAGCGAATTACGACGATTATGCAGTTACCGGAAGACGAAAACGAATGCGATAATCTGGATGTCATGTTTGCAACGCGTTCTGGGAACGTACGGCGGAACAAACTATCCGATTTTGTCGATGTAAAAGCTAACGGTAAAATCGCAATGAAGTTGGATGAAGGCGATACGTTGATAGATGTGAAAATTTGTACGGACGACCAAGATGTCTTGTTGGCGGCAAAAGGTGGAAAGTCGATCCGTTTCCCTGTTTCCGAAGTTCGTGTTTTTTCCGGAAGGACATCGACGGGAGTTCGCGGCATTCGGCTTGGAAAGGGCGACGAGGTTATTTCCATGTCTGTTTTGCGTCATACGGAAGCGGATATGGAAAAACGTTACGCTTATTTGAAGATGGCAAAAGCTTTGCGACGTTCGGACGAAAGTGAAGAAAATACAACGGACGACCCTGAAGCCGTATCATCGTTGACCTTATCCGAAGAAGAATTCCAAAAAATGCAGTCCGAAGAGGAATTTATTTTAACAGTAACGGACAGTGGCTATGGAAAAAGGACTTCGGCTTACGAATACCGCATTACGGGAAGAGGCGGTCAAGGGGTTACCAATATAGATAACACGAAAAGAAAAGATAGTGTTGTCGCTTCGTTTCCCATAACAGATACAGCTCATGTCATGCTTGTAACGGATGCGGGCAAGTTAATCCGTATGCCTGTAAAAGATGTCCGTATTGCGGGCAGGAATACGATGGGGGTCATTATGTTCCGTTTGTCCGATGTTGAACATGTTGTGTCTGCGACATGTATAGAAGATTATGAGGAGGAAACTCCGGAAGAGGAGGAAGAAGGATTAGAAGATGCCCTTCAAACGTTGCCGGAGAATGAATCGGAAGAGGCTCAAAAAATGAATGAGAGTTCAAAGGAAAATCAGGATGACTGAGCGCATAGGAGTATATCCCGGTACATTTGACCCGATCACCTACGGTCATATGAATTTAGTCGAACGGGCGGCGAGCTTGGTTGATAAGCTGATTATAGGAGTGGCGGTAAATCAACATAAAAATTCGCTTTTCAGTTTGCAGGACCGTTTGGATATGACGGAAGAGGCGGTTGACAAGTTTCGCAAAAAAAGTGTTATTATCGTAAAACCATTGATAGATACATTGTTGGTTAATTTTGCGAAAGAAAATAATGCTGAAGTCATTTTTCGCGGGTTGAGAGCCGTTTCAGATTTTGAATATGAGTTTAAAATGTGCGTTATGAACCGGCGTTTACAAGAAAGCATAGAAACGGTTTTTTTGATGGCTTCGGAAAAACATCAGTTTGTTTCTTCTGTTTTTGTGAAAGAAATTTGTAAGCTTGGCGGCGATATTTCCACTTTTGTAACGCCGGCAGTAGGTGAAAAACTGATATCCCGATATAAAGAATTAGGAGAAATCAAATGAGTTCGAATGATCAAAATACATTATTGTTAGAATTGAAAAACGGTGTTGTTGAAATTCAAATGCGTCCGGATTTAGCTCCTAATCATGTAGCTAGAATTAAAGAATTAGTTCGTGACGGTTTTTATGACGGATTGAAATTTCATCGAGTGATTGAAGGTTTTATGGCTCAGACAGGTTGTCCGAAAGGGACAGGGACAGGGGGAAGCGGTAAAAAACTTAAAGCGGAATTTTCCAAAGAACCTCATGTTCGCGGGACGTGTTCCATGGCAAGAGCGATGGATATTAACAGCGCCGACAGTCAATTTTTCATTTGTTTTGATGATTGTCCATGGTTGGATCAACAATACACCGTTTGGGGAAAAGTAACAAAAGGAATGGAGTATGTTGACCAAATCAAAAAGGGAAGAGGCGATAATGGTATGGTAAACGATCCGGATGTCATTGTATCACTGAAATTGGTAGAGTAATAAGGAATAGGGTGAAAGAAAAATTGTTCAATTTTTGTTTTAGATGTGTAAGAAAGCAGTCTTTTCCTTAATTGTTTCGCAACGCAAAAGAAAATATCAATGAGAGAAGGAAAATTGAATTGATATCGGAAAGAAAACAAGAATATGAAAGTAACAAATAATAAAAAATAGCTGAAGGGGTCAGTAACGTTTTTTTTGTGTTGAATAAAAATAAAGATAACAAGATGAAAAGAGGATCAAAGCAATTTTTTATAAGTTTTTTATGAATAAGTCAGAGTTCTATAGTTTTAAAAACGCCTGTTTGATCAGGCGTTTTTTTTATTGCAGAGGATAAATTCATATAATTTTGATTTTTAATTACCTAAGCCAGATATGAAGAAACTTTTTTTTTGAAGAGCATCAAAGAATAAGAAATTATTCGTTATTGGGTTGATCCAATAAATTTCAAATGACGATTAAGTAAGTTTGGCTAAGGAATATCCAAAAAAAAGAATAAAGATTAGAAAAGAAAACTTCCGCCGGATCAGGGGGAAAAAAGAGAAGGATGCTGAAGTTATCGAAAGCCAGATTTTAGAGATCTTGTAAATTTATCATGAAATTTGTTTGTAAATTTATTTTGTTTTATTAGCGAAAGCCGCAAAAATGTCTGTTATTTTACGTTAATAACAAAAAAAACAAAAGTCGCATAATACATCTTAATAAAAATGTTGATAATTTTTTAATAAGTTTGATAACAGTATTTTTTATTGTTTGTTTCCAATATCTTACTCATGTGCAATTTTTTTATGATATTATATGATTGTCGCATAATGTATATTATGTTAAATAAGAAAAAAGTTATCAAACGAATAACAAAATGTTATATATTGAAATTAAAAAAAATTACAGCATGAAGATGATTTTGCAACATATTGAAATTTAATGATTTTTTTTCAGAAATAAAAAAATAGGCTCAAAATTAAAAAAAACTCTAAAAAGATGTCTTGATTGCTTTAAAAACAGAATAAAAAAAATTTTCTTTGTTAACACCCTTACCAAATCGAAAGAACAGATTTATAAAATTTTATGAGTGGATAGTATCCGGTCGAATACTGGAATTTATTTTATAAATAAATCAAGTTTTGATAAAAATATTTCCTTTTAAGTTTCAGCTACAGATAATGAATATGTTTCGGGTACGGATGGCGAAACAGTCACGATAAATACGAAAGAAACGATTTTAAAGTTGCCTTTTTAAAATCGTTTCACATCATTTATTTCAATATTTGTAAAGAGCTATAATCTATTTTATATTCGCCCTGCTCTTGTTTTAAATTTCAATTTCCATACCATCATATCCCGGTTCAATTCCGACAGGTAAAGAATTACATAAAGATTGGTAATCCAGATTAATAGACATATGCGTTAAAATAGTTCTTTTTGGTTTGATGATTTTTACCCATTCCAAGACACGATTTATAGAGGCATGACTAGGATGGTCTTTATCCGATAAACAGCCGACAACCCACGTATCAATTCCTTTTAAAATCGAAAGCGCAGATTCATATAAATGAACGACATCGGTTGAATAACCGAATTTATTGATTCTGAATCCTAAACTTGTCGTCCATTCATGATCTTGTGTAAAAGGAATAATTTTTATCCCTTTTATATAAAAAGGTTCTCCCGGTTTGATCAAGTTAGGTTCCAGCCATGGATGAAAGAACGTTTCTTTTTCTTTATTAATGGGATGAAAGGCATAATCAAACCGGCTTTTTAACAATTGCAATGTTGTCGCATTAGCATAAACAGGTATTTCTTTTTGCATGGCACGGTTTATTTCTCTTAAATCATCTATGCCATGAGTATGATCGGCGTGTTCATGTGTATATAAAACAGCGTCCAGATGTTTTATTTTTGCATTTAAGAGTTGTTCTCTTAGATCCGGTCCCGTGTCAAATAAAAGAGTGATATTATTTTCTTTTAATAATAATGAAGTTCTCAATCGTTTATTTTTAGGATTATTCGGATCACACTTTCCCCATCCTCTGCTGATCATGGGAACACCGCCTGCGGCACCACAGCCCAAAATTCTAATCTTCATTTCAGAACGCCTTTGAAAATAAAGTGAAAAAGTTTTGAGTTGTTTGTTTTTTCATTTGATCTAACGTCATTTGTTTTAAACCGGCTAAAACTTCCGCTGTTTTGATGATGAAAGACGGTTCGTTTGTTTTTCCCCTGTACGGTACGGGAGCTAAATATGGAGCATCCGTTTCCAATAACAACCGTTCGACAGGGATTGATTTGAAAATGTTCCTCAGTTGATCAGCGGATTTAAATGTGATGATGCCTGAAGCCGAAATATAAAATCCTAACTCCAATCCTGCTTGTGCAAGCTTTTCTTGTGATGAAAAACAATGCAATACGCCACAAAGGTTCTTGTCAGCCTCTTGTTCGAGCAAAGCTATTGTATCATCTTCTGCTTCTCTTGAATGGATGATGACAGGTAATTTTGTATATTTTGCCGCCTTCAAATGCAATTCAAATATTTTTCTTTGCCCTTCTCTGCTTTCATTCGTTCCGTAATGATAATCAAGCCCCGTTTCTCCGATTGCGATTATTTTGGGATGTTTCGCCCACGAACATAATTTTTCAAATACAGTGTCGTCTTCAAGGTATTCGGAAGCATATTCCGGATGAATACCGGCACAAGCGAACACGTTATCGAATTGACGTGTTAAGCCGATTAATGCAGGGATTTCATCAAGTCTTGTAGATACTGTCAAAAAACGCATTACGTCAACGTTTTCCGCCCGTTTGATAATATCGCTTTGTTTTTCTTGGAAAGCTGGAAAGTTTAAATGACAATGGCTGTCAACAAAAAACATTAAATGATATTCCTTTGTAATTTAAAAAAGGCATTGATAAAGACTTGTTTTTGATCAAGGTCTTGATCTGAAAATGTCTTTTGAATTTCTTGTATACTTTCTATCAGGGTCAAAGGGGAATGGCAATTTAAAATGCTTTCATGCAGTTTTTTTTCTCCATCAAAAAGTTCTTTTCTTTGATTTCCCCTTTCAGCATCAATACAAATTCCGGTCAGCCATTGGACGAGCAACTCCTGAGCTGTTTTCAGCATTTCTTTATCTTTTAGTTTTTCTTCTGTAAAATCGTATAGGCGTGTACTGGAAAAATCCGGAAATCCGTCAAGCAGCGAAATCATGTCAATGAAACGATCAATAAATCCGCTTTGATATAAATTGAGAGCCCGCCCAAGACTTCCTTGAGCCAATTCGATCAACATAAAACGTTCTTGATCAGATAGATCGGGTGTTTTTTGTTTTAATATGTTCTCCAAAAGATCGTTTTTCATCGGTTTTAAAATTAATTTCCGACATCGTGAACGAATTGTCGGCAATAACTTTCCGATGCTGTGACTGATTAAAACGATAATCGTTTTTGCAGGAGGTTCTTCTAAAGATTTCAGTAACGCATTGGCGGCATTAATATTCATATCATCGGCGGCATCAACGATCATAATGCGCCAAGTTTGCGTTCCCGATGTCAAATGCAAAAAGTTTTTTGCATTTCGTATATCGTCCATTCTTATTTCATTAAAACGTTTCCGTTTGTTTTCGACTTCTGGATCCAACCTTTTTCCAGCATTAATCAAAGCCTGCCGGCTTTTTAATTCCTCCTCTTTTAATCCGCATTCTATGACTTTCATCCCGGGATGTGTCTGTTGAGCGACCATTTGAAACACGGGATCTTTTTCATTGACAGACAAAGATGTCGGCAAGTCTTTCGTTTGTGTTAAAAAATCCTTCTTGTCACGGGATAGGATAAAGCGAGCCAAGCGATAAGCTAAAGTCGCTTTTCCGACCCCTTTCGGACCACAAAACAACCATCCTCCCGCCAATCGTCCTTTGAGCCACAGATCAAGTAACATTTGTTCTTCTGTTTTACAACCGAACAGTTCAGTTTGTTCTTGTGGAGATTTTATGACAAGATTATTCATCAAAATTCTTTCAACAATCTTTCTTTAACAATGTTTATAATGTTGTCGTTGATCTGTTGAATTGTTCCGCAAGCATTTACAATGGCACAACGTTGAGGTTCTTTTTGTTGAATTTCCAGGAAAGCTTTTCTCAGGTTATGATGAAAATCCATACCCATTTTTTCATATCTGTTTACAGTATCATCGCGTTGTAAAGCCCTTTCGATACCGACTTCCACAGGCATATCCAGAATGATTGTCAAGTCTGGTTTGAATTTTCCGATCACAATATCATAAAGACGTTCTATTGTTTCCGCTCCAACAGCTTTATCCGCATAACCAAAACCTTGATAAGCCATAGAAGAATCTGCGAATCTGTCGGAAATGACGGTTTTCCCCTGTTTTAAGGCCGGCCATATTGTTTTAACCAGATGATCCCGTCTTGCCGCGAACATTAACAAAGTTTCCGTCATAACATCCCAACGTTTTATATCGCCTGTTACGACCAGATTTCTGATTTCCTCCGCCCCTTTTGATCCACCGGGTTCACGGGTCAGAAGGCAAGTTATTCCTTTTGTTTCAAAAAAATCAGCCAACAGTTTTGCTTGAGTCGATTTTCCGCTGCCTTCCCCGCCTTCAAGAGTAATAAAGAAGTTTTTTTTCACGTTTACTTATTCCTCTGTTTCCATGTTTTTGAACAGCACATATTTTATCAACTCTTTCAAACGCCCGAAGTATCCCAACCGTTTAACATCGTTTTTAGAAAACAAGTCTATGGATTTCGGTTCCTGATCAGGTATTCTCAGCGTTAAAGTCGCTATTTTTTCTCCTTTTTTGACCGGAGCATTTAACGGTGTTTCATAACGGATGTCAGCAGTAACTTTTTTTTGTTTCCCTTTTGGCAAAGTCAAGACGACATCTTGAGCCGCAACAGCGGCAACGGTGTTTTTTTCTCCGAACCAGACGGGGATGTCGACGATATCTTTGTCTTTTTGTACAATTGTATAATTATCAAAATCTCTAAATCCCCACAGGATCAATTTTTCAGCTTCTTCACTTCGTTCTTTCATGGAATTAAGACCGTTGATGACCATAATAAGACGTCGATCGCCTTTTTTAGCCGATCCGACCAATCCATAACCGGAAACCGAAGTGTGTCCTGTCTTAATGCCGTCTGCAAACTCTGGCATTAAAAAAAGCAACGGGTTTCTGTTTTCTTGTTTTATTCCGTTATATGTAAATTCTTTTTCTGAATAAATGGAGTAATATTGCGGAAACTGCCGGATGATCAAAGCTGATAAAGTTGCAAGATCTTTTGCAGACATATAATGGTCTTTATGAGGCCACCCCGTCGCATTGACCAAGTGAGTGTTTGTCAGTCCAAGTTCTTGAGCTTTTTCATTTGCCTGTTCTACGAACTCTTTTTCAGAACCGGCAATATTTTCGGCCGCTGTGATGCAAGCGTCATTACCGGATTGAATGATAATTCCGCGTAACAAATCGCTTAATTTCACTTTATCGCCAATATTCAGGAACATTGTTGAACTGCCGGTTTTCGCTCCTCCTTTTTTCCAAGCGTTTTCACTTACGGTAAACTTGTCATCCAAGCTTAAGGAGTTGTTTTCCAATCTTTCAAAGATCATATAAGCCGTCATTAATTTACTCATGGAAGCCGGCGGCATTTTTTCATCGGCGTTTTTTTCAAGCAGGATTGTTCCCGTATCGAAATCCATCAAAAGTGCGTTTTTCGCTTTTGTTTCCATGGCATGGACAGGAAACGCGGATGTTCCCAATATTAAAAGTGATAAAAAAGTAAAAGATTTATAATAATTTTTCATCTTATTTTCCTATAAGAATACAGCTTTGATTTATTGTTCCCGTTCTTCGACCAATCTGGCGCCGGAAATGCCGCTGTTTGTAATATTATCCATAATTTCCAAAGCCTTTTTTGCATTTTCCGGTCCCACTCGAACCCGATAATACGTTTTTCCTTGAATAGTGATCGGCCAAATTGAAGAATTACCGAACTTGGACACTTGATAATACATATTTTCTGCATTTTTTATGTCATTGAAAGCGCCGACTTGGACATAATAATCATCAGAATCAATGTTAAAAGCCGCCTGAGCGCTTTTTTTATTTTTAACTGCATCATGCTTTATTACTTGCGTCTTTTTTATGACAGGAGCCGGTTTTTGTTTTTCAACGACCAAAGGTGTCGGTACTGCAGGCATTTCAAAAACACTTTTTTGGGCTTGAGCTTTTGTCAAATCTTCATCCCAATCATTATAATCCGACCCTTTCATTTTTGCCGCAGAGGAAATCAGAGGCTGATCATTTTTGCGTTCTGAAGAAAAAGGGGAATGTATAGGATTTCCTGTGCTTGCCTGCCCCAAATTTTTAGGCGGAGTTAATTTTTGATTGACAGAGGTTTCATTTATTACGTTTTTTTGTGAAGATAACGTTGAAGATGTCTGTCTTTGATCTGGTTGAGTCTCTTTATTTGTTATTTTTTGTTGCTTATTATTTAAAGACAACATTTGTTCTTTTAATTTTTTGCTTTCTTCTGGCAGAATTTCAACTTTTACATGTGTTGTCCCCTGCTCTTTAAAGCCCAATAACTGAGCGGCTCGCATGGAAACATCAATAATCCGGTTGTTAACAAAAGGCCCCCGATCGTTGACACGCAAAACCAAAGATTTGTTGTTTTGCAAGTTTGTTACACGAACAACGCTGGGCAAAGGAAGAGTTCTGTGAGCGGCGGTCAATCCGTGCATATCATAACGTTCTCCGTTTGCCGTTACACCGTTATGGAAATCCGGTCCGTACCAAGAAGAAATTCCTATTTCCTTATAATTATAATCTTCTTTCGGATAATACCAAGTTCCTGCAACTTGATAGGGATTACCGATTTTATAATAACCTTGGAAATCCGTACGTTCTGCTTTAGCTGAAGCAGATGAAGAAACTGCACCCGAATGATGGGAACACCCCATTAATGCCATACCGGTTGATAAAAGAAGAAATTTCATAAACGAATGCATCTTTATTTTCCTTTTGCTAGGGCGAAGGATAACGGGTAAGTGGATTTGAATCAAGCAAGGTAAAGTTGTTTTAAAGCTCCCGCATACACTTTTATCCTTTTATTCACGGTGTTTCTTTTAATGATATGACTTCTTTATTATCATCTTTTTGTTTTTTTTTCTTAATATGACTTTGTTTTATAATCAGGTGTATATGCTTTTCTTCGAGATTTCTGGCGAACTGGATGCGCATTTTTTCCAACAAAGTTCGGTTGATGTTATTTTCAGAAATGCCATAAGCTTCTTTGTACAGTTCGATCCCTTTCAAAGTGGAATCGCCTATTTTCCCGTCAATCGGACCAACGTAATAATTTCCTTTTGCCAAGATTTTTTGTAATTCGACGACTTCGTCGAATGTCAATTTGTTGCTTTTCACGCCGCCACTGACAGCCAAGCGCATAAAGTGCAACAAAGAAGCGTTTGCATAGCCGTCAGCAGGCAGGCCATACATGGTTTGAAATTTTCTTACAGCTTCTCTGCTGTTACGACCGAGAACGCCATCGATTTCATCATGATACAACCCCAATTTTGTTAAAAGTTCTTGGACTTCTTGAGCATTTTCCAACGTAAAGGTCGTGCCGGATTGGAAATATTTTTTTGAAAAGGGTGGCTTAGATGAAATCCTGTCCGCCAGATGTCCGACGGCAATGGCGTAAAGAACAGACTTATTCCACTTCAGGATGACGCGGAAATTGGAATACATCAGGAAAGCCGGACCGTAAATTCCCGCCGGCAAAAATAATTCTGCTTTTGTGGCTAACGGCTCCGAGATAGATGAGGTATCTGCAAATGTAATCCCTTCTTTCAGCCATTCCAGCAAAGTTTTTTTCTTTTCAATCAAATTCCAGTCAAACTTTTTCGGTAAAAAGACCTCCCTCCCCCAACCGATGGCAGGATTCCATCCTTCCGCCGACAAATAATTTGCGGCTGAAGCCAAAGCATCAGGTAAGCTGTTCCACAAATCGACTTGTCCGTCTTGATCATAATCCACGCCGAAGTTTCTTAAAGTCGATGGCATAAATTGAAAATTTCCGATGGCTCCCGCCCAAGATCCTTTCATTTTTTCCACAGGCAAGCCTTCTTGAATCAACTTTATGCCGTGCATGAGTTCAGATCTGAAAAAAGCCGGTCGCCTTGTATCATAAGCCAAGGTTGCAAGGACATTAATAGTTGGATAATTTCCCTTTAACGAACCGAAATTTGTTTCCATTCCCCAAAAAGCCATTAAATAGTTTGCGGGGACTTTATATTTTTTTTCTATTTCTTTTAATAAGGAGGAATGTTTTTTTAACAACCCTTGAGCTTTTTTTATCCGCAAGTTATTAATGGAATTATCCATATAAGATTGGAAATCCTGACGGAACTCAGGCTGTTTACGATCGAAAGCGATAACTTTTGGTTCTAATTTCAACGATCGGAAGGCACGGTCTAAAGACTGAGCGGAAACGCCATTATTAACAGCTTCTCTTCTGAATTCTTCGACCCATTCGTTAAAAGGCAAATCTATTTCGTTTCTTGCCGCCAACACGGGGCAAAAAGAAAAAACAGCATAACATACAAGACTGTACTTCAGCCAGCGATTCATTTAAATTGCCTTATAAAACCATAACTTTTAAGTTCTATGAAAAAGATGTTATTTTTTCGTTAACCTTAAAAAAACGCCCTTATGTAAGATAAGAGCGTTTTTTCCCGATATAAAAATTATCTTTGGATAAGCTCTTTTATTTTTTTATATAAAATCAAAGACTTAACATATCCTTCCAAGCTTGATAGGATCAATTTGATTTCTTCCGTTTCTGTAAAAATTGTAAAACGACCGACCGTTTCACCCCGTGGGGGTAACAAGGAAAAGTTTATAATTTTTTCTACAGGAAAAGAGTAAACCATAAAATGATCGGAAGACTTAACAAAATAATATAATGTCTTAGAACTTATTGCGATATGTGCATTGTCAGAGCCTCCGAATTTCATTGTTAAAATAACCTGTTCACCTTGGGAAACATCTTTCAACAAACAACTGACAATCGGAGAAACCTCTTCAATTAGATGTTCAGAGGCTTTAGTGTACAGTTCTTTCATTTGCTCATCTGAAATTTCTTCGCGTGAAGTAACAAAGCTATCTGTTTTTCCTGTACTTATTTCGACAGCTTTATCTTTAACTTCATTGACTTTTTGACGAGCTTTTTCAGTCAATTCTTTTACGTCCAAGCTTTTTGCTTTTTCAGCCAGTTCTTTTACATCCAGACTTCTTGCTTTTTTTGCGAGGGAACCGAAAAAACCGCTCAGCTTTGTTCCGACATCGTTTGTTTTTGCTTCATGTGGTTCAGATGCCGCTTCCGATACGACAGATACCGGTTGTGCGTTTTCCTCACTGTCTTGTTGAGAGGGGATTGTTTCAGTTTCCGTCGTTTCTGAAACACCTACAGAAGATTGATTTTCTTGTGTCATATGATACTCTCCGTTTTAAATTATGATATTATGATGACATTTTTTCCCGTTGTCTTCAAGCAAGATTATAAATGATGAGACGATAAAATATCCATTTTCATTTTCTCTAAAATAAGACTTGATTTTTTATAAAAAATATCAGATTATGCACAAATCACGGATGGGTGGCAGAGCGGTTGAATGCACCGGTCTTGAAAACCGGCGACTCTTTACGGAGTTCGTGAGTTCGAATCTCACCCCATCCGCCAAGTTTTATTTTTTTACTTCCCTCTTCTTTTTTTATTACTGTATTCAAGTAATGTCGGGACTAGAACACCTGTAATCGTCGAACAGGCTGACTTTCCCGTCCGGTTTTACATCAGTGCCCTTAAGACCAATGATCTCCCAATTTTTTATTGTTCAAACGGACAATCCAAGCCGTTCGCTCTTGTTCTTTAACATCAAATGGCTGACACTTTAATAAGTATCTGTCCTTCTTTTAATAAGAAAGTTTTTCCTTTTACAGGTTTCGGCATTCCTGTTGGATTATCATCAGTTCTTTCAGAAACTTTTATATCAGGAACCCAAATTGTTTTTTTCCCATCAAAACATGAACATCCGTAGCTGTCGAACAAACTGATTTTTCCGTCCGGTTTCACTTCAGTCCCGACAGACCAATGATCTCCCAATTTCTTATTGTTCAAACGGACAATCCAAGCCGTTCGCTCTTGTTTTAAAAAATTTGAAATTTCAGATATGACGCTTTCCGTCGTTTTTTCCGTATTTTCATAAGGTACTGTAAAATTCAAGGATAATCCGAAAGTTTCTTTTACATAAAGATTCGCTTGATTTAAGAGATCCGTCATCAATCGACCGTTGGTTCCATGGTACAAGACTTCCTGAAATACATTTTTATTAATCAAAAAATCCATCAAGTATTGATAAAAAGAACACCCTTGTTCATAGGATAGCATTTTTTGATCCCGCACCGCCCAACGAAAAGCGTTGATTGTCGCATAGACACCGCAAAAATAATCAATCGTTCCCTGATGATAAGCTTTCATTTTTCACATACCTTGAAACAGAAAAATCGTAAAACGATAAAAATTTTTTAATCCGGATATCCGACGGATTGAGAAACAATGACTTCTTTTCCTTCAGGTAAATTTAAAGCTTTTGTCAATTTGTCTTTATCCATGCGGCGAACAACGTTATTCAATCCGAAAGAAGCGCAAAACAGTCCGACATTTTGATATAAAGAACCAGCGTGCATACCGGATACGATATCGTTTCCGGCGACATAAAGAAGTGTTACGGGAGCTTTAGTTGCAAAATCCTGAGAATTTAACAAAGGTCTTAAATCCGTCTGGGATAAAAGTATCAAGCGGTTATTTACTGCGTCATAACGCCAAACACCGGAGGAAGATAAAACATAAACATCAATATTCTGCTTATTCAGAGCTGTCGGAGCGGTTCTTTTTCCTTCATCGCGGCGATTGACACCGAATGCCGCCCACAACATATTTGAAAGCACTTGAGGCTCAATTGGTTTTGATGAAAACGAACGTACCGTTTGACGATCCCTTAACGCTTCCATCAAGGGTTTGCCGCCATAAATTTGAGGTTCCGGCAATACTTGAAAACTCCCCTCTCCTGCTTGAACATTATGAACTGCAGATAAAATTCCCAGAAATAAAAAAACTTTTGCACTTGTTTTCATATCAAACCCCCTAAAAATACGGATGTTCTTGCAAAAAAGTTTCCAAATTGTCGGCTGGCATCGGCTTACCGATATAATAACCTTGGATGATATCACATCCTTGTTTTTTCAATAAATTGAATTGTTCTTTTGTTTCGACACCTTCCGATACGATTTCCAATCCCAAAGTATGCCCTAAATTAATAATTGCCTGAGCAATTTCCGCGTCATCATAATTATGAGTCATATCTCGGACAAAAGATTGATCTATTTTTAATCTGTCCACAGCAAAACGCTTTAAATAACTCAAAGAAGAATAACCTGTCCCGAAGTCGTCAATTGCCAATTTAATACCGATACCGGACAAACGAGATAAAATATTATTCGCTTTGCACGCATCTTGCATAACAACGCTTTCCGTCAATTCCAGTTCCAATCTGTCCGGACTGATTCCACTGTCAGAAAGGACTTTTTCAATCGACCCTGCAAGATCTTCTTGTTGAAACTGAACAGCCGACAAATTGACCGCAACGGATATTTGCGGCAAATCCATTTCGTCCCACCGTTTCAAATAGCGCAGAGCCTCTTTTAAAATCCAGTCTCCCAAAGGAATGATCAATCCTGTGTCTTCGGCTATGGGAATAAACCGCATCGGGGATACGGTTCCTCGAACGGGATGAAACCAGCGAACCAACGCTTCAACGGCATCAATCTTTCCAGTTCTTACATTGAACTGTGGTTGGAAAAACAAAGCAAATTCCTGTTGAATTAATGCTTTTCTCAAATCGCGTTCCAACGCCAGACGGTCTTCTGTTTCTTCGTTCATTTCCTGTGAAAAGAAAAAATAACTGTTCGGAGCCGAATGAGATGCTGTGCGTAAAGCCATATCGGCGAAATTGACCAGTTTGTCCGGTTCCAGACCGTCATCAGGAAAAAGAGCTATACCTATGCACGCCCCTACGTTAACTTCTGTGTTTTCCAAAAAAATCGGCGCCAATATTGTTTCGATCATTGCCCGTGCGTTTAAAGCGGCGCTTTCCGCATTGGGAATATCTTCTATGACGAAAGTAAATTCATCACCGCCGATACGAGCCACGAAGTCCGTCGCAGAGGCCATATTTAACAACCTTTCAGCGACGATTTTCAATAAATTATCGCCGGCTGTATGCCCTAAAGTGTCATTAATCCGATTGAAATTCGTCAAATCTGCAAAAAACAACGCCACTTTTTTATTTTGCGCTTTTGCCCGTTTTAATATTTGTTTCAATTGCTCATGAAACAAATGGCGGTTTGGTAAACCGGTTAGTTGGTCATAGTTTGCCAAATGTAAAATTCTTCCTTCGGCATTTTTTCGTTCGGTTACATCTTCTTGAACGATCACGCAATAAGACAGCTTTCCTTCCGCATCCAAAATAGGCGTTATTCTTTGTTCGACAGTATATAACGAACCTGACTTATGACGTCCGACAACTTCCCCCCGCCATCCTTTTCCGCGCTGAAGAACAGTCCACATTTCATCATAAAAAGCGTCATTTTGCAGATCTGTCTTTAAAAAAGAGAATTGATGTCCCAATACTTCCTCATAAGGGTAACCGCTTAAGGCGGCAAAGGCGTCGTTCATCCATAAAACGTTCAATGATTTATCCGTAATGACGAAAGCGTTTGGTGAAGTTTCCAAAGCGGTTCTTTGCAAACGGAGATTTCTTTGATCTGCGGCAATTTTCATTGCCATTGCTATACGCAAGGAAAAAGCTTCCAACCGTTGAATTGTAACATTGTCGATTTTTCCCAATCCCGAATGGATTTCCAAAACGCCATCAACGGCATTATGAGTGATCAAAGGAAAAACAATAATTTGCCGGATATGTTCACGTCCTTCGGAATCAATGATTTTGTCATCTGCCAATTCAATGATACATATTTTTTTTGAACGGATGGCTTGCCCTGTCGGTCCGAATTTTTCAGTCGGATCGTCCCAACGGATCGGTTTTGAAGGAAACCCGTTCGCGGATTTTCCGGCTGTTGCATAAACGGTTACAAGACCGTTTTTTTCTTTTTTCCCGATCCATGCCAGAGGACATCCCAACAACCCGACAATTTTTTCACACAAGAAAGCGCTGAACTGTTCATACGTCTGCCCTCTCAAAACACGGCGCAATGTCGCATGCATGATGGCATCCATGCTTTCGGACATCTGGCGTCTGGAGATATCACGCAACTGACAGACATATTCTTGACAAGACGGCGTCAAAACGATTTCCACAGGAAATTCCGTATCATCTTTTCTCAACCCGACTGCTTCGGAGGTATTGGATAAATCCGTAGTATGACGAAATGTTTCCAAAATTCCGAATGCGTTTGAAGGATGATCGTGATCAGGCAAAACAACCTCCACCCGCTTGCCGTTCAACTCGTTGTTTGAATAACCGAACAGAGAATGGGCAGCCAAGTTCGCTGATGAAATAATGCCGTTTTGATCAATTTTCAAAACAGCATTCAGGTTGTTTTTTAAAAGAGAAAAAGTACTCATTCCTTTCTGAATTCACGCAAAAAATTTTTATTGTTGTATACTGATATGCCTCAAAAATCAAAGAATTTTTGACATTTCAAGTAAAAAAAGGGATTTTGCTTTTTCATTAGACATTGATTTTTAAGCCTTCAGGCTGTAAAAATTATCCGTTAAACGTTTGTTAATCAAGGATATACCATGTCAAAAAGCTCTTTGATCGGTATTGTCGTCGGATGGGGGATTGTTTTTATTTCCATACGGCTGGCCACACCGAATGTTTCCGTATTCTGGGATTTGAACAGTTTCATTTTAGTCTTAGTCGGTCCTTATTTCGCAATGCTTATCGCTTATAATATTCACGATATTTTAGCGGCGAATAAAAAATGGTTGTCTGTTTTCAAAATTTACAAAGACAGTGAGCTTTCTTACAAAGATGAGGTCGGTCGTTTCATTCGTTGGGCTTATATCACACAAAAAAGCGGGTTGCAAGGATTGGAAAATGATGCTTTACCGGCTATTTCAGAAGACGAACCTTTTTTAAAATATGGGATGGAGTTGGTTATTTCCGGTTATACAGGCAATGAAATCCGTGAAATTTTAAAAGAATTCGCCTTTACTTCCTATCAACGGGAAAGTAAACCGATTGATATTTTAAATAATATCGGCGCAAATGCTCCGGCTTTCGGCATGGCGGGAACATTGATCGGTTTGGTTGTCATGTTGAGTAACATGGGAACCGATCCAAAAGCTATCGGAACAGGTATGGCGGTTGCTTTGATTACGACATTTTATGGTATTATGTCCGCCCGTTTAATTTATTTGCCGGCGGGAATAAGACTGACATCGCGCAACGACGATACTTTGTTCAGAAACCTTTTAATTACAGAAAGTCTTGTTTTATTGGCGGAACGTAAAAGTCCGCGTTATATTCAAGATAAATTAAACGCATATCTTGATCCTTCCGAACATTTTTTAATTGACAGGGATATGCAACGTCAGTAAGGAAAATAAAAAAATGTTGATGCCTCCAAAGAAAAAAAAAGTCAATACTGACGAATGGATCAGTACATACGGCGACTGTGTAACGTTATTGTTGTGTTTTTTTGTCATGTTGCTAGCGGCATCAAAAATGGATACCATTGCCTTTGAACAGATCAGAACGGGAATGGTACGGGAATTCACAGACCGTTCGGTGGATACTCCCATCACTTTATTGCGTTCCGATTTGGAAGACGATTTGCGGACGTTAAATATAGACACTACTTACGCTTTAGGTAGTGACCACGACGGATTAACATTGGATCTTGAATCCGATATTTTCTTTGACAACGGATCCGCAATATTAAAACCGGATTCCCATCCTGTTTTACAACGTTTAATTACAACATTAAACAATCCGCGATATAGTATTTTCCGTTTTGAAGTTCAGGGACATACGGACGACACCCCTATAAATACCGTCCAATTCCCGTCGAATTGGGAATTATCTTGTGCCAGAGCTTCAGCAGTTACCCGTTTTTTGATTGAAAACGGTATTGATCCGATACGTTTGAAGGCGGTCGGTTTGGCGGATGTCCAGCCTCGTTATCCCAATAAAGACGCTCACGGAGAACCTATCGTTTTCAACCGCCAACGCAACCGCCGTGTCCGTTTACGCATGAATCCCGTTTATCAATAACCTTTTTTTGAATGAACGCCAACAGTTCGTTTTCCAAAACCGTCAATTCATCAGGTTCCGACAAACGATGTCCGCTGTTTTTTAAAATGACGATTTTGACATCATTCGTCTTGACAGCTTTCATAATTTTAAAAACAGTTTGAACCGGAACGCAATCGTCTTTTGCTCCTTGTATTAAAGTCAAGGGGCATTGAATGTTCAATTGATTTTCATCTTTGAATAATAAATGCTTTTCAGCATCATCAAACAATTTTTTCGTCCAAGGATCCCCTTCTTGCGTCCAACCGTTCGGAATATAGATAATCCCTTTTTCTTGGATGTCTTTTTTTTGTTGATCTGAAAAAGAATTCCACAGATCAACGGTAAAGTCGGGAGCGGCTGCCAACCCCACAACAAAGATAATTTGTTCGGGGCGAGCCAGAGCGGCAAGCAAAGCGATCCAGCCACCCATTGAGCTTCCGACAATGATTAAAGGTTTTTTTGCAATTTTGTCAATGACCTCCAAAGCATTATCAAGCCATAAACCGATCGTTCCATCTGTATATTTTCCAGAAGACTGTCCATGCCCGATAAAGTCAAAAGCGATATAACCGATATCGTTTCTTTTACAAAAATCTTCTAAAAAAAGTGATTTGGAGGCGTTTTTGTCAGACAATGTTCCGTGCATGAAAAGAATTTCAAACGGCTTTTTCCCTGTTATATGACGAAAGGACAAAAAACTGTTGTCAGGTAAAGTTAAAATATTTGTATCGGTCATTTTTCAGCCCTTATAAATCTGAAAAGATATCTACAATATCTTCCTCTTCTTTTTTCTTTGCTTTTTCTTTTTTCTTCGCTTCGGTCTTTTTCTTAGCTTCTTCTTTCTTCTTCGCTTCGGCCTTTTTCTTAGCTTCTTCTTTCTTCTTCGCTTCAGCCTTTTTCTTGGCTTCTTCTTTCTTCTTCGCTTCAGCCTTTTTCTTGGCTTCCTCTTTCTTCTTCGCTTCAGCTTTTTTCTTAGCTTCCTCTTCCTTCTTCGCGTCGACCTTCTTCTCGCTTTCTTCTTCCTTTTTTGCCTCAACCTTTTCTTTAACGTCTTTTTCCGTTACTTTTGCACTTTCTTCATTTTCTTTAACATCGTTTTTATTTTTATCGTTTTCTGCCGGCACTTCTTCATCTTCATTCTTTTCCTGTTCCTCAGAAGTTTCTTCTTCTTCGGGTTTAGTGATGGCGTCATCTTCGTCAGAACCGCCGAACATACCGAAAAAGCCCTTTTTCTTTGCCGGTTCTTCTTCTTCTTTTTCTGCCCCCCATTCATCAGCCAATTTTTTACCGTCATCTCTGATCGATTTGTCCAGATTTTCATCCAGCATCTGTATTGATTCCGAAATAGACGGCAAAGAAGCTTCATCAGCATACTTTTTAGCCAGCAACATAAACTTATAGCATTCCACTAAATCAGGGTTTACCCCCATGCCTTCACAATACATCGGCGCCAAGCGGGAAAAAGCAATAGGATCATTGTTTTCTTCAATAATCTTGGAATAAATTTTAAATGCTTCTTCAGGATTTGGATCTAAGCCCTGCCCTAGCAAATAAACATCCGCCAAAGCAAGTTGAGCAACTCTTTCTCCAGCGTCCGCTTTTTCTTTCAATGCATCAACGATCGGCTGGAAATTATCCTCTCGAACGGCTTTGTTCAAAGTACGTCTTGAAATGCCGGCAGCTACGATTAATTCTTGGACATCCGTTTGAACCGTAATGGTGATTTCCTCTTTTTCTTCTTCTTGTTGTTCTTTTTTAGCCCCTACGGAACTTCCAGAGGCTTCTTCCAACAAAGTTGTACTTCTAACGAAACTGGGCAGTGATTCTTCACGAGTTTTCTTTTTCCACTTTTGCGCCCGTGTTTGTGCCGCCATAACCTCTTCATTTTTCATTTTTTGCATAAGCTCGTTACGTTTTGCAGCGGCTTCTTCTTTTAAAGGAGATGTTCCATAAGCGGAAATCAAGTTATAATAAATATGGGCGCCGATAATGTTAAACGGCAATCCGCGAATGGACGTGTTGGCATACAGGTTTGCCAAATTCATTTGGGCTTTGATATTGCCTTGATCGGCGGCCAGTTTATACCAAAAGATCGCTTGAGAGAAATCTTGAGGTGTTCCCAACCCCTTCAGATACATCCGTCCCAAAGCCATTTGTGCGGGCGCATAACCTTGATCAGCGGATTTTTTATAGTATTCGAAAGATTTCAGGATATCTTCTTTAACGCCCAGCCCTTCTTCAAGCATCAGTCCGAGATTGTATTGAGCGGGATAATTATTCTGATCGGCGGCTTTTTTATACCATTTGAAAGCTTCCTTATAATCTTTTTCCTTGCCCTTACCGTTATAATAAGCATTTCCGACTTTCAACGCGGCACTGGCACTGCCTTGATCGGCGGCTTGCTGGTAAAATTCCAAAGCCTTTAACTCATCTTGTTGAACACCGGTTCCCTGTTCGTACATACGCCCTATATAGTAGCGCGCTTCGGCGTTTTCCTCTTTATCCGCCAAGCGTGTAAACTCTTCCATGGCAAAGATATAATCTTGTTCTTTCAAAGCGTCGAGAGCTTCTTGTAATGTTGCGAAAGCCGGTCCGCACAATGCCAACCAAGAAACACCGCCCGCTAGGACGACACGTTTAAGGTAAGGTATTTTCATGTTATATCTCCTTGAAAAAACTAAATAACATCCCCTCTGACATCTTGAACCATTTCTTCAAGGCGTTTGATGTCATGAACAACTAAAGAACCATTTTCGCGTGTAACGATCTTTTGTTTGGACAGATCGCTCATAGCTCTTGCCACCGTTTCCCTGACCGTACTAATTCTTGCGGCGATATCGCTGTGTATCGGTATGGGGGAAATATAGATCTTTCCGTTTTTTTCAACGCCGTTTTTTCTTGCCAAGCGTAAAATTTCGGCATGTATCCTATTGTTAGCGCCTAACGTGGACAGTTCGACAATACGTTCATTGGCATGCCGGATGATCATTGCCATCCTTTGCATGATACGGAAAGCGACTTGAGATTCTTTTTTCAATCCTTCCTTGAATTTTTCAGCAGGCAAAAAAGCCAGCTCCGATTCTTCCAGCGCAATAACCGAAGCCGAACGCGGTTCTTTATCAATTGCCGCCAGTTCACCGAAAAAACCACCGGTTTCGATATCGTCCAAAGTTACTTCGCGCCCTGATACGGTATAAATGACAATGCGCACTTTTCCTTTTTGCACAAAAAACAGATCGGAATTTTTATCTTCACGATTAATGATTTCCTGACCGCTGCGAAAAGATTTCCAGCGTAAATGCTTATCCATTTCAGTGCGAAACATCTCTGATGTTGTTTTGAAAAGAGGAATGGCGTCTATTCTCACGTATTTCTCCCGTTATTTAAAAATCACGGTTCTGTGACCGTTTAATAAAATACGGTGTTCCGTATGATAACGGACGGCTCTGGCTAAAACGATATTTTCCAAATCCTTTCCGATGGACACCAACTGAGCCGGCGTATTTGTATGATCGACGCGTTCAACGGCTTGTTCGATAATCGGGCCTTCGTCAAGGTCGGCAGTTACATAATGAGCCGTCGCTCCGATTAATTTGACACCGCGCTCATAAGCTTGATGATACGGTTTTGCCCCTTTGAAGCTGGGCAGGAAAGAATGGTGGATATTGATACAATGCCCTGTTAAAGCACGACACATATCGTCGGATAAAATTTGCATATAACGCGCTAAGACAACCAAGTCTATGTGTAATTCGTCGACAAGACTCAGTATTTTGTTTTCCTGTCGACGCTTATCTTCAAATGAAGATCCTTTCGGCAACGGGAAGTAATAATAAGGGATCTTATGCCATTCCACGAAATCGCGCATATCTTCATGGTTTGACACAACACCGGCGATATCGGCTTTAAGCAATCCCGCCCGATACCGGTAGAGCAAGTCATTTAAACAATGACTTTCTTTTGAAACTGCCAGCAACAGTCGTGCCGGTTTGTCACCGTCATACAATTTCCACGTCATATCAAATTCCGTTGCGACGGGTAAAAAAGCCTCTTCAAACAGAGTAACAAAATCGTCTTGGGTCTGCGAGGTGAAAACAATGCGCATAAAAAACAACCGGCTGAGCTCATCACCGAATTGGGCGGCCTCTGTGATGAAACCACCTTGAGCGGCAATAACATTGAAAACACGGGCGGCAATACCTGTTTTATCGGGGCAAACAATTGTTAGTATATGAGTTTTCTTACACATTTCAATTCAACCTGTTTCATAAAAAAAAATTATAATATATTGATTTATTTCACTTCAAGGGCAATCTTCGCCATTTTATCCATCATTTTGCGTATTCCTTTGATCCGGTCTTTTGCAACATCCCACACCCGTTTGTAAACGATCTTTTGATCTGCGCGTAATTTTACAGTGCCGTTATTTTGTGCTATAAATTTAACAAGTCCTGCAGGATTTGGAAAGCGATTATTTCTTAAACTGACAACAGCACCTTTGGGACCGGCTTCTATTTTTTCAACATTTGCCTTTCTGCACAAAGTCTTAATTGCTATGATTTCAAGTAAATTCTCAACTTCTGGCGGCAAGTTTCCAAAACGATCCGCCATTTCAGCGCCGAAGGCTTCAATTTCATTTAACTCCGTAAACTCCGCCAAACGTTTGTACAGTCCCATGCGAATCCCCAAATCACGCACATAACTTTCAGGAATTAAGACAGGCATGCCGATATTGATTTGAGGCGACCATGTTTCTTGTCCGTCTTGCTGCAATGTATCACCGTTTCTGGCTTCGGCGACAGCTTCTTCCAGCATTTTCTGATAAAGCTCGATACCGACTTCTTTAATATGTCCGGACTGTTCTTCCCCCAACAGGTTTCCCGCGCCGCGAATATCCAGATCATAACTTGCCAGTGTAAAACCTGCGCCCAAGTTATCCAGTTTTTGCATGACTTCCATTCGCTTCAGCGCGGTTTTATTGACCTTTTGTGCGTTGGGTAATGTCAAATAAGCGTATCCGCGAATTTTAGACCGCCCCACACGCCCGCGCAATTGATAAAGCTGAGCCAAACCGAACATATCCGCCCGATGAACGATTATCGTATTGACGGAAGGCATATCTATGCCGGATTCAATGATTGATGTGGATACGAGAACATCATATTTTTTATCGGAAAAAGCCGTCATGATATCTTCGATTTCTTTCGGGGTCATGCGCCCGTGAGCTGCGACGACTTTGATTTCCGGAACCAGAATTTTCAGTTTTTTTATAACTTCATCCATGTCCGAAATACGCGGGCAGACATAAAAGGTCTGACCTCCACGCATACGTTCGCGGATCAAAGCTTCCCGTATGATGACAGGATCGAAAGGCAAAACGAAAGTTCGTACTGCCAACCTGTCCACGGGAGGCGTCGCAATGATGCTCAGTTCCCTGACACCGGTCAAAGCCATCTGCAATGTTCGCGGGATCGGTGTCGCCGTCAAGGTTAAAACATGAATGTTTGAGCGCAGTTGTTTTAAACGTTCTTTATGGGCGACGCCGAAATGTTGTTCTTCATCTACGATTAAAAGCCCCAAATTTTTAAAGGAAACCGTTTTTGCCAGCAAAGCGTGCGTACCGACGACGATGTCCAGACTGCCTTGCATCAATTCTTTTTTTATAATGCCGGCATGTCTGCTTGGCGTTAAACGCGAAAGCTGATCGACACGCAAAGGAAATCCGGTCAATCGTTTTAAAAAAGTTTCATAATGTTGGCGTGCCAGCAAAGTCGTTGGAACGACAACGGCGACTTGAACACCATTCATTGCGGCTGTAAAAGCGGCGCGCAAAGCGACTTCCGTTTTCCCGAAACCGACGTCTCCGCAAACCAGCCGATCCATCGGACGACCTTTGGTCATGTCGTTAAGGACGTCTTGAATGCTTTTTTCCTGATCTTCCGTTTCAACGTAAGGAAAACGGGCGCAAAAATCATCATAAACACCGGTTGGCACCGGTAATATATCGGCTTTTCTTAAATACCGTTCAGCGGCAATTTTAATTAAAGCTTCCGCCATATCTTTTATGCGCTTTTTCAGTTTGGATTTGCGCGCCTGCCAAGCAACGCCGCCCAATTTATCCAAAACAGCTCCGGATTGATCCGATCCGTATCGCGATAAGACTTCAATATTTTCAACAGGAACGAACAGTTTGTCTCCGTCCGCGTAAACCAAGCACACGCAATCATGAGGCGCACCACCGACTTGGAGCGTTTCAAGACCGTTATAACGCCCGATCCCATGGTCGATATGAACGACAAGATCTCCTTCGTTCAAGACGGAAATGTCCCCGATAAACTGGTCGTTTTTTCTTTTCCGTTTTACGGAACGAACCAACCGGTCTCCCAAGATATCGGTCTCGGATATGACACACAACGTTTTTGTCTGAAAGCCTCGTTCCAAAGGCAGAACTACAAAGGGTGTTTCCCCTCCACTTTTTAAAGCTTGATCCCATGTCTGAACCGGATCGGTCGGAACACCGTGTTCTTTCAGTAAAGCTGCTATACGCGAACGGGATCCGGAAGAATACGAACAAAGAACAACCTTCTTTTTTCCCAGTCGCTGTTCGACAATGAACTTTCGGACGGCATCATAAAGATCAACATCCGGATCAACACGTTCCGCTGAAAAATCGCGTCCTGCCCGTCCTTGCGCATCTATGACATCATCTTGTGCGCCAGTCGAAGGGGTTTCAAAAGGAAAATGCTGGTAAACGGCTCTGCCCGCCAAAGACCTATTCAATTCCTCAGGCGATAAAAAAAAGCTTTCCACTGCCACAGGATGATAAATCATACCGGCTTCCGACAAACCATTTTCTTCCGCTTGTTTGCGCGCTTGATAAAATTCGTTGATCTGTTCACATCGCCAGCGTACAGCTTCTTCCGTTTGATAGTCCAAAGAAACAACACTGTCCGGTAAAAAGGCAAAAAGCGTATCCATTCCTTCGTGAAACAAAGGCAACCAATGTTCCATGCCTTGGAAACGCCGGCCTTCTGAAATGCTTTCGTATAAAATGTCGTTGACGCCGGAACCGAACATTTCTCGATAATTTGTACGGAAACGTGAAACCGCTTGTTCGTCCAAAGCGACTTCGCTGACGGGTTTGAATGTAAAACAGTCTGTCTTTCCAGTCGTTCTTTGACTGATCGGATCGAAGGTGCGAATGGATTCAAGTTCGTCTCCGAACAAGTCCAAACGTAAAGGTTCTTGCGTTCCTGGAGCGAAAACGTCTATGATTCCACCTCGAACGGCGTATTCTCCTGGTTCCATGACTTGTTCCGTGCGCTGATAGCCGTTTTTTTCCAAAAACAGATTGAAAGCTTTTTCATCAAAAGCGTCTCCGGCACGCAAAGAAAGGGAGGATCTGAAAAAATCAACAGGGGGAACACGTTGTAAAATGGCATTGGCGGTTGTTATAACCAAACGCGACTTTTTTGTTTTTTCTGATGACAGTACGGACAATGTTTCCATTCTTTTGGCGATGACATTCGTATTCGGGGAAACGCGGTCATACGGTACAGTATCCCAAGCAGGAAATGGTAAAACAGTTATGTCCGGCGCAAAAAAAGCCAATTGTTCCGTCAATACCGTTAAACGCGTATCATCACGGCAGATGTGAAGAACGTCATTTGTTGCCCGTGTCATTTGCGCCAAAACCAACGCCGTATAATTATCCGGTGCGCTGATCAATAAGTGTTTTTGAGGTTTTTTTGAAAAATTCATTTTAAACTTGCTCCGCTGAACAAGATAAATACAATAGAAAAAAAAGAAAATCACTCTTTATTTTAGAGGAATGCTTTAACAGTTTTAGGAAAAATCATGCGTCCCGAAATTTTATTCCCTTTTTTTTGCCCTGTGGAAAGTTTATCGGGAATCGGGGAAAAAACAGCTATATTATGCTCGAAATTATGCGGTTCCAATGTTGTCGACCTTTTGTTTCATATGCCTGCCGGCTTTATTGACCGTCGATTGAAAACAAAAATTGCGAAAGCCCCTTTGAACGAAGTGGTAACTGTTGAAGTTGTCGTCGATTGTCATTACCCTCCGGCTACACGCAAAAGCCCCTATAAAGTTTTGTGTCATGACGATACAGGACAAATCAGTGTTGTTTTTTTTCATGTTTACGGTAATTACCCTCAACAAGCTTTACCAATCGGGAAAAAATGTGTTATTAGCGGAAAAATCGAACAGTTCGGGGCTTTGAACAAACAAAAGCAAATGACACATCCCGATTATATTGTTCCTGAATCGGAAGTTTACAAAATTCCTGCAATTGAATGCGTTTATCCGTTGACGGCGGGTTTGTCTGGGAAACTGTTAAATAAAGCCATACGCGCCGGCATTGAAAAAACCCCTTTATTACCGGAATGGCAAGATCCGGCAATGACAAAGCGTGAAGGCTGGCAAGATTTCAAAACTGCTTTAAAAATCATCCATTGTCCTGAAAATGAAAAGGATTTAAAAGAAACGCCTTTAGCAAAACAACGTTTGGCTTACGATGAGCTGCTGGCGAATCAATTGGCTCTTGCTTTAGTGCGTAACAACATGCGTCGTTTAGGAGGTCGTCGTATTTGCGGAAACGGACAAATCAGGCAATCCGTCTTAAAGATGTTGCCTTTTGCGTTAACAAACGCTCAGATCCGTGTGTTGAAAGAAATTAACAAAGACATGGATTCACCTTTACGCATGTTACGGTTGGTCCAAGGTGATGTCGGTTCCGGAAAAACGCTTGTAGCATTATTTGCCATGTTAAACGCTGTTGAAAGCGGAGCTCAAGCGGCTTTGATGGTTCCAACGGACATTTTGGCAAACCAGCATTTCAACTTTATCCAAAAGACGGTTAATCCTGCCGGAGTTCAGGTTGTTTTGTTGACAGGACGGGACAAGGGAAAAAAAAGAGAGGAAATTTTAAAGCAAATTGCCAGCGGTCAGGCTCAAATTGTCATCGGTACTCATGCTTTGTTTTCTCAGGATGTCGTTTTTAAAGATTTGGCGTTAACTGTTGTGGATGAACAGCATAAATTCGGGGTGCATCAGCGTTTAAGTCTGTCCGAAAAAGGAAAATCGGCCGATATGCTTGTTATGACAGCGACTCCGATCCCAAGAACATTGACCTTGACTTATTACGGAGATATGGAGACATCTCGGATTGATGAATTGCCTGCTGGCAGAAAGCCTATTACAACACGGGTTTTACCAACGACGCGTATTGATGAAACAGCCAGCGCGTTAAAACGGAAAATAGAGGAAGGCAATCAGATTTATTGGGTTTGCCCTTTGGTGGAAGAAAGTGAAAAAATTGACTTAGCCGCAGCACAGGAACGTTTTGATCATTTAAACCGCCTTTTCCCCGGTCGTGTCGGATTGGTTCACGGGAAGATGAAAAGTGTTGAAAAAGAAGATGTAATGAAAAAATTTTCCATATCCGAACTGGATATTTTGGTTGCCACGACCGTTATTGAAGTCGGTGTCGATGTTCCTAATGCTACGGTTATGGTGATTGAACATGCGGAACGTTTCGGATTGGCTCAGTTGCATCAATTACGCGGTCGTGTCGGGCGCGGAGAAAAAGAGTCCACTTGTTTATTATTATATGCCAATCCGTTAAAGCAAACGGCACAAGCGCGCCTGTCTATTATGAGAGAAACACAAGATGGATTTAAAATTGCCGAACAAGACTTGATACTGCGCGGTGCCGGAGAAGTTTTGGGAACACGGCAAAGCGGTTTGCAAGAATTTAAAATCGCAGATTTGTCAACTGATCAAAATCTTTTGAAAATGGCGCGAAATGATGCAAAATATATTATGAACATAGACCCCTGCTTGGTTTCCGAACGTGGAAAAGCTTTACGGTTGTTGCTTCACCTGTTCAGAAAAGAAGATGCCGTCAAACTTTTAAACGCCGGATAGAAACAAACAGTAAATAAAGCTTCATTACATCACACTTTTAAAAGGTCTTGAAAACAAAGAAAATATCTTATTGTAAACTTGACCGGTTTGTTAAAATTAAATGATGGAAAGAAATTTTTATTTTTCCAAATGATTCTCGTTTACAACTGTTACTAAAAAAGACTTCAGACCATACAATGGAGAAATTAAAAGATTTACAACTTAAAAAACTTGATTTTCATCATTATTTCGCGTAAAAAATTATTTAATTTTATTTTGGAGGTTGTTTGATGACAATTGATTATGAAGGTGAATTTTTGCCTTATGTTACTTTTGAAGATGAATTTATCCCGTATATCCGTTTATAATTTTCAAAAAGTAAACCCCGCATGAACGCGGGGTTTTTTATGCCACAGTATTCAATTAAAAATACTTTTTAACATCACACTTTTAAACGGCATTGAAAACAAAGAAGATATCTTATTGTAAACTTGACCGGTTTGTTAAAATAATAAGATCGATGGTATCATAGCGTGCCGATACTTATCTTTGTTACTTTTCCATGTAAAACAGAGTTGTCAATTCTCTTTTTGGCATCGTAATAACATCTTTTTTCAGCTGATTTCCATTCGCATTTTTTGACAAATGACACCTTTGCAACTGAAGACTTTTTTGTTGCTATTAGTGTTCACAGACCGTTGAATCGCTTTACACGCTCAATTCCGATGGTTTTTCCGGCACATAGCCCGTATTGATATTCAGATTTCTCCATCTGTACGGTTCCTACAATATTATTCGGATGTTTATGTCGTCGAAATGGAATACTTTCCTGCATTACTGCGGCACAAAAACGGTATCTGATATTTTCAGTTCCACGCTGTAAGAATAGATTATTCACATTATCGAATTAGCGGAAGATATATCTATGCCGGATTCAATGATTGAATATGATTACCGTTTCGATTTCAATGTCTATCAATTCGCTAATCCGGCTTTCATATACCAAAGGAATTTTTTAGGCTGCAAGCTTTTCTGATTGCGCACCGACAACGAAACTTTTTCCATACGACAAAAAAACAAATATTTTAGTTTTTTATGAAAGAAGAAAAACTTTTTTCAAACAACACACATGATTTCCTATTTTCCAATTCCTATCAGGAACATTGAAAGCGCATTTAATCTAATTTTAAATTTTTTATAAAGTCAATTTCTTCTTTTTCTTCAGCGTCCGGAAAATCCTGTGAATCATTTTGCTTGCTTAAATCGTCTTCTTGTTCCCGCGTGTCATATTCTTCATCAAGAAGGTCATCAATTTCTTCTTTTTCTTCAGCGTCCGGAAAATCCTGTGAATCATTTTGCTTGCTTAAATCGTCTTCTTGTTCCCGCGTGTCATATTCTTCATCAAGAAGGTCATCAATTTCTTCTTTTTCCTCAGCGTCCGGAAAATCCTGTGCATCGTCTCGCAAAAATAAAAGAGCTTTTTGTCTACGATAAATATTTACAACCTCTTGTACAGCCTTTTCCTTTTCCGGATTTTGTTCAATTGCCCAAGCAACCTCATTATACTCAGTAAAGGTCATTTCTTTTAAAGTATCTAATTTTTCCCCTTCCCCTTTAGCCAATTCGGCTTGAATGTCATCATAATTCAGCAATAGGAATCGACGGATTTCCGCTTCTTTTTTTTGTTGCAGTAATTCGGCTTTCGACCCTTTTTTTATCATATTAATAAAGATATACCCTTTTTCGTATTCATAAGCGCCTCCTGCGCTTAAATCTGTGATCAAAGGCGGCAGTAAAAAGGTTGAAAAAGGAATGATTACAATTGCACCGACACCTGAAGTCAAAAAATGGCGAAAAAAACGATTTTCAAATCCTGCTTTCAATTGAAAGGGACTGTCAATATATCCTTCTTTTTTAGCCACAAAAAACAAATCCACAGGTTTACGTTGGATTTGCGTTATACAAGGTGCCATACAAACAAAATTTCCCGCATTATCATAAATACCGACTTCGGAAGTGTTGGCGGAAAAAGTGATCTCTTGAACATGTCCGACATCCATGGTTCCACAGCCGAATAAAAGTAAAAATGAAAAACTGAGAAAAATATTTTTTTTCATTTTATCCTCTTTTTTGACAATTTGATTGAGGACAGACAAAACTTTAGTTTATATGACTATAAGAATTATTTTCAGTCAAGAAAACAGTTTTTTAAAATATTTTTTATCAACTTATTGATTTATAATGAAAAAGTGCTCATCCCCTTAACCTTAAAACAGGGGCGCTTTTATTTTTTTTCCATGTAGGCAAGAGGATCAACCGCCTTAGTTCCTTTTCTGATTTCGAAATGCAATTGAGCGCCTTGGACATTTCCCGTTTTCCCCGCTTTCGCAATACTTTGTCCTCTTTTAACGGTTTGCCCCCGTTTAACCAATAAAAGTTTATTGTGAGCATAAGCCGTAATCCAACCGTCCGCATGCTTTACCAACAATAGGTTTCCGAACCCTTTCAGCTCGTTTCCAGCATAAGCGACCACCCCACTTTCAGCGGCGCGGACAGATGTTCCTTCGTCAACTTTGATATTTATTCCGTCATTATGTCGTCCAGCACCGACAGCACCGAATTTCGTTATGACAATGCCATCGACAGGCCATGCAAATTTGGCTTTTGTTCTTTGAGGAGGTGCCGGCAATCGGACATTGTTTTTCGGAGTTGGTTTTTTAGCCTTTTTAGATACCGTTTTCGGCGATGTCGCCTTAGCGCTTGACACTGTTTTTTGCGCTGTTTTCACTGAGGAATTTTTCTTGCCGGATACGTTAGCACCCTTTACAAGATTGACAGGTTGTTTTTGCGCGACTTGCTGTTTTTCTTTTTCAACGATGGATCCAGGTAATTTTAAAAATTGCCCTTCATAAATATTGTAAGGTTCTTTTAGTTTGTTTTGTCGAACAAGCAGACTCATATCAACATTGTAACGTCTGGAAATACTATAAACCGTATCACCTTTTCGAACGACGTGAATAACAGGTTTTGGCAGTTTCAAGCGTTGACCGGCATACAACAGGAAAGGTGTTTTAAGTCGGTTGAGTTCGATAACGGAACGTGTTGGTACATTGTATTTTCTAGATAATGAATAAACGGTATCTCCTTTTTTTACCGTAACATACGACGGAGAAATGCTTTGGATTCTGAAGTATGTCCTGTCATGCACATTTCTTTTAGGAGAATTGTTGGAACGTGCAGACATTTTGGCTGACGGGCTATCGCTTAAAGGAACAAGGGCACAGCCTGTCAATACAATTGTCGATAAAAGAAATATCCCTGCCCTTGTTTTTATACCCATACGCTTTGATCCGATTTTTTCATTATTTATTATAGAAGAAATTTTGCTAAAAAAAAGTTTAAAACATTTTACGATTTTTTCAAAAAATATTCTTGGAAAACAAGCGTTTTTTGAGTAGACTGGACAAAAATTGAATATTTTTCTGATGGGATTTTTATCATGTCCGACACACCCAAGACTGTTTATGCAAAAGATTATAAAAAACCGGCTTATCAAATCAGCCATGTTGATATGACATTCGACTTGGATTCCGAACATACCAAGGCAGTTGCTCAAATGCAGGTGCACCGTGAACCGGATACGGCGGAAAACACCCCTATGTGGCTGGACGGTGATGAATTAACTTTAAAAAGCATCTCAATAAACGGAAAACCTTTAACACAAAAAGATTACATTCTTTCCGATGAAGGTATGACATTGCTCAATCCTCCGAAAGATTTCACGCTGACCATAGAAACCGATATCAACCCGAAAGCGAATACGAAATTGCAAGGATTGTACGAATCGGACGGCATTTTATGTACAAAATGCGAAACACACGGTTTCAGACGCATCACTTATTTTCCAGACCGTCCCGATGTCATGCCGACATGGCGTACGACTTTAATCGGCGATAAAGAAAAATTACCGAAGCTGATTTCCAACGGAAATAAAGAATCCGTTGAAGAATTGCCGGACGGTCGTAAAAAAGAGGTGTTTTTCGACCCCGTTCCAAAAGCGTGCTATTTATATGCCGTTGTCGCCGGCAAACTCGACCAGTTGCAAGATCACTTCGTTACCCGTTCCGGACGCGATGTAACCTTAAACGTCTTCGTTGAAGAAGGCAAAGGCTCTATGAGCGCTTATGCCATTGAATCTTTGAAAAAAGCGATGAAGTGGGACGAAGACACCTTCGGACGCGAATATGATCACGATGTTTTCAACATTGTCGCCGTGTCCAATTTCAACTCCGGCGCGTGCGAAAACACCTCTTTGAACATATTCAATGACAAGTATGTCTTAGCTGATTCCCGACGGGCGACAGATGCGGATTTTGCCAGCATCGAAGGTGTTGTCGGTCATGAATATTTTCATAATTGGTCTGGAAACAGAGTTACTTTGCGCGATTGGTTTGACTTGACCCTGAAGGAAGGATTGACGGTTTATCGTGATCAGGAATTTTCTTCGGACATGCGTTCCCGTGCCGTCAAGAGAATCGAAGACGTCGCCTCTTTGCGCGCAAGCCAATTTACTCAAGATGCCGGTCCGCTGGCTCATCCGATCCGTCCTGATTCTTATATTTCCGTACGTTCCCTATATACTGGTACGGTTTATAATAAGGGGGCGGAAGTTATTCGTATGATGGAACGTATGGCGGGAAAAGAAAAATTCCGCAAAGGTATGGATTTATATTTTGAACGCAATGACGGTAAAGCCGTAACTTGCGATGACTTTGTCGCAGCCATTTCCGAAGGCGCCGGTTTGGATTTAAGACAATTTTCAAAGACATGGTATCATCAAGCCGGCACTCCGGTTGTCGAAGCAAAAGGCGTCTATGATGCACAGAAAAAAACATATACTTTAACGTTAAACCAGCATACGCCCGCAACCCCGGGACAACCGATTAAAAAACCTTTTGTCATTCCTTTGGAAGTCGGTTTGCTGGATAAAAACGGTACGGATATGCCTTTAGACATTCAAGGGCAACCGAAAGACAATAAAACGTCGAAAGTGATCGTTTTAAACAAACCGGAACAGACATTCGTTTTTAATAACGTTCTTGAAGAACCTGTTTTATCAGCTAACCGTTCTTTTACCGCCCCTATTCATTTCAAAGCGGAATATACACCGGATCAACGCGGTTTACTGATGGCTAAGGATTCAGATTTATTCAACCGTTGGGATGCCGGACAGCAATTTGCCACCGACATTATGTTGGATATGGTAAAAGATATTCAACAAGGAAAAGAAACAAAGGTTCCCGACGTATTCATCAAAGCCTTGAAAGGGTATCTGAATGATGAAAATCTTGATAAGGCTTTTATTGCAAAAGCGTTCGTTATGCCGGGAGAACGTGCTTTGGCAGAACGCATGGATGTCGTTGATGTCGACGCAATTGCTTTGGCACGTTCACAATTGCGAAAACAAATAGCTCTCGAATTAAAAGACGATTTACTAAAAGTCTATGAAAATAACCAGACAAAAGGCGAATACAATCCAAATACGCAAGATTCTGGAAAACGCGCCGTAAAGAATATGGCTTTAAGCTATTTAAGCCTTTTAGATGATTCTTTGGCTTTACAACAATACAAGTCTGCGGATCAAATGACGGATAAGGATGCGGCTGTTCGTGTTTTTGCCGGTAAAGATACACCAACGGCAAAATCCGTTATGAATGATTTTTATCAAACTTATAAAAACGATTCCCTTGTTGTTGACAAGTGGTTGTCCATGCAGGCTCAAGCATCTGAAAATTCATTAAAAACTGTAAAAGAACTGTTGCATCACGAATCGTTTTCCATTACCAATCCGAATAAAGTGCGTGCTTTGATCGGCGCTTTTGCGGCAAATCCGACGGCTTTACATAAAAAAGACGGTTCAGGATATGATTTTATTGCCGAACAAACAATAGCTGTCGATAAAATCAATCCGCAAGTTGCCGCAACTATTCCTGTCGCATTGGGAAGTTGGAAAAAATACGATCCGCAACGTCAGGTTTTGATGAAAAAAGCTTTGACCCGTATTCTTGAAACCCCCAATTTGTCTGCGAACACTTATGAGATCGTTTCAAAGTCCTTGGGTATAACAGAAAAGAAACAACGTCAAACTGCAAAGGATTTTTTAAAAAATCCTGATGTGAAAAAATATTCAAACGGGTCAAAAGCGCAAGCCGGTAAAAATAACTTGTATAAGCTTTCATTAACACGCCTGTCTTCAGGAGGACGTTCGTGATCAAAAAACACAAGGGGATTCTTTTTGCCTCTTTTTTAATCGGATTGGCTGTCTTCCCGTTATTAAGTCGTGAAAAACAAAAAGAATTCCCTTCTGATTGCGTATTTTTCCACCTCAGTTCCCAAGGACGTTCCGAAATCAGAAAAATGTTAAAAGAACTGGATCTTGCTGTTCAAACCGCGACAAACGATATTACAGCCGAAAAAATACTTATGTTGCAAGCGTTGGCTCAAAAAGACATGGATCGAACGGCCGCCGATTTTTATCAAGCGGGTATTGCTGAAAAAACGGCCGCCCTTCAAGCTCGTGTTGATAAAATATTTTTAGACACTTTGGAAAGGATGCCATTAATCGACCGCCAAAGTTATATGGATTTTTATTTAAAGAACCGTCAACGCATCAAAGAGGATTCACTTATTTCCCCTGTAGCGGCTTCCTTTGGATTGACCGGTATGGACGAAACATCTGTCGACAATAAATAAATGAAACATTCCGATATCAAAAAGACAAACGCGATGAGGCTGTTAGATCAGGCTCATATTTTTTACCAATGCTATGAATATGAAACGACGGATGGCAAAATTGATGCCGTTTCCGTTGCAAAAAAAATCGGACGGGAACCCGAACAAGTTTTTAAAACACTTGTAACACGCTCAAGTCCTCATGATTATTTTGTTTTTGTCATTCCATCCGTTAACGAACTTGACTTGAAACTGGCGGCAAAAGCAGCAAAACAGAAAAGTATTGAGATGTTGGCGTTAAAACAACTGTTACCTGTTACCGGATATGTTCACGGCGGTTGTTCTCCGGTTGCAATGAAAAAGCCGTTTCCGACATTTATTGATGAAACGGCTCTTTTATATGACGAGTTTTGTATCAGTGCCGGAAAAGTCGGTATCAATTTATGTCTTTCTCCTCAGGCTTTGGCGGATTTTCTCCAAGCCCGTTTTGAAAATCTGATACGTCATTTTCCTCATTAACCAAAAATTCTTCAACAATTGATCTTATTGTCAAAAGATTAAACACCGGCTCGATTAATTTCCCTTCCGGATATATCTGAGAAAATACCAGATTGGTGGGTAATCCGTATTTTCCGCTTTGTTCCAGCAAGCGTTTTAAAAACGGATGATTGTATTTGATACGCATGATTGTCAATTTTCCGTCTTTTATCTCTTTTGGAGCCCCCGCAAAGTACATAAGAAAACGGTTCCAATGGCAAGACAGACAAAAACTTTCTGAAACGTTCAAATAGACGGATTTTCCTTCATAGACTTTTTGTCGAAGCAACTCTTCATCGAATGGTATTCCCCAAGCCTTGTTAAAGGAATCTTTTTCCGGAAATGGCGGAACAAAAGCTGAAGCCATGACTAAAAGAATGGCAAGCACATATTTTTGTTTGAATTGAGGAAACTTCAATACGGTTGACGCCCCCAAAACAATAAGAAGAAAGCAGAACACGAAGATATCGACATCGGTTCCTACAAGGACATCCAATAACAAGAAAAGGATTTGAAAAAAGAACGGGAAAGGCAAAACCATTCGTATCAATTTTTGCGCTCTTTTATCTTCCGGCAAAGCCGCCCCCCGTTTATCCAAGAATGACAGCGCAAGGAACGGCAAAGAAACTCCGGCAGCGAAAGTCAGGGAATAAATAATTGGAGAACGTGATAACAAGATATACAACTCGTAATAAAATGATGTCATCGGTGTGATCAATAAAAGCGCCCCGGTTACGAACCCAACGATCATTCCGGCTTTTTCGCGAACCTGTTCTGCTTTGAAAAATGAAAAGAAGAATGGAAACTTATCTGAAAGCATGACGACTGAGACATCATCAAATATTTTGAATAAATATAATGCGCATATAGCAAAGATTAAGATGAATATGAAATTCAGTAACGGGGAAATAAATTGGATTCCCCAATATAACAACCCGTTCGGTAAAATATAGTTCCAAATCAAGGCGATCATCAAGTAAACAAGGCACCAGAAATAAAACATTTTTCCCAATCCGTAATAAAAGGACAGAGTTTTAGATGCTGTTTTTCTGCTGATAATAGCCGCTTGCGTTCCCAGCAATAAAAGTGCCGTCAAAACCGGCGTTAACAATATGAATTTTACTCCGGACAAGAATGCGACGATAAAATCCAATATTGAAAAACGGAACAAAGCGAAAAACTTTGTTAATATCGGTCGTTCAAAAGAAACATTTTTTTTGAATTCAGCAGACTTTCCCGCATATTCGACATCAATAACAACATTTAAATTTTTTTGTAACGCTTCAGGATTCAAGATACGGACTTTTAGATGTAAATCGTTTCCGTCTTGAACAACAAAGGGATCTGAAAACAATATTCCCTCTTCATTTTTGATGATGAAAGAGGCTTTTGCGTTAAAGTACCAAGCTATTTCAAAATCCGCGAGCAAATCAACTTGATTATTATCGGATTTGTCCAAATACATATTTTTTAATTCTACGCGAGCCATATGAGCTTTTGGCGTCAAGCTCATTTGTTGGCGTATTTTCATACAAGAAGACGCTTCTATTGTCGATTTATCAGTTATGTATTTGATAACAGGGGTTGTTTCCTGTTTGCAGACATTGTTTTTACAAACAGTGGCTGTAACGGATGCTTTAACAATTCCGATATTATCTTTGTTTTTGAATTTCGCATAAAAAGGCAGATATATGCGTTCATCATAACCGATCATCTTCTCTCCGTTAACTGTAATGACTTTTTCCATTGGCGGAAAAGTTTCATCGAATAAAAGATTTTCGGATTGAGAAAAATCGACTTGAATATTTTGATATGTTTCCCCCGGTTTTTGCGTAAGAAAAACCGCACCGTCTTTCGGGAAAAGGATTAAAGACATTAAAATATCCCCTTTTCCGCGATTGGCGCAGGAAGATAAGATGGCAGAAAAATTATCTGCGGATACCATTTTCGAAAAGTAAGCCGATTTTTGAAATATTTTCAAATATTGGTAAAAAGTTGTGTTTGCGATCTCAAAATGCTTTATATTTTTCCAAGTATCCGTATCATTAATATCAATTAACAGATCCGTCCGCCCCGGATTTTTTTCCAGAATGCTCATGTTTATTTCATCAAAAGCATTTTTAAAAAAATGTTCAATATCTTTATACCGTTTTCCCAATAAAGAAAGCTTTTTTACAAGCTCCGAATTTTGTCCATTTTCAACATCGGCTTTTAATAACTCATTTAAAATCTGAGCATCCGTAGCTCCTCTGTCTTTATTTTTTTTATAAAATTCTGTAATGAATTCAATCTGATCTGTATTTTCCGGATCTTTTAATTTTTGCAGATCCCCTACTGTTAACGGAATAACCTGCACTATTTCATTGTCAGGCTCAGTTTTGGCTTCGGTTTGAGAAAAACATGGTGTCGAAAAAAGGATAAAAACAAATAAAAGAGAAAATATAAAAATATTCTGACGCATTTTTTAATATCCTTTAATTTTTATAGAATATCTTTAAAGAAAAAGCATTATAAACTGAAATATAATAACAAGGAATAAAGAAATGTGTTTTTTTAACGGTCGATGCTTAATAGCAATGCCTGGAATGCAAGATGATCGTTTTATTCAGTCGGTTATTTATGTGTGCGCCCACACTCAAGAAGGAGCGATGGGGTTGGCAATCAACAGACCGATCAAAGAACTTTCTTTTTTTTCATTGTTGTCTCAATTAAACATAGACCGTCCGGAACAATTTGATCCTCCTCCGATATTATCCGGCGGTCCTGTCGATGTGATCAGAGGATTTGTTTTACACTCTCCCGAATATACAAGTGAAGCGACTTTGGCAATGACGGGATTGACATCCTTAACCGTAACAACAAACATCATTCGAGACATATCAAGAGGGGTCGGTCCGAAAAATTATTTAATTACACTGGGGTATGTCGGTTGGGCGGCGGGACAGCTGGAAGAAGAAGTAAAGGAAAACGCATGGCTTCCGGTTGACGCTTCAACGGATTTACTATACCTTCTTTCTCCTGAAAAAAAATGGGCGTATGCGTTGAACAAACTGGGCATAGATCCGACATTGCTATCTGCCGAACAGGGCAAAGCTTAAAGCGGGTCGGCATAGCCGAAATCAATTAAGAGTTCGGAAACGTCCAAGGAACCGACAAAGCAATCGGCATATTGAGGTTTCTTTGGATCAGGATAACATTTTGCATTCGCTCCGTTAAACCTTCTGTTCAACTGAGAAAAAGCTTCGGAAGATTTTCCGGGGCGAAGTTTTACTTTCAAAAGGAATTTTTTGGTATTGATCTTGATTTTATCCGCCCCTTCTATAAACAAAGTTCCTTGAAGGATTTTTTCGTCTTCATTTTCTTGTTGTTCAGGTTTTGGTGAATTCTTTTGAACTGAAGAATCTTCTTTTTTACGCCTCGGCGGGACGATAAAGACAGGTTTTGCTTGTTTTTTTTCTTCAACTGTTTTATCCGGTTTTTCGGATAAGTTGTTGGTTATTATTGAAATTGTTTGTTTCAAAGGATTGTCCGGATCATCAAAGCGTTTTGAAAATAAATAAAGATCTTCGGAAATTGTCTGCTTTCTGTTTTTAACAAATCTTTGCCATTTGTTATTTAAAACCACAGGAATTTCTTGAGGAGAAATTCCTGCAATATAAAAAGCTCCTAAAATAACAGCCAAGATCAACGCGACATAGTGAGGACGCTTTAACAAGAACACAACAAAATGCCAAAGATCTTTTATCAGTCCGACAACACCTGCGACATATCCGGAAAACCTCATATCAATTTTCCTGATTTCCACCGTAACGCGAACACAAGTCGTCAATGTCCTGCTGTGTTATTTTTTGGAACAGAGGCTGATCCGGAACATTGAAAGCATGTCCTGCTTTTAATTTTTGCAATTCCTCTTCCAAGTTGCTTTCCGGCCACTTTTTGTCTTCAGGGTCCACATTCAACAGGTTAAGAATACGTTTCGAAGTTTCTGGAATAACGGGCGCCGACAAGACAGCATACAACCGGATGACATTCAAAGCTAAACGTAAAATCATTTCCGCTTTGTTTTTATCTGATTTAATAACCGTCCAAGGAGCGGCCGCCGTCAAATAATTGTTTCCTTCGACCCAGATGGCGCGCAATTCCGCCAATGCTTTACGGAACTCCATTTCAGACAAGTACTTTGTATAATTGTCTATTTTGGCTTTCAGGGATTGAATGAAATCTTTTTCAACATTTGTCCATTCTCCCCCTTCAGGTACTGTTGTTCCGATCTTGGAAGCCGTCATTTTCAAAACGCGATTGACAAAATTGCCCAAGACATCATTCAAATCTTTGTTTATCGTCGAAGCAAAAGAAGTAAATGTAAAACTGGAATCAGCATTTTCCGGAGCATTCGCCATCAACCAATAACGCCAATAATCTGGCTGGAATTCTTCCAATGCCTGATTTGTAAAAATACCGCGTTTTTGAGACGTTGAAAACTTTCCGCCATAAAAAGTCAACCAGTTGAACCCCTTAATGTAATCCACTTTTTTCCAAGGTTCTCCCGAAGCCAACAAAGTGGCTGGGAACATGATAGTATGAAACGGTATGTTGTCTTTTGCCATGAATTCGACATAACGGACATCATTTGTGTCGTACCACCAACTTTTCCAATGGCGGTTTTCTGGATCTTTTTCCGCCCATTCCATTGTCGCTCCGATATATTCGATAGGAGCGTCGAACCAAACATAAAAGACTTTTCCTTCAAAACCTTCCACGGGAACGGGGATTCCCCATTTCAGATCCCTTGTGATGCAACGTTCGCGAAGACCTTCTTTCAACCATTTGCGTGCAATGGAAGTAACGACGACAGGCCATTCCGCTTCATGTTCATCTATAAAGGCGGATAATTTCTTTTCCAAGTCAGGCAATTTTAAAAAAAGATGTTTACTGTCTTTAATTTCCAGATTGGAACTACCGGAAACGGCGGATTTCGGATTGATCAAGTCTGTCGGATCCAAAACGCGTGTACAGTTTTCGCATTGATCCCCTCTTGCCGCTTCGTAACCGCAATGAGGGCATGTGCCGACAATATAGCGATCCGGCAGAAAACGTTTATCATCGACCGAGTAGACCTGCTTGATAACTCTTTCTTCGATATATCCGTTTTCCATCAATTTTTTACACATATGTTGTGTCAATTCGGTGTTTTGCGGTGAGGAAGACCGTCCGAAATAGTCAAAAGACAGATGAAAACGTTCATAGATATCCTTTTGAATTTCGTGTTGTTCCGTACAAAAAGTTTCAACATCTTGATTTTTTTCCAAAGCCGCCAGTTCAGCCGGTGTTCCGTGTTCATCTGTTGCGCAAATATACAAAACGTCATGTCCTGTCTGCCTCAGAAAACGGGCATAAACATCAGCCGGCAACATTGAACCGACCAAATTTCCCAAATGTTTAATACCATTGATGTAAGGAAGAGCGCTGGTAATCAGATATTTTGTCATCATTCATGCCTTTATAAAAAAAACTGATATTGATTTTTACCCGTTTTTCATACATAATTTCAAGCACAAATTTGATTGGAGAGGTAAATGACGGATACTGTTATCATCAGAGAAGTTCTTTTTTCGGATATTGATGCGATCATGAGAATCGAACAGAACAGTTTTTTATCCGGAGTGCAAGAAGATCGGGAACTTTATTTAAAGCGGATCAACACCTTTCCACAGGGTTTTTTAATTGCTCAAGACCGGCTGACAGGCATTGTCGGAGGTTATATTTGTTCAGAATTGTGGCATGAAGACCAAGCTATTGATGCAGATGTTCTTGCGTTGGGGCATGATCCGAAAGCTTTGCATCACGAACAAGGAAAACATTTATACATCACCTCTTTCGGAGTTTTACCAGAATGGAGGGGAAAAAGGATCGGTTATAAACTGTTTCGAGCTTTGGAAGAAAAGATGGAACAGGATTTTCCGTTTGTAACAAAAAAAATGCTGATCGTCAGCGAAGCGTGGACTGCAGCAAAAAATCTTTATGCTAAACAAGGCTTCAAAGAAACCGGCAAGATCGTCAATTTTTTTACCCCCGACAATTCGCCCGCTCAAGATGCTATTATTATGATGAAGTGATTTTTAATAAAAATAAATTTATCAAATAGATAAACTTAATTTCTTTTATTTTGGTTTATGTTTTGCATGAAGAACATACTTGGGAAAACAGACAGCAACGATTAAAAAAAGAAAATAAAATTTATTATTTCAATATGTTAAAAGTATTTATTGATCTTTTTTGTTTCGTTTTATATATAAGTTATTAAGTATTTTCAGAAATCCATTGTTTTGTCGCTTCAATCAATTCTGATATATGTCCGTTTTTAAATTGTTCCGGCGGAATAAACATGATTTTTTCAACAATATCTCCCGCTTCCGCTTTGAAAAAATCTTTTTTTGTTGTCTTGTCCAAAAATTCCCGCCATGTCTTTCCGGACAGAGCACAAACCTTTTCACGCGGATATTTCATCAAAGCAATCCGGCGCATCAATAGCGATAACTCCGTTGCCAAACGATAATCGTCTTGCGGAAACTTTTTCATCAAACGTTCGACTTCTTCATTCGCGTATTTTTTCGCCGTCAATCTATGATATCTGATCCATACCAAACGTATTAAAACAACAAATGAAATCATACCCGTTATGGCAATCCAAAAATCAACCGGTAAAGGCCATAAAGACGGTAATGAAGGCAGATGAACATCTCTTAATCCGGACAGGTCTATTTGAGGCTGCATTATTTTTCCTTTGCTGTCAAAATGCCATGACGAATTGTTTTTACGATATCTTGATCGGTTCTTATGCCGATGTAGACAATATGGCGGCTTTTACAAAAATTTTCCAAATCATGACGCGGTTTGACAAACATCTTTTTATATTCATCACACCATTTTTGATCGTCCGTATGAATTGCCATACTGTTTTTCCCGTCGCTGATCCTGTATGTTCCGGCAGGAGGCGGCGTTTCTTCTAAAAGGTCGTATATTTGAATGCATACGATATCACAGTGGCGGGAAATATAAGTCAGATGTTTTTTACATTCTTCATCAAAGCCGTAAAAATCGCTGATAATATAAACACGTCCTCCGTTTTTGCAAACTCTGCGCAATTCAAACAAAGCATCGCTTAAAGAAGTGCCCCTTCCTTTTTTTTCCTCGTTTGCGGCTTGGATGACAGCGTTAAAGACTTCCATCAATCGTCGCATCTGGCGATGAGGGGCAATTTTTGTATAACGGTCGGCGGACATGATCAACGCCCCGATTTTATCCCCCTGTTCTCTCGATGCCCATGCAAGAGCTGCCAAAATCCTTGCACAGATAACTGACTTGAATGCTGTTCTTGTTCCGAAATGCATACGGGGGCGAAAATCTGCTAAAAACAAAACGGGACGATCCCGTTCTTCTCGATATAATTTTGTATGCGTTTTTCCGGTTCTTGCGGTAACACGCCAGTCGATCAAGCGAATATCATCCCCTTGATGGTAAGCTCTTACTTCATCAAACTCCATGCCCCTTCCGCGAAATGGGGAACGATGCACTCCCAATCCTTCAGCTTTTGAAAAGCCGATACTGTTAAAAGACAGCAACGGTACAAATTTCTTTTGAGCCAACAGCTCTGGCAAAGAAATATGTATACCGTCCCCTGCTTCGTTATCAGGAAACGAAGGTGATGCACCGGCATTCAGAAAAGTTTTCAGTTTACTAAACATTATGGCAAAGGTACCCGTGATAATAGAAGATCAATAAAACTGTCTGGCGTGATTCCTTCAGCCTCCGCTTCAAAAGTTAAAATTATACGGTGGCGCAACACGTCATGAACGACTGCATGAATGTCTTCGGGCAAGACATAATCCCGCCCGCCAAGCCAAGTCTTTGCGCGGGAGCAACGATCCAAAGCTATCGTTGCTCGTGGGCTTGCCCCGAAAGCGACCCAGCGCGAAAACTTTTCATCGTATTTTTCAGGGTGTCTTGTCGCCATAATCAACTGAACTATATACTCTTCCAATGCCGAAGACAGATGAATGTTCAAAGCTTCCCTTCTGGCTGTAAAAACGCGTTCTTGAGGCATGACTTCGACGGATTTGTTTTCTTCATTCGCCAAAGCCTCATTGCGTACCAACTTCAAAATTTGCCGTTCGGCAGCTGCATCCGGCTGGCTGATTTTCACATACATCAAAAAACGGTCCAACTGGGCTTCAGGCAAAGGATAAGTCCCCTCTTGTTCAATCGGGTTCTGAGTCGCCATAACCATAAAAAGCTTTGGTAACTGATATGTCTTTCCGCCAACGGTTACCTGTCGTTCAGCCATTCCTTCCAACAAGGCGGATTGGACTTTTGCCGGAGCCCTGTTAATTTCGTCGGCTAAAATAAGATTATGGAAAATCGGCCCCGGTTGAAATTTGAAATCTCCCGTTTCCGGACGATAAATATCACTACCCGTAATGTCGGAAGGCAACAAGTCCGGTGTGAATTGAATACGTTGATCATCGCCTTCTATTGCTTCGGACAACTTTTTGATCGCTTTCGTCTTTGCCAGGCCCGGAGCTCCTTCGACCAAAAGATGACCGTCTGCCAGCAAAGCAATCAACAACTTATCGACTAAAGCGGTTTGTCCGATGATACAGGTATTCATGTATTCCTGTAAACGCATAAAGCTGCGGCGTGCTGTCGTCATTTCTGTTTTTGATTCGTTTTCACTCAGCATAAAAAAAACTCCTTTTTTGCCTTTATAGCTGTTACACTGGCGCTATATTATATGATTTCAATCCAAGGGGCACTATATTTTATGGTCATACTGTCATTTTATCGTTTTTTAATCGGTACGATACAATCCGGAAAAACAAAATATACCTTATTTATGAAAAACGATACAAAAGTTGATGTGAAAATTGATTTGAACGATCTTGCTTATTGCGCAGACAACATGAGCATTTACGGTGTTTGCCAAAAAGAAGGAAAAAATATCATTCAGACCGGAAAATTGAAAGTTTCAAATATTGACACCGTTCCTTTATTTTCCTTATCCCGTCAAAACATTTTATACCCTGCCGTTTCTCCGGATCATCAAAAAATTGCTTTTATTGCTCAAGACAAAATTTCCAAAGCGGCTGTCTTGCGTGTTATATTAAAAGAAGAATTCGGCTGGTTTCCCATATCCGATATTAAATTGCCGGCATCCGCCTCACCTGTTTGTTTTTCTTCACAAGACATTGTCATATTTACCGATGACACGGGAGCTTTAAAAGCTGTCCGGTTGTCAAAAAAGCCGAAAACAATTCTTTTACATGAAAAAGGTATCATGCCCGCCTACAGTACTTCCGAGCGGTTATTGGCTTTTGTGAACAATGATAAAATCATATGTACCGGCTCTTTATCCGACGAACTGCCGGTAAATAACATATCGGTTTTATGTTTTTCAAATGATGGGAAAAACCTGTTTTATGCTCAGGAAAACCGCATTTATAAATATTCCTTGGCGCAAAAACAAACAGAACTTTTTATAAAAACGGATTTTCCTGTTATCTTTTTTACGGAACTTCAGTAAGAACGGCGATAACTTATAAACAACAAGAAAACGCTCAATAACATCTGAAAGGACATATCGCTGAATTGTATAAAGTAGCTTTCAAAATAGATTGAAGAAAAAGCCGCTGTAAAAAACAAGATATCCCCTTTTAAGAATCCACGTTGTTCCGAGTCTTTCAATAAAAAGGCGATCCCCGCATAAAACAATCCGAAATCCGCCAGATAAAACAGTGGAGAAATCAAACATCCTGCTGCGCAAAGATAAGCATTTTGGACATATGATGGACATAAAGGCTGACGAAACAGCTTTATACCGGCGAATATAATACCGCCTGCCAACAGAATTTGTAAAACTGATGCCGTGATTATTGATATTCCACTGCAATATAAAATTGAGAATAACGAAGAAAAAACGCAAGGCTTGTCATACAATTCAAGCACCCCCGCTTTAAAAGAAGCCGTGAATGCTTCAAATCCATAACGCATCAAGCTTAACACAACGATTGCACCCGCAACTCCCATTGAAATGAAAAGAACTTTCTTTTGCTTGCGAGCAAAAAAAGCGGTTGCGAGCAAAATGAAAAGGACTGGTTCTATAATGCATAGACCTGCAAAAAAACCAGCCCATTTGGGATGTTTATTTGCCAGACTTAATGCAAAAATGACACCTGCCGCCGCATATACTCCCCACCCGCCTGTTGTAAAGCTTAAAAAAGCAACAGGTAAAGAGAACATCAACAGTAATGTCTTTGTGATCGGAAAAAGTGTATAAAGAGACAGACCGAATAAAACAAGTCCCCAAAAAATCCATGTTTCACAAAATGAATTATAATCCATAGACAACCATGGTACGCTTAAAAAGGATTTCATCGGTGAAGCAAACGATATGAAACGGTTGTCAACATGAGCTGTTTTGTATAAAAAATCCGATATGTTTTCTTTTTGATACGCCTGTTCGGGAGGAGTTTGTTTTTCAAGCAAGCGGAACACGGCGTAATCGCCGGCAAGATTTTCTCCGATAATACGGAAAGAACTTCCTTGAGCTCTGGGGAACCCCTCTTCATTATAAAAGGCGGTTCTTAATAAAAAAGTGTAACCCGTCATCGCGGCGAAAAAAATTAAAAATAAATATTGAAAAATTTTTTTATCCGTATCCATAATTTTATTCCGATCAATAAAAAAACAAACGAAATGCTCTTTTTTATGGTATGATTATCATCAAAAACTTTATTTCTTTCAAGGAGCTTTTTAAAAATGGGCATTTGTCTGAAAGGTGGAATGGTCGTTAATGCAGACCGTTCATTTTATGCCGATGTTTATTGTGAAAACGGCATCATTCAATTAATCGGTCAAAATTTGGACATACCGTCCGATACCAAAGTTATTGATGTTCGCGGGACGTTTATCATGCCCGGCGGGTTGGATCCTCATACACATATGCAACTACCGTCTATGGGCACCGTTTCCAGTGACGACTTTTTCAGCGGAACATCGGCAGCAGCTGCCGGAGGCACAACAATGATCATTGACTATGTCGTTCCCGACAAAAATGACGCTTCGATGTTCCCGGCTTATTATGAATGGCGTGAACGGGCTCAAAAATCCGCCATCGATTATTCTTTTCATATGAATATTACGTCTTGGTCGGATAAAATTGCTGCAGAAATGAAACAACTTACCGACAACGAAGGAATTAATACTTATAAATTCTTTTTATCCGCAAAAGGCTCTTTGATGCTTGCCGACGAAAAATTGATTTTAGGGTTTGAACATTGCCGTAAAATCGGAGCCATGCCGGAAGTACATGCGGAAAACGGAGACATGATCGAATTCATGCAGCATAAATTATTGGAACAAGGGATTATTGATCCGGTTGGTCATCCTTTATCCCGCCCTCCGAAGGTCGAAGGGGAAGCCACCGCACGCGCAATCATGCTGGCCTCGATGGTAGACTGTCCGATTTATATCGTTCATATGTCCTGTAAAGATTCTGTCAGTGCAGTACGTCGGGCTCAGGCAGCTGGGATAAAGGTTTTCGGGGAAACTTGTCCGGGTTATCTGGTCATAGATGAATCGGTTTACTCAAATCCGGATTTCACTTTTGCGGCCGCTCATGTCATGAGCCCTCCTTATCGTGCAAAAGAACATCAAAATACATTATGGAACGCTTTGCATGCGAAAACTATTTCCGTTGTCGCAACAGATCATTGCCCCTTTAACAACAATCAAAAAGCCCTTGGAAAAAATGACTTTACGAAAATTCCGAACGGGTGCGGCACAGTCGAAAACCGCTTGGAAATCTTATGGCACTTCGGCGTAAATACAGGACGGTTATCCGCAAATGAATTTGTAGCTTTAACATCTGCAAATGCAGCTCAAATCTTTAATATATATCCGAAAAAAGGACGTATCGAAGTCGGAGCCGATGCCGATATCGTTGTCTGGGATCCGAAAAAAGAAAAAACGATTTCCGCTAAAACACATCACATGAATGTCGATTTCAGCGTATTTGAAGGTATTACGGTCAAAGGATGTCCCGTCTATACCCTTTCCCATGGTAAAATTGTCTATGAAAACGGGCAGCTTTGCACACAAAAAGGCGATGGACAGTATGTCAAACGTTTGAAGTACACTTTTAAATAAAGTCAAAACCCGCGTAAAACGCGGGTTTTTTTTATCAGATCAAGCTTGATAGGAATAATGAATAAAAACTTCGTTTGTAACAAATCATAAATTATCGCGCACAATGTTGACATAAAGCGAAATCAGAATCTTCAAAAGGAAAGATTCCGTATAAAAACAATCGCAAATATTGTTTTATTTCTTCTAGGAGTCTTAAAAAAAGACAATCATACGAAAAAAAGAATACAGGGAATGTCGGCAAAAAATATTATGTTTCTCGGAAATATCCGAAAAGGCTGAAATAAACAGAAGTGGGATTTTATTAACGATATATTTTTAATAATAAAAAAACAAAACTCACAGAAGCCAAAACACTTGTCCAAAAAGCAACTTTGTATGAAAAGTCATATTGAACAGCATATTAACAACAACTTATTATTCCAGATTGGATTTTATTCTTTTTGATAAAGAAGTATACTTTATTAATTTTTTAACCACTTGAATTATCGTTTTTTTATATTGATAAGATATTGATTAAGCTAAGATAAAAAAATCTTCATTTCAAACGGAACTTGTAATTTTTTTATTTTTTCATGCCTATATCTGGTTTTATGGATTGGAAAAAGATTTTTACGATGTCTTTTTCCGATCCCATTTCATATTGAAAAGAGATGAAAGGGATTTTTCAGTTAAAAAGAGGAATTTCTTCTTTTTTATCCGGAAATAAGTAAACCAATAACCTCCGCAAAAAGTATGTTTTACGCATTAACAAAAGCTTCAAAGTTTCTGTTAAAAAGCCTTATAAAAAGAACCCCGCGTAAAACGCGGGGACTTTTTTATCTTGCGTGTTTTGCCGCAAACTTTTGCGCTTTTACAAATTTTGCCGCCAATGTGTTCTTTTTTAACATTTCCTTGTTTTTCAATATCTTCTTTATAATCGGGTTTATTTGAGAAACCGGAGGTTTTTTCATTTCCGGAACACGCGGTTTGATTGTGTTCGGACGAGTTGGTATGCCGTTTAAAGCTTTTGAATCATCTTTCCCCGTCATTTCCTTACGGAATTCAAAGAACTTTTTCATTTGTTCCATTGTAAATTCAGAAACGTCCAAATATTTTCCACCATTTAAGATTTCCGGATCATCACGGAAGTAATTACCGTCTTTAGTCCATGCAATTTCCGCTATTGTCTTTTGAGCGGAGATGGAAGTTTCAAACGTCATACTTCCCTTTCCTTTTGCAATATTGCGTAATTCCTGTTGCATCGGTTCCAAGAGATATCCTTCTTCATAAACGGATTTTGTCCCCAGTTGATCATACCAAGCTTTAAAAGTATCCGTCAAAAGGTTGTGCCCGAGTTTTCCGTCGTTTTTAATCAAAGCTTCAGAAAAACCTTTGGCGATTTCCGGATAATATTTATAAAATTCCTGTTTTGGTCCCGTGTCTCCCAACCGATGCAATTCTTCACATGCGGAAGCGGCATAAGCCTGAGCATCGGCTTCCATAGCTCTCATATAGATTAAATTTGTTTTAACATCCCATTTTTCTTCGTCCAGATCAGAAGCACGGACAAATTGTCCGGCGTGCCGACATTCATGGCACATTGTTCCGATTAATTTTTCATCGGAAAAAGCCGGATTTAAAGCAATTCTTTTACTGACGGGATCAGCGAAACCGAAAGCTCTGTTTTTTCCTCTTATAAAGTTGAAATGATAACCGTTTTCAGCGGCTATTTGCAAAGTTTCCCGTCCCAGTTCGCTTTTTGCCAAACGATTAATCATAGAAATCATGCGAGGACGATCTTTTTTTGGACAAGTCCTCAAATCAACATCTATTACAGGTTTTTCATCTGGATAGAAAGTCGATACACTATTAGATTGTTGAAAAGCTACTTTTAATGACATAACTGATTTTCCTTTTGATATAGCCGTGAAAAACGTATTAAATGGTAGAAAAAAAATATATTTTTGTCAAATATTTTTCTCAAAATTTAATTATCCCACACAACAAGACAAGCATTTTTTATTACATCCGAAGAAGTTGTTTTCTCGGATACTTGTCGCAGTTGGTTCATGACAGCCTCTTTTTTATATTTTTTCCGTTTGAATTGTGATCGAGGCTTTGGCAGAATCCTTTTTTGTTTTTTATTGGAAATCCCTTCTTTATATTTTGCTACCGAATTAACAGGCCTATCCACCTGCGTGCTTTTTATCAGTTTACGAACTTCAAAGAATTTTTTTGCAAATTCTTTTGTTTATCCGGATATGTTAAGGAAATCGGAATTTTCACCTGCCAGATAATATTCGAGCTGTTTTATTTACAATTGTTTTAAGGTCAACGCCATGCCGGAATTTATAACTGCTTTTCCGAATTGCTCTCAAAAGCATGACACATAATTTTATAATGTATTTTTTTTCATATGCTTATTTTATGGCAATCCATTCATACACTTTTTAAAAGTGACTTTTATAACTTATCGAAATCTTTTTTCTTCATCGTAATCTTCTTTGCAAGTTTTTTAAGTCCGTACATAGGGCTTTAAAACAGTCAAAAGAAATTTTCCCCTTGCAACACCAACTTCTTGTAAGTCTTACGCTTTTTTGTTCGAAAGTGCGTTTGATTGACGAACGGTATCCATGACATAAAACACCTGATCATTTTCTGTCGGAAAAAGCAAGATTTAAAAGAAAGATTTCATATAACGGAACACTTTTCTTACTTTTTTCGGAACAAAAACGATAATAGACGTTTCAGTCATCTTTTTCAAACTTCAAATTCCGTTTCAAACTTAACCAAATGATAATGATCTGAAGCACTCGCAACAGTTTTTTGGCAGAAAAACTCCGACGAACTGTTTTCCTTGTTTCAAAAACAGATATTAATATTTCCTTTGAACCTGAAACACCGATGATTTTTTAATATCCACAATTGATGACATGAAAAATTCCATATAAAAAATATTGATCATACTACAAAAGAAAATTTCATTTTTGTCAAATATTTTTCTCAAAAACCTTGTTTGTTCGCACAACAGGAGCAAAAATATTTCAAAAAAAATCAGGAAAAAATTGTTTCAACTTTTCCCTGATAATTTTTTACAAAGTAGTACGTTTCAAATCATCTGATTTATGAAATCACTCGTCCCTTACTTTGACTTTCCTTTTTTTGCCGCCAGAATGGCATTCCATTTTTCAATCGTACTCCCCATATCCATTGTAGGCTTTTGATCAGCTCCTCTCGGTTTTCCCATTTCAGGCAACTTGCGGGGAAAAGCGTCTTTATATGTCGGCATTGAATCAACCGAAGTATCAGCAGACAACCTTGTTTTTTCCTGACGAATTTTAAAGAAATCCTGAGCATCTTTTTTTGTCCGCTCGCCGACACTCAAGAAATGGTCTTCATTCAAGAAATCCGGATTTTCACCGGCAAGATAATTACCGTCCTTTGTCCACCCGATTTTTGCAACGATATCGGCAGAATTGACATTACGATGAAAAAAGTAACTTCCGACACCGAAACCTTTATCTATTGCCTCCAAGGCATTATGCATCGGTTCGATAATATACCCTTCTTCATAATTTTGCTTTGTTCCCGTTTGATCATACCATCCTTTAAACGTAGCGGCGACAACTTTGTCGTTCAACACCCCTTGCTCTTTAAAAGCCTTTTCATAAGCATCGTAAATTGGAGGATAAAACTTTTTGAAAGTACTTAAAGGACCTTCATCCCCTTGCAATTCCAATTCTTTGCAAGCCTTGACGGCATACGCTTGAGCATCAGCTTCTTTTGCTCTGGAAACACGAATGATTGATGCGACATTCAGTTTATCACGTTCAGGAATATCTTTCATGCGGACACTTTGACCGGCATGACGACATTCATGGCATAATGTACTGACCAACTTGTCATCAGAAGCCTTTGGTCCCAATCCGATAAAATTATATCCTCCGAAACAGCAACCGAAACAATTTGTCGCAGCATCCAAAAAACCGAATTTATACCCGGCTTTTGCGGCGATTTCCAAAGTTTCCCGCCCAGCCTCCGATTTTGCCAGACGATTGACAATATGAACCATGCGGGGCAGTTCTTCTTCCGAACATAGAGATAAATCGACATTAACTGTCAACCGTTCATTCGGATCATAGGTTACATCTTGTGCTGAATTTTCAAATTTTTCCTGTAAAAGCGACGAATTCATGCTTATTTCCTTTAATCATCTTGCATATTTTGCGGCAATACTTTGAGTAAATGCCATTTTTTGTTTTTGCGTTTGTTTCTGTTTTTGATCCGCATAGTGTTGTTTGTTTGTCAATATACGGTTTTTAATCTCAAACAGTCCCCCCATTGGTTTTTCCCCCATTTTAGGGCGAATTCTTTTCATTGTATCCGGACGGACAGGAATTGTGTCTAAAGAAGGATCGCATTCCATTCCTGTCAACTCTTTACGCAATTTAAAGAAATCGCGCATATCACCCATTGTTTGTTCGGCGACATCCAAGAATTTACCGCTTTCCAAACGTTTCGGGTCTTTTGTATAGTAATTTCCGTCCTTGGTCCAACCTGCCATGGCTACAGCTTCTTCAGCACTCATTTTTTGTTTATTATAAAAGAGCGTGGGTTCTTTTCCCTGTTTCAAATCGTAAATTTCTTTCAGCATCGGTTCAATTTGATAAGATTCTTCATAAACCGTTTTTGTTCTCAGTTGATCGTACCACCCTTCAAACGTTTCAGTCATCACATCGTGCGTGATCTGATTGCCTGCCGCTTTATAAGCCGTATCAAAAGCTTTTTCAATTTCAGGATAACGTTTTTTAAATGTGTTGTACGGTCCGGTTTCCCCCTGCAAAGCAAGTTCTTTACAAGAAGTTATGGCATATGTTTGCGCATCTGCCTCCATAGCGCGAAAGGCGATTAATTCAGAACGCACATCCATAACGCCGAATGCTTCATGAGCACCGCGGACGAATTGACCGGCATGACGACATTCATGAGCCAATGTGCCGACCAGCTTGTCATCCGTTTCATTCGGGTTTAAACGTACCCAATGACCGGCTTCATCACACGCACCGCAACAATTGACCCCCGGTTCAAAAAAACTGAACTTAAATCCGTTTTCCTCTGCGATTTTTAAAGTCTCCAGCCCGCTCGGGGACTTTGCCAAACGATTGACCAACGCAATCATACGCGGTTGATCTTCTTTTTTACATTCAGTCATATCAATCTGAACAACCGGTTCAACGACTGGATCATATTTATCAAAAAAATCTTTAGAAAAAACCTGCTGTAATGTCATAAAAAGCCTCAATATCAAATTGACAAGCGAAAACAAGAAAAATAGTAAAAAATAAATACTGTTTTTGTCAATATTTTTTTACTTTTTCTTCTTTTTTACAAACAGCTTTCTTACTTTTTTCAGGAATTCATATTAAAAATCATTCTGAACTGATTAGACGAATTTCCAAAAATATTGAAAATTGCTTTAAATTTTCACAGACATAATATATGCCCATGTATGCAAAGATAAGCCTTCTAAGAACGGAATTTCAGTTTTCTTTCTGAAATCAACTCAGCACACTGTAAAAAATTCTGTCAGATCGCTAGTTCACAAATCATACTTCTTCATCATTCCAATAAGATCTTCATGGTTTTTACAATAATGTATTCTGAATTAAAAAATCCCGTCCACAGGCTATCGTTTCCAAAATTGACGCGCATTTTTTGGCATACTACCGCGGAAACCGTTTTGAACTGTTTTCTATGGAACAGATGTTTAACCTCCCCTTTTGTATTACAGATGTTGAAGCTGATTCCTTATTAATATATGAGTATTATCGCGCATAACAACTTTCATGAGGTGAGATTGCGTCAACAAGCCATTTATGAACGGATCAAAGGCAACGTTTCTCTTATTACAAAAAACGCGAGGATTATTTTACTTTCAAGCACTTAGAATAACCCGCCCTGTAATGTTATCTAAAATCGCTTTACCGAAATGGAAGGGAATGAAAGAAACAAAGCATTGTGTCACCACTCAAATTAGGCATTTTCAATATCTTGATGATTTTCCGCACTTTCAAGTCATTATACAAATTTTTATCAATTTTTTTGTTTGTTCATCAACAAACAGCTTGAAGACAAGCAGGATTTTTGATACTCTTCCTGAGAGTAAGGTTTTTATCTTTTTTCCGTAAAGGAGGGGATTTTTTCTCTTTTCGCCAGAAAAGAGTTTTTTTATTGTTTTTTTTTCTGTTGTCGGCTATTTTGCAACAGATGTTTTTTGGTTTTATATGGAGAATATTCTCCCCTGAAGGAAAGGATATAAGTTTATGGTACAGGTTATTGTACGCGATAATAATGTTGATCAAGCTTTAAAAGCTTTAAAAAAGAAGATGCAACGCGAAGGCGTTTTCCGTGAAATGAAATTGCGCCGCAACTTTGAAAAGCCTTCTGAAAAGAAAGCAAGAGAAAAGGCTGAAGCTGTCCGTCGTGCCCGCAAGTTGGAACGCAAACGTTTGGAACGGGATGGTTTTTAAATTCCCCTTCCCTACTAAAAAAAGCGAAAGAAGTTTCTTTCGCTTTTTTTGTATCTTTCTTTTATATTTAATCCATTTTTTATCGTTTATAACTCCGTTAAAAAAGTTTTATTATCGGTTGAATAACGATGAATACTCCACTTCCCCTTAAAAAGGGATTTTCTTTTTATAAAGAGACCTTTGCGATTCGATTTTTTCCCTTTTTCATTCAAAAAAATCCAAAAAATCTTTTCAGCGTGAAAATCTTTTCAAATTTTCTTAAAAAAGACAAACATGAGCACACTCATCAAAAATTTTTTTTTGAAGGGATTTTAAATGGATTGAAGATTAATAGAAGAATAAATATAAATAAATACATAACCTTATCACACGATCACTTTTTTTCTGGATTTAAATTTTTCAAAAAAGACAAATGTAAAGCTAAAAAAAACGTTTTATTTTTTTGTCGAACTTTTCCGAAATTTTCGACTATTTCTTGACATCGGATTTTTATTCATGATATAACATGAAATCATAAAATATAGAGGTTTCTCATGGACAAGACAGTAACAAGTGATCAAATACAACAAAATCATCAGGTTTCTCCTGAAAAACTGGAAGAAATCAGAGTATCCAAACAAATGGCGGAAGTTTTAAAACGCGATTGGGTGGAATTACAAAAGAAACAACAGCAAAAAGGGATGAAGGTCGAATCCGGGCGACGTGTCAGCTCTGTTTCTTTAGTACAAGATAAAGAAGGGCGTGTTGCTGTTAATGTGAATATGGAAAACGGAAAGAAAATCCGCGACAACAATCAGGAAAAAATCGTAACCTCTTTTAAAGAAAGAGCCGAAAAAGTCTATACACGCTTTAAAATAGAAGAAATTCTTAATAAAATCCGTGAGTACGGTTGGGCTGCAGTAGAAGGCGAAATCCCTGCCGATTTGAGAAACATCGTTATTAAAGCTTGTGAACGTGCAAACATCTCATTGACCTCGAAAGGTGAAAAAGCTGAAGAAGCCGCTGTCATTCAGGCCGCAATCAGAAATGAGGCAAATAATAATAATAATAATAATAACATTGATGATAATAAAAAAGATGATTTGAAAGACCTTCTTAACGTCGGGAATGTTTTAATGTCCCCTGTTCAAGAGGGAACGCGGCCTTTTTCGATTCCAATCACCCCCAATATTCAGAAATTACTCGATAAAGGGGTTAAAGTGAAACTTCCTCCCTTGAGCTTAAATATGCCAAAAGAACATGACAATTTATGCAGGAGTATGGCTCAAAGAGCTGTTGAAATAACAGCAAAATCGAGTGTAGCCGAAGAAGCTCAAGCAATCAGTGTTCGGCGTCCGGAATCCTTATCCGTAGTCGTTGTATTGGATAACGACAGATCAATCAAAGGGGATGCAAACAGCATTTCTTATCATGCCGTTCAACAAGAGGCTTTTTTGCGTTTGCTCAGTAAAGATCCTGAACAATACACTGCTCAAGAACAGGAAATGTACGGGAAGGTCGTTAACACCTTGCAGGATATGGATTTTGTGCCTAAAGACATTACAAAATTAAGTCCAGAACAATTATCTAAAGCAGTTGATGTTATTAAACACGATGAACAAGGAATTCTTTCTCGAATTCCGAAATGGAAACAAAGCAACATTTATCCAGATCTTTTAAATTCTCTGATCGATAGTAAAAAACAAATTAAAGAAGGACAGCAAAGCGAAGAACAAAAGAGTTTTTCCATACAAAAAGCTAAAATCAGAGAAGAAAACAAAAATCGTGTCGTCCCATTGAAAGTAGAAGAAGGTTGGACATTTGAACAGCTGAAATACGAATCTCGTCATCGTAAAGATGTAGGGCTTCAAAGAAAAGAAGACAGACTTATGTCTGGTTTATATTTCATGTATGCCCATTTGAATAATTTGGATCAAAATCAGCCGATTCCCCCAGAAGCGAAAAAATGGGTTGAACAAAATATGGATCGTGCTGCTGAAGTGTTGTCATGTCGCGGAAAGGTTAAATCTAACCAAGAATTGCAACAGATGCTCGATCAACAAAAACAGGCTGGTGTAGCTTCTTTTGATCAAGCAAAGCAATCTCATCATACGCTTCAAAATCCTCAACGGGAACAACAACAGGTTTCTTTTACATCTCCATCTTCAATTGAAAAAATAAAACAGGCAAAAGCTGTTCTTGATAAAGAAGCCCAAGGTGTCGCTCTGACAGAAAAAGAACAAAAGTTGTTGAATTTCGTTCACCAGACTTTCAGAAAGGTGCCAGATCTGAAAAAAGAAGATTTGGAAGCTCCCGCCAATCAAAAGCAGTTAACGGAAATGTTAAAATGTAAAAAATTGTATTCCAATCTGCCAAAAGACGAAAATCAAGGTGTGCAGAAATCTGTTGAAAAAACAGCTTCCGTTCCTTCACGTTCACAAACGAACGGCAATCAATCGCAAAAAACATATTTCTCTTCTCAATATTATTCTTCTGAAAAAGAACGGGTTGCGGGAAAAATCAGAGAAAATATGACGCAACTGAGTTCTTATGGAAGACCTCCAAGAGTCAATGCACAAGAAAAAGTCGGGTTGCAAGAAAAAATACAACAATATGCTTCAAAAGAGCAAAAAACAACCAGACAAACTCAAATTCAAAGCCCGATCATTCAAGCGGCTATAATGAGAAAAGAACGCGAGTAAAATAAATTTCGTTTTAAATTAAAAAAAGGAGATTTTTTTAATCTCCTTTTTTTTATGATTTGTATTTTCTTCTATATAATGGAAATAATTTATATCAGATTTTTTTATCTTACGGCTCGATTAAGTTTTCTAAAACGGACGATTTATCCTTTAGATTACAATATGAAAGACAATCTGCTTTTAATGGCAACAATCAACATAACAATAAAATTTTTAAAACATCACAAACGAGGACTTTTATAAAAGAAATAATACAATCATTTTTCATGAAAATCTTAAAGTCTTAACAATTTTACAATAAAAAAACACTTTTCATTGTTTTAGTGGCAGTTTAAAGATAAAATTAATGTTGTATAGGAAATAAAGGTAGATAAGAATCTATTTTCTTTAAAAAATAGACTTTTATTATTAGATAATACTTTTTATCAATCTATTGGAAAGTAGAACGGATTTGCATCAATAAAAGAAGAGCGTTTTTCTAAATTTTTTTATGTATTCAGTTGAATTTTCATAAAAAAATAAAAAATCTTTTAAATAACCGGCATTTTCGTTAAAGAATTGAAAGATATGCTTTTTCTAAATCTTTCCCCTTTCCTCTTTTCCCCAACAAAACGCTTTGTTTATTTTATTTGCGACTTGTAGATCAGTATTTTCATATAAATAACATCAAAACTTTTAAAGTAAAAAAGATAGCAGTCCGTAAGTTTTGACGATTAATTAAGAAACGGGTTGCAAAAAATGCAACCCGTAGAAAAGATAAAGTTTTGGAGCAAGAATTAACGTTTAGAGAATTGATAGCTCCGGCGAGCTTTAGCTTTACCGTATTTTTTACGTTCAACAACACGAGGATCGCGTGTTAAGAAACCAGCTCTTTTCAAAGCTGTATGCAAAGCAGGCTCGAAATTATCCAGACAACGGCTCAACCCATGTCTTACGGCGCCGGCCTGTCCTGATAATCCTCCACCTGTTACAGTTACCATCACATCGAATTGACCGACACGGTTTGTAACTTCAAAGGGTTGATTGATGATCATACGCAAAACGGGACGTGAGAAATATTTTTCGACATCAATTCCGTTTACTGTTATTTTACCGGATCCCGGCTTAATCCAAACACGAGCGCTTGCATCTTTACGCCGTCCGGTTGCATAAGCGCGTCCGAATTTATCTTTTTTAGGTTCACGGGAAACAACCGGTTCAGCGACCGAAGTTGTTAACATTTCTTTTTTAAGATCTTCCAAACCAGCCATGGATTAATTCCTTTTATTTTTCGGGTTCAAAGCGGCGACATCAATAACTTCAGGTTGTTGAGCCGTATGCGGATGTTCGGAACCGACGTAAACGCGCAGATTTGTCATTTGTTTACGTCCCAAAGGATTGCGTGTAATCATACGTTCGACCGCTTTAATGATAATCCGTTCGGGATGAGCTCCTGTAATGACTTTTTCCGCTGTAACGCCTTTAATCCCGCCCGGATGTCCTGTATGACGGTAGTAAACTTTATCTTGAAGTTTTTTACCGGTCAAATGAACTTTTTCGGCATTAATGATAACGACATAGTCTCCGCAATCGACATGCGGTGTGTAACAAGTTTTATGCTTGCCGCGCAAGATTTTGGCGACAATGCTGGCGAGACGTCCCAAGACCAAACCATCAGCATCAATCAGATACCATTTTTTTTGAACTTCGGACGGCTTAATAGACACGGTGTGCATTAAGTTTCATTCCTTATGGTTGCTGTTAAAAAACTGAGTTTAAGGTATAACGTCAAGACGAAGATGTCAACATTTTTTAACAGATAAAAATAAAATGAAATCAATGCGATATAATATTGGTATTATTTTACCCAATTTATACGCCTTATTTTCCGCCACCTTCAGAGATTTTATCAATTAAAGAAAATATGTTTCTTTCCAGCCTTTGATTTCGTATAATAAAATGTCTTTTATCAAGGAGAATTTTTATGCCTGTCAGGATTGCCGTTTTAATTCCATGTTATAATGAAGAAAAAACTGTTGCATCTGTTGTGGCATCGGCTCGCAAAAGTTTGCCTCAAGCTGATATTTATGTTTATGACAACAATTCTACGGACAACACCGCCGAGCTTGCCCGTCAGGCGGGTGCAATCGTTCGTCATGTTTTTCAAAGAGGTAAAGGAAGCGTAGTACGCAGAATGTTTTCTGACATAGATGCCGATGTTTACCTGATGACAGACGGAGATATGACCTATGATCTTGCTTCGGCTCCCAAACTGATTGACGTATTGATAAAAGGTCAAAACGACATGGTCGTCGGCGTGCGTAAAGAACAAGAAGAAAACGCCTATCCAATGTTTCATCGATTCGGCAATTTGTTTTTTACCATGCTTGTCCGAATTTTATTCGGGATAGAACAAACCGATATGTTGTCCGGATTACGGGTTTTTTCAAAAAGATTCGTAAAAACATTCACTGCCCGTTCAAACGGATTTGAAATCGAAACTGAATTAAACATCTTCACCGTCATGAACAGGTTACCTTATGCCGAAGTTGAAACAAAATATTTTGCACGCCCCGAAGGTTCATTTAGAAAGCTTTCAACAGTAAAAGACGGTTTTAAAGTTTTGTTCATGATTTTCCGCCTTTTTAAAGAAGAACGTCCCTTGTTGTTTTTCTGTTTATTAGCACTTATTATAACAGTTTTCGTCGGCAATTATTTAACAGTAATGACTTACAGTTCATTATTCCTTTCTTTTTTATTAATTGCTATGATATTGTTCTTTGGAATATTTTTTCACGGACAGCAAAAAACACAAAGGGAATTACGCCGATTGTTATATATGACATATCCTTTTACAGACGTTCGGGATTAATATTGATTTTAAAAAGCCGATTGTTATATATGACTTATCCTTTTGCAAACTTTCGGGATTATATTGATTAAAAAAAGGCACACCATAGTTTGAACCATGAATACACAAAGTGATACAAATACAAATAACCTTTCATCTGTTGATACACCGGTTGAAAAAGAACGGGACATTCCATTCGGTATTCCCATTCATATAGAAATAGATGACAATGGCGGAATTGTCGAGTTGCGTTCTTTTCTTGAAGCCGGAAATTTCGCTCTCAACGAATTAAAGGCGTGGCAAGCTATTATCGGAAAAGAAACATCCGATAAACCTTTTATTCAAAAGATTATCGATTTTCAATTACAAACACCGCGCTCTATTTTAACAACAGCTCAATCCGTCTTAAGGGGCGATATGCCCGCAACAGAAGGTTTTTCAGTTATTCGGAAAACTTTAAATGCCTATTTAACTTTCAAATGTATCCATTCTCAGGGGATATTGGGGCAAATGGCAACTATTATGTACCGTTATGAACCTATGTTGATGGGATTGATTGCCGGAGCCACAGGAGCCGCTTCCCTGCCCGAAGCTGCCGAGTTTTCTTCTTCCGCTGAAGCTGAAAGTTTTACTTTCGGTTATGCTTTCACTTTACAGTTCAGAACCAATATCCAACCTGAAATGTTGGACGGAAAAGTATCTGAAACTTTACGAAAAATAAACGGTATCATCCGGCGTGTCGAACTGGCGGAAAAACAAATCAAGCCTCTTGAAAACGAACATTTTTCCTTGCAACAAGGCATAGAAGACGCTCGCCGTCAATTGCAATCGTATCGTAATGATGTTTCTCAATATGTTTCTCAACTTGTCGCTGAAATCAAACAAACTTCCGACAATGCTGTCAACGCAATGTGGGATCAGCTTAATTTGATTCAAAATGACCATGAACGCCAGTTGGCAACATTACGTCAAAGCGTTGCAAGTCGTATTCGTTACGGGACGGCTTTAGATTACTGGAATGATCAATTCCATCAAAATCAGACAAAAGCCAATCAAATGACTGGGTGGTATGTCATTTCAGGATTGTTCTCGATTACCGCAGTATTAGCTATTGTCGCCGGAATTTCTTTTAAACTGTCCCATATTTCGACTTTTATGGCAATAATAACTCTCGGTCTACCTCTTTTGATTGCCTGCGGTCTGATGTTCATGCTGATTCAAAGCCGTATCAGATATGAAAAAGTGGCGGCTCAAGCTCAAGAAAAAATATCCATGTTAGAAACTCTTGCCGCCTTGGAAACAGACGGAAAAGTAAAAGAAGAAGATCGTGAAGGTATTCTGGAAAATATCTTTAAAACAAATTTCTCTATTACACAAACATCGAACGAAAAACAAAACGACACTCCATCTTCTGAAAATGTCGAAGCAAATTAAGATATTTGTTTTTCTTTTATTTGAAATAAATTTCCGGTTAAAATTTCCCAAGAAATCTTAACCGGTTTTTTTTAGCTTATTTTTTTGATTTCGTTTTTTTAAATCAACCTTGACAACTTTTAGATAGCATTGATCTTTTGACTATAACATTCAGCTTCTGTTGACACGAACAGCGTTACAGATTTTTTTCATGTTTTCGTCATCATACAAGTCTTCAATTGTTTTCGGCAATTTATAACGCCAATTAGGATACTCACTATTTGTTCCGGGCATATTCATTTGTTCGATCTGTCCCAAGATATCTTCCAACTGAACCAGCAGTAAACAACAAGGAGCGAAAGCCAAATATGAATACAAAACTTCGACAAGACGCGGAGGTAATTTTTTACCGCTAATTTCTTCGTCGAAATACTCAGGGGTAACGAACCAAAATCCTTTGGAAGCAAGGGCGAAAACCATTGCGTAACGATCTTTCATCCTTAATGCCAAAGCCTGATCATAACGCCCTTCCCCTTCCATCAATCCGATTTTTCGAGCCGTATCTATATCCGTTCCCAACCAATATCCATTTAAGGTTGGCATATCATGCGTGCCTGCGGCAATAAGAGCCGTTCGCGGGTAAAAAGAAAGCGGTTTATAATGCCCGAAAATATCTTGCTCATAACGAAAAACGCGGAAAGACAAAATTCCGGCTCTTTCTAAAATTTCGCGGAAATATCCCGGGACGACCCCCAGATCTTCTCCGACCACCAAACACTTATTGCGATGACTTTCCAGTGCGACGATACCGATCAGATCTTCCACATTATAACTCAGATAAGCCCCTTTTTCATTTTCCGGAATACAGAACAAGCGAACCAATCCCATCACATGGTCGATCCTGACCGCTCCGGCACGTTTCATATTTGCCCTTAAGACCTTCCGATAAGACAGATATGCTTCATCTCGCATAACGTCTGGGCGCATCGGAGCGACACCCCATGTCTGCCCGTTGGCGTTAAACATATCCGGAGGCGATCCAATACTTAACTCGGTCGCGAACAAATTTTGCGCCCCCCATGTTTCCGCACTTTCAGAAGCAACCCCGACAGCCAAGTCTTGGTACAATCCGATTTCCAATCCCTGATTTTTACATTCCTTGCTAACAGCTTTGAACTGTTCATCAGCAATCCAAAATAAATATTTATAAAAATCGACCTGCTCTTTATTATCCTTTGCAAATTGACGGCTTTCTTTCGTATTCGGGTCGCAATACGCTTTTCCCCAAGACTTGAAACCGCACGTTTTTCTTTTTGCGACAAAAAAATCGGCCAAAGCTTGATATAAAGCGGCATTATCCAAATTTTGTCCTTTTTTTCGGCAGAATGCTGCAAAAGCCTCTTTACGTTCTTCAGGTGCGTCCTTGAAGTCATCAAAGAGAAGTTGAAAGGCTTTTTTCTTTAACCGTGTTACGGATTTATAATCAACCAAAGGCATCTTTTTGACTTTTTCCAAATCCGCTTTAAACTCTTTTGATTGTACATACTCTTGCAAAGCGTTGCATTCCCGAGCTTCGGGTATGGCCATAACGTCAATATACAAGGGGTTCAAATACAAGCGCGAAGAAGAATAATAAGGACTGGCAGTTTCCGGCTTTGCCATAAAAGACACATTAATCGGGTTAATACCCAACAGATCGGCTCCGAAATGCTTTGCCAAACGCACCATTGACTTCAGATCTGAAAAATCGCCGATCCCCCAATTGTTTTCAGAGCGTAAAGCATATAATTGAACAGGGAATCCCCATGGTTTTTTCCCATTTTGCACAGACTGAGGCATATAGCACTTTTCAGGAGCAACGACTAAAACCATGGATTGCCCTTCTTTTACCAGAAAAGCTCCGGATACATTTAATGTATGATACCCCCATTGATCCGGACGTTCTACAATCAAAGAGCGATGTTCAAATTCATTTTCGCCGATTTTCATTGTTGCCGTAACAGGCATTTCCTCTATTTTCTTTTGTCCTGAAATAACTTCCCCATTTTCCAAAACAATTTCGTAAGACAAAATATCATGAGGATGCGTCGTTTCAAAAGTAACAGGTATTTCCAGCATTTTTTTGTTACAAGAAACAACAAGAACTGGAGGTAAAGCCGTTCGAAAAGGTTTTTCCAAAATAGTCTGTAAGCTGCTGGCAGCATCTTTCGGGGTTTCGACACACACACCCAATGATGACAACAATGCTTTTTTGGTTGCAAAAGAAGTGGGATAGACACCGCCTTCAGCTTGATATTCCGGCAAAATTCCAACTTTTTCAGCCAACAAATCTATTATCTCAGTATAATCTTGCGTCACTTTTCATCATCCCTATATCAAACGGGTAAAACCATCTTTGTTTTCTTCTGTTTCAATATCAACCAACGTTGCGACAGGCCCCATCGGACCGTATGTCATAAAATCGAGATTGTCCAAATCTTTGATTGTTGCGACCAAGCGGTTGTTCTGAATATTTTGATAGACTTTTCCTAAAATCCCCGTCATTCCCTCTCGTGCATGAAGAATGGCTTTATCTTCATCATCCAAAGGCGATTCAAACAATAAAACCGACCAAGCGGGAATATTAAAAGAATCCCCTGATTTATATTGTTCTTTTTCAACAACGGGTTTATCCCTTGAAGTGTCCAAGATTAAATTCCACAATGTTTGCTTTCCGACATCGGGCAACAACCATTCAATACTTTCTTGAAATGAATTGAGAACAATGAAAAAACTGCTGTCCGAATAAAAACGCCCTTCTTCATTACAGAAAGCAACGCTCAGCCCCCCTGAAATCAAAGCCGAAAGGCTTTGAGCATAAGGCTTGTTCCAATCCGCCGGAGACATTTCCAAGCCTTCAGGAGTAAACCACGTGATATCTTTTACAAGACTATCCCCTATTTTTTTACCTGTATAATAACGTTTACGCCTGAAAACGCGGTGTTCTTTGCGTAATTGGATCAAATGGCGGACGAAATCCTTAAAGGCTTCATCTTCCCGATCAATTTGATCCCAATTCAACCAACTGATCAAGCTGTCCTGACAATAAGCATTATTGTTTCCTTTTTGCGTACGACCGAATTCATCTCCGGCTGTAATCATCGGAACCCCAAGGGATAACAACAAAGTCGCCGCCATAGCTTTCATTCTTTTACGTCGCAAACTTAAGACAACGGGATTCCCTGTTTCCCCTTCCACTCCACTATTCCAAGACTTGTTGTCATTCGATCCGTCTTTATTGTTTTCAGCATTGGCTTCGTTGTGTTTATCGTTATAGCTGACCAAATCTTTCAACGTAAAGCCGTCATGAGCTGTTATGAAGTTAACGCTTGTCCACGGATGCCTTCCGCGATAACCGAAAATTTCACTTGACCCCGTCAGACAAGACGCCATGTGTCCGATTTGTCCTTTATCCCCTTTCCAAAAAGAACGAACCGTATTTCTGAAACGGTCGTTCCATTCAGACCATCCGGGCGGGAAAGCGCCGACTTGATATCCGCCCAAACCGACATCCCAAGGTTCAGCTATCATTTTAACACGTTGCAAGACAGGATCTTGTTGAACAGCCGTTAAAAAACCGGCTTTATTTGTAAAGCCCGTGCCTGTACGCGCCAAAGTCGGAGCCAAATCGAAACGGAAACCGTCAATATGCATTTGTTCGACCCAATAACGTAAGGAATCCATGACCAATTGGATCACACGCGGATGTTCAACGTTAAAAGAGGCGCCACAACCGGTTGTATCTTCATAATAGCGAGGATTGTCCTGACGCAATCTGTAGTATACAGCATTATCAATTCCGCGAAAAGACAGGGTTACCCCCATTTGATTTCCTTCGCCGGTGTGATTGTAAACAACGTCCATGAAAACTTCGATACCCGCCTCATGAAAAACGCGCACCATATTTTTGATTTCGCCAAGATCTGTCCCCGCCATATAGGAAGGATGCGGTGCGAAATAACAAATCGGATCATACCCCCAATAGTTGTGCAAACCGGCTTTTAACAAATGATTTCCTGTAAAAAAGGCGCGTGTCGGTAACAGCTCGACAGCTGTTATCCCCAGATTTTTCAAGTAATTAACGGCTTGAGGCGTACTCATTGCGGCAAACGTGCCGCGTATTTGTTCATCTATTTCCGGATTTCTGAAAGTAAATCCTTTAAGATGGGTTTCATAAATAATCGTTTCCGACCACGGTGTTTGAGGCTTTTTATCCAGCCCCCACGAAAACGAATCATCAACGACGCAACATTTCGGAACAAACGGGGCACTGTCCCTTCTGTCAAAGGACATATCGGCTTTAGGGCTGCCCGGTCGATATCCTTGCATTGTTTCATTGAAAATCAAAGGTCCGGTGATGGATTTCGTATAGGGATCTATTAATAGTTTATTATGGTTGAACCGGTGTCCCCGTTCTGGATCATACGGACCGAAAACCCGATATCCATACAGTTGCCCTGGCATAATGTCTGGCAAATAAACATGCCATACTTCGTCTGTTTTTTCAGGCATGGCGATACGTTGTATTTCCCGTGTCCCCGTTTCATCAAACAGACATAATAAAACTTTTTCCGCATTGGATGAAAACAACGCGAAATTAACTCCTTTGCCATCCCAAGTCGCCCCTAAAGGATAGGGGCGACCCGGAAAAACACGTATTCCCGTTGGCATTTACAACTCCGATTTAACTTGCGGCACGAATATGAGTGTTGATAATGGCGGAACCGTAATTGACAAAGAACAAGGCCGTCCATTCCAGCCTTCTTCTTTAGCGTCGACACCTCCCATATTTCCCATACCGCTACCACCGTAAATTTCCGCATCGGAATTGAATATTTCGATATAACGCCCGATTTTAGGAACGCCTATTTTAAAATTTTCACGCGGAACAGGAGTAAAATTGGAAACGACAACGACCATTTCGTCTTTTTGTTTTGCTTTCCGGATAAATGAGAAGATGCTTTCATCTGCATTGTCAGCATCAATCCATTCAAAACCGTTCGGATCGTAATCCTGTTCATACAAAGCCGGTGTTTCTCGATAGATACGGTTCAGATCCTTAACGGCGTTTTGAACACCGCGATGCATCGGATCATTTAACAAATGCCAGCTTAAAGACCCGTTAAAGTCCCATTCACGGTCTTGAGCGAATTCTCCGCCCATAAACAACAATTTTTTACCGGGGAAGCCATACATAAAGCCGTAATAAGCGCGCAAATTGGCAAATTTCTGCCACCGATCGCCGGACATTTTATTTAATAAAGAACATTTTCCATGAACGACTTCATCATGACTTAATGGCAGGACGAAGTTTTCATTATAGGCATACAACATTCCGAAAGTCATTTTATTGTGATGGTAACGTCGATAAATCGGATCTTTTGCCATATAATCCAACGTATCGTGCATCCATCCCATGTTCCATTTATAACCAAAGCCCAATCCGCCCATGTATGTCGGACGTGAAACCATCGGCCATGCTGTTGATTCTTCTGCAAAAGTCGCTGTTCCCGGACAATTTTCATACATTAATTCATTCGTGCGCTTTAAAAAGGCGACAGCCTCCAAATCTTCGTGTCCGCCAAATTCATTAGGAATCCACTCGCCCGCTTTCCGGCTGTAATCCAAGTACAACATTGATGCGACGGCATCAACGCGCAACCCGTCGATTTGATACTTTTTATTCCAGAACATTGCGTTAGAGGTCAAAAAGTTATTCACTTCACGTCTGCCGTAGTTATAAATTTTCGTTCCCCAATCTTTATGTTCACCGCGACGCGGATCCGCGTGTTCATATAAAGCCGTGCCGTCAAAGTTTGCCAAACCGAAAGAATCTTTCGGGAAATGCCCCGGAACCCAGTCCATAATGACAGCGATACCCACTTTATGAAAAGCGTCGACCAGGGCGCGGAAATCATCCGGTTTACCGAAACGGCTTGTCGGCGCATACAATCCTGTCGCTTGATATCCCCAAGACCCGTCAAAAGGATGTTCATTAACCGGCAACAATTCAACATGGGTATATCCCATATCCTTCACATAATTAACCAGTTCTTGAGCCATTTCTTGATAAGTCAGATAACTGTTATCATCAAAATGCCGTTTCCACGATCCCAAATGGACTTCGTAAATGGAAACGGGGGCGTCAAGGGAATTGATTTTTTCACGTTTCTTTTCCCAGCCTTTTGCCTGCCACTCATATTTTTCCAAATCATAAACAACGGACGCCGTTGACGGACGTTTTTCTGCATAAAAAGCGACAGGGTCCGCTTTCAATGGTAAAATATTTCCATCCGGACCGATTAATTCATATTTATATAAGACACCTTCGGAAATATGCGGAATAAAGATTTCCCACACTCCTGTAGAACCGCGAGGACGCATCATATGACGCCGACCGTCCCATTCGTTAAACGTTCCGACAACTGAAACCCGTCTGGCGTTCGGAGCCCAAACGGCAAAAGACACCCCGTCCACCCCGTCATGTTTTATGGGATGGGCACCCAAGCGGTCATATTCATCCAAATGAGACCCTTCCGACAAAAAATAAAGATCCATATCTCCTAAAACAGGCGGGAAACGGTAAGGATCTTCTGTGTCATAGGATGATCCTATCCACAAGTCTATGCGTAAACGGTATTTGAAATATTCCCAATCGGCTGGAAATTCAAATTGGAACAATCCGGAATTATGCACCCTTTCCATTTGAGCCATGATTTTTCCAGTTTCATATTCCAACACATAAACGTTTTGCGCTTGCGGTTGAAAAGTACGTAACACCAGATCTCCATCTTTTCCTTCTTTATGCAGACCCAAAACAGAAAACGGATCTCCATATCCGGAGGTCACCAAAGCTTCTACGATACTTTCGTCCAAATAATTTTTCATAATTCATTCTCCATCCAGGTCAATCAAACGAGACAATCCATTCATCGGAATTTCCAACCAATCCGGTCGATTGGCGACTTCATAGATGACTTCATACAAAGCTTTTTCCAAAGTAAACAGATCTAGCGATTTCAAAGTTGTTTCTTTTTCAGCCGGCAAAGAAGCGCACCCCTGCATATGTTCGAAATAAGAATCAAGAAAAGCCTTTGTCGCCTGTTTTTGCCATTCAGCGGCCAATTTAAAAGCTTCCTGCCTGTTTTCGGGAGCAACATATGTCAAAACCGCACCGAAAGCGGCGTAATCGAAAGAACGAACCATTCCGGCAACGTCTTTAAGAACGGATTGTTTAATTTGACGTTCTGAAATTGGACGCAACGGCTCCCCTTCAAAGTCGAGAATATAAAAATCCCCCTCTTTGTTCAAAACCACCTGTCCCAAATGATAATCACCATGGAAACGTGTCTTGTTCCCGTCCGCGACAACAGGCAACAAATCGTTAATCCGGTTGACTATTTTTTCTCTGTTATTAATCAGTTGTTCGACACGTTCTTTAACACTGCCCTCCAAATGATCCACATTTGCCCGTGCAACATTTAATGTTTTATCCATTTGTGTAATCACTTGATCGCGCCAAGAAATCAAATCGTCCGGCGTTACCGCAGCAGGCTTGAAAACATCATCTTTGCCAGATGCAAAAGCTTTATGCATTTCCGCTGTCCGTTGTCCAAGCAAACGCACTTTATTCAAGTAGTCTTCGTAAGTCGAAGCCGTTCCTTTTGCCGAAGCTTCCGAAAAATACGCTTTCAAAAAGTCCATTGTATAAGACCAACCGTCACCGGTATTGGGAACGAACGACTGCAATATTCCCAAAGCCATTATTTTACCGTCGGCACATTTCAATTCCAATTTTCCCAAATAAGCGGGCGTATTTTTAAATTTTGCCTCTTCCGTCAAGAAACTGGTCGTTGCGACTTCCGGATGTGAACCGTAAGCGGTACGCCTGTACATTTTCAGCATAATTTTATCGCCGACGATTAACGACGTGTTGCTTTGTTCCACCCCCAGCATTTTTTGAGGCAATCCGGCGACTTGAGCGATCAAAGATTTCCCGTTCACAGTGGAGGAACCTGACAAAGTCATTCCGTCTTTCATTTCCACGGACGAATCTTTTTCCAAAAGCGGCAATAAAGTTGCCGCAAAATCACTATCGCCACAGGCGTCATAAATAACACCCTTGTTATTTTCGCTGATAACACCAGTGATAATCGCATTTTCTGAAATGGTTTCCGCTTCTTCACCAAAGCGCATGCGCAAAGGAATTAAAAACATCGGCTTCTCACCGCTTTTCAAAGCGACAAGAATGACTGCCAAAATAACATCTTCCAAAGAAATCAATGCCTGAAAAGAAACTGCGGCTATTATGTCGTCTTTTGCGCTGTACCAGCGTTTAGATGGCAAAAAAGCCTCCAGTTTCCGACAAAAAGAATCTTGAAAAACCAAATCTTTGAATATTTCATTCAGATTTTCCTTTTCGATTGATAGAAAATCTTGATCTTTTAAACTGGAAAGCATGAAAAAAACCTGACTTGTTAACTGTTAAAAAAGTATGACCTGACTAAATCAAAAGTGACAACTGTCATTCAGCCGTCACTTTATAAAAAGTTTACCTTACCACCAAGATTTGTCAATCGGTGTAATTCGATAAATTTCCGCTTGATTGCCCGCAGGATACAGATTTACCCAGAACTCCGCGCCTCTGACTTCGAATTGCCTGCCACTGAGCAATTCTTCGACCCAGAAGCGTCCTCCGGGGGCTATGCCCATTTCATCTGTCGGGAACCAAACCCTGCCTGCCTGACCGTGATATGGATCCAGACTGATTGCAACAAAGATCATATTATCCCTATTGGGTGTCATCTTGCCGTAGAACATGATCTTATCGTTTTCAGAACCGTAAAAACGGAGATTTTCATATAATTGAAGAGCATAATTTTCTCCGCGGATCCAATTGATTTTTGCAATCAAGTCTTTGATATTTCCCCAAGCGTTCCAATCACGCGTTCTGATTTCATATTTTTCGGAATTGTTAAATTCCTCTTTGCCGTAAATACCGTCGTTTTCGCATAATTCATAGCCGTTCAGCATACCGTAGGACGGGGATAGCGTCGCCGCCAGAATGAAACGGATGATAAAAGCGGAACGAGGAGCGTCGTGCAAATAAAAAGGCATGATATCCGGCGTTGTCGGAAACAGGTTCGGTCGAAAATACTCTTTCATTTCCGATTGCGTCAATTCATTAAAGTACTCTTCCAATTCATGTCGCGTTTCCCGCCATGTAAAGTATGTGTAAGATTGCGAAAAACCGATTTTTGCCAACATTTGCATCATAGGCGGACGAGTAAAGGCTTCCGCCAAAAAGATGGTGTCAGGATATATGTTTTGAATTTCACGGATCACCCATTCCCAGAACGGAACAGATTTCGTATGAGGATTATCAATTCTGAATATCCGGATTCCCTCGTTCGCCCAAAACAAAAAAGTATCCCGAAGTTCAATCCACAAGGCATCACTTTGGTTCGAATAAAAATCGACATTGACGATATCCTGATATTTTTTAGGCGGATTTTCGGCATATTTTATCGTGCCGTCCGGACGGAATATGAACCATTCCGGATGTTCTTTAATCCAAGGATGATCCGGAGAACATTGAATGGCGAAATCCAAGGCGACTTCCATATTCAATTCATGCGCTTTGCGTACAAAAGAGCGGAAATCGTCCATAGTGCCTAATTGTGGATGAATGGCTTTGTGCCCTCCTTCATGCGAACCTATGGCATAAGGAGAACCGACATCCCCCGGTTCACAGACCAAAGAGTTGTTTTTTCCTTTACGATGGGTATACCCGATCGGATGTATCGGTAACAGATAAACGACATCAAACCCCATTTCTTTAATTTCCGGCAAGCGGGCTTCTCCGTCTTTAAAAGTGCCGTGTACGCCGGGATAAGCCCCTTGTGAACGCAGATCCATTTCATACCAAGCCCCGAAACGGGCGCGCGGTCTATCGACATAAACCTCCAATTCACGATCGTAACGTGTCGCTTTTTCCCTGTCCGGCCAACGATCCATCGCCTCTAACATTTCGCGACTCATCAACAGGTTGGCGCATTCATATTCATCATTGCTTTTATCAAAGCGTGACAATATCTCTGTAAAGAAATCTATATCATGTTCACGCGCTTGGAAATCACGGACTTCCGTTGTTTTTTTCAAACGTTCCAACGTCTTACGAACAATATCGGCTCCTTCGACCAACTCCAGTGCGACCCCTTGTCCCGCATCGCGTTTTTTCATTGTACCGTCGCGCCATGTTCCGAATTCATCGACCCAAGCTTCTATGGTATAAACATAACGCGTATTATCGCCAAACCAAAGGTCGCCGCCCCATAACGCCAAGCCGTGGTTGATTTCCCACATCGGCGCTTCCCACCATTCATCTGAATCGGCATGACGGCATAAAATGACCGCTTTTAACAAGTCGTGCCCGTCTTTGAAAATATTCGCCCAAACTTCCATCGTATCGCCGACTTCGCGTTTAACGGCGTATCTGCCTGCGTTAATTTGCGGACTGACATGTTCTATGGTTATCGGAGAACTTGCTGCGAAATCCATCAAATGATGTTTTTTTTCTTTAATGACCCAACCGCGTTTGCTGACGTCGGAAACATCTGAACCACTGATAACAGGGGTTTTTTTAGGCTTTATCTTTCTTTCTTGAACCATACAGAAATTCTCCTTAAAAAATTTTTTGTCAGTATATACAAGATATCCTTTTTTTTCTACATTTTTAAGCACTTAATCTATCAATTTTTATTGCTTTTATGCAAAGCTGTGATAGCATCTTTTCACCTTATCCCTTTATTTTTTTCAGATTTTCGCAATGCAGTCGATCATCAACAAAATATTACAACCGTATACAACTTTAAGCCGGATCTTTCCGCCAGATGTTGATTTATTATCCATCAAACAGGAAATAAGATCAGCTTTAAGGCACGCTTTAAGCGGAGTTAAACCTGTCGCAAACCCTTATTTAATTAATATCTGCGGCATACCCGCCAGCGGCAAGACATATCTTTGTCGGGCTTTCAAAGCCGCAGATGCCGGAATGTTGTATATTTCTTTCGATGCCATTATGGAAGACCTGCCGACTTATCTTTCAGAACACCTGCAGGATCGCAAAAGATCTTTTGAACGTTGGGAATTACCCGCCCGTTTTGTCGGTTATCAGCTCTTGAAACAAGCCGTCAAACACAGATTGCCCATTTTATTCGAACACTCCAACGCGACACCATATCACATCGAACTGTATCAAAAAATAAAACAAACAGGATATCGCATTGATATTCGTTACATTAATGCGGATCCCGAGCTTGTGTTACCCCGACTGGAGAAAAGGGAACGTTACTTTTCGCCTGAAAGAACAAAGGAAAGAGCTTCTATTTTACAACAACTGCTCCCCGTCTTTGAACAAACGGCAAATTCTTTTTCAATTCTCGCCCCATGGAAGGAAAAAGTAAAAAAATAAAAGAAATTTTTATGCTTTTTGTACAGTTCTTTTTACCAAAAATAACCGAATTTCCTCATGTTTTCGCTTAAAAAACGTTGAGTTTTTCAGAAAAATAATATAAAAATAAAGTAGCTTGAAGGGATAATCAAGCTGGCTTTATTATTTTTTGTTTTTGGGAGAATTCTATAAAATGTCAAAAGAAGATAAAATCCGTGAAGCGGCATATTTCGTTTGGTTAAACAACGGATGCCCTGAAGGTGCTGAAATTCAATGTTGGTTGGAGGCTGAAGCTCAAGAATGCACTTGCGATGAACAGCCGTGCTGTTGTTGTGAAGACGAGCCGAAAACCGAAGCTCAAGAAATAAAGAAAGGAAAAGTCGCTGAAAAAAAAGCCGAAGAAGAAATAATTAAAGAAAAAAAACCGGCTAAAAAAGCTGCAGCAAAAAAAACAACGGCAAAAGCCGAAACAACGACAAAGAAAACAACAACAAAGAAAGCCGCCGAAAAGAAATAAATCCATGTCATTTAAAAAACGGCCGGGAAAACAATTCTGCGCCGTTTTTTTTTAAGGTCGATTGTTCTTCCAAATACGATAGCGCGATAAAATGTCAAAAATGCTTTTACTTTCCTGTTGCGCACCTTGTTCCTGCGCAGTGATCGAGAAGCTTTTTAAGGAAAACGTCAATTTTTCCGTCCTGTTTTACAACCCGAATATTCATCCTTTTGAAGAATATGAAAAAAGGCGCCTTGAAAACGAAATATTTTGCCGCCAAAGGAAAATTCCTTTTATCTCACTGCCCTACGATCCGGAAATCTGGTTTCAAGCAATAAAAGGGCTGGAACATGAACCGGAACGCGGAAAACGTTGTTTTGTTTGTTTTTATTTGCGCTTGAAACAAGCGATGGATTACGCAAAAGAACACGGATTTGACATTGTTTCGTCCGTATTGGGGATATCACGATATAAAGACATGGATCAAGTCAATGCCGCTGCGCAGAAATCTTCTTTTGACAGCGGCGTTGCCTATGATTTTACGAACTGGCGCAAAGGAGGCTTGGAACAAAGACGACACGAGCTCATCAAAGAAACCCGAATGTACGCTCAGGATTATTGCGGATGTATATTTTCCAACAAAAAAAGAGGTTAACCTTCGATTTGCAACAAGTCGTTTTCTTCTGAACCGACAGGAAGTTCTTTTGACACTTTCGCTCCATGCATTTTTAATTTTTCAGCCAGACTGATGGCATTTCCTCTGCCTTCAGAAAGCTTTTTAAAAGCTTTTCCATAACTGCTTTTCGCATTGTCCAAAGCTTTGTCAACAGATTGCATATCTTCGATAAAGCCGACCAGCTTGTCATACAGCTTTCCTCCAAGATCCGCTATTTTTTGAACGTTTTTATTTTGTTTTTCTATTCTCCACATATTTTCAATCGTGCGTAAAACAGGCAATAAAGACGACGCCGTCGTTATGGCTATATTGTTATGATAAGCCGTTTCATAAATTTCAGGATCAGCGCTCAAGGCTTCGATATAAGCATGTTCGATCGGAATGAACATAAAGACATAATCCAAGCCCTGTTCTTTAATTTCCGCTTGATAGTTTTTAGAAGACAAACCTTTTATATGGTTGCGCAGAGCTTGTGTATGTTCCGCAAGGTACTTTTTCTTGTCTTCCGGAGTTTCCGATTTCACATAGCGCATATAAGCATTCAAGGAAACTTTACAATCAACGATCAATCTCCTGTTATCAGGCAGTTTGATAATAAAATCGGGACGTTTGTTATTCCCCTCTTCATCTTTAAAGTTTGTTTGGGTTGTATAATTGATCCCTTTTTCAAACCCTGCGACTTCGAACACACGTTCCAATTGCGTTTCTCCCCAATCTCCTTGATGTTTTGTATTTCCTTTCAAGGCATTTGTTAAATTTTGGGCGTCTTCGGACAAAGTTTGGTTCATTTTCAACAAGTTTGCCAACTGTTCTTCAACCTTTCCCTTATCCGTTGCGTTAATTTGATTAATTTCCTCCATACGCTTTTTAAAAGAATCCAACTGGTCTTTCAGAGGGGTTAAAATTTGTCCTAAGGATTCCTGCTGATTTTTTTTAAAATCATTGCTTTGTTCTTTTAACAAATCCCCTGAAACAGCTTTAAACTGAAAAGACAATTCTTCCCGAACATTTTTCAGAGTTTCTATTTTATCGTTCAGATGTTTTTTTTCATCTTGCAGCTGTGTTTCCAAAGAAGCTATCTGGGCTGTTAAACGCAAATTTTCAGAATTCAAACGCAGATTTTCTTTTTTTAATTCTTCCGACTGCCCTTGTAAGAAGACAGCCTGTCCGGACATTTTTGCAAGAGCCTCCTTTTCTTGTAAAAGCGAAGAATTCTTTTTTAACAAGAAGATTGAATAAGCAAGAACAATGATAAAAAAACATATTGAAATCAATAATAAATAGTGATCACTTAACATTTTACTTTAATCAGGATCTTTTTTACCCGATCTCCCTGTTGCATACCGATACAAGGTTGATGCGCTTCATGAGGAAAATACACTGCAAACATACCCGCTTTCAATTCTGTAAAATCGGCTTTACCTTCATATTTAGCAATATCCCTTTGCGGATTATAGGGAACTTTTTCTTTCAGCCCCTCTAAAGGCGCATAACCGATCAATTCACGTCCCGAATAGATATATTGAATATCCGTATAAATCCGATGAGCTTCCAACGCTGTTGTTTCAACGGATTTCACTAAATAATTTTGCACAACGCAATATATGTCAGACCCTTGTATTTCATAACGCTCAGAATCGAATTTTGAAAAATCGGTTTCCTGCATAAATTCAAACGCTTTCTTAAGATTTACGTTCAACCCTTTGTATAAATTTAAAAACTCTATTTTATCAATAATCATGTTCAAATACCTTTTCCAAAACGACCTTAACCGTTTTTTCTTTTTCCGTTATTTTTACCTTCGCCGCCCATCGTTGATAATTAAAAAACTGATCTTGAGAACCGGCATAAGGGCAAGCAACCGCTCCAACATAATATTCCCCGACCGGCAAAGAAGAAAATGAAAAATCCCCTTTTTTGTTTGTTTGAACCAGCTTGCTTCTTCTAGCCGCCTCATCATGAGGGCTTTCCAACAATTCTCCGTTTTTCCAGTACCGTTCAAACCATTCCGTCGAATAATCTGTTACCGGATTTAACAGAACTGCTTGTCCCGAAAGACATTCCGTCCTTCCGTTTTTCAAAGGAATGCAAAATCTTCCTGTTATTTTCGCCTTTCCTTTTTTCATGTAAGGGCGATATTGTTTCAAATCGAATTTAACAACACGTTTCACTCGTGCACTATCATTAAAAGACCGGACGTCATCTTCCTGTTTTGAACAGGCTGACATCAAAACCAGCAGGAATACTATAAAAACTTTTCGAACCATCCATACGCCCGTAAATTATTTGCCCCGTTTGAAACTAAACAGCTCCTTTGATTTTCAGAAGTTTTATTTTCCGTCCTGCATCAAAGGAGCCGTTTCAAAAGATTTAACCTGTTTTAACGGTTGTTAAAAAATCGATCTATATTACTCAAAAACCTTTTCTAAATTCGCCTTAACAGACTTTTTCACGCTGACTTTCGTACCGTAACGTTGAAAGCGATAATTGCTTCTTTCCTTTTCATCAAACCCGACACACGGGCAAACAACAACACCGACATAATATTCACCCGCCGGCAGTCCAGTAATCGTAAACCAACCGTTTTTATCCGTTTTCACGATCCGTGTATACTTTTCCGCCCGTTCATCGGGTTGCGCTAAAAATTCGTTATTCACCCAGCTTCTTTGGTACCATTCCGTTGAATAATCGGTTACCGGATTGACAACAACGATTTGTTCCGCCGGACATTTTTTCCGTCCGTCCATTCCTGTTATACATAAACGCCCGTTTATTCTTGCCTGCCCTTTCCCATCATACGGATCATATTGTTTTTGATCGAAAACGGCTTTGCGTTCCACCGGAACGGGACAAACAGCGCTATCAACATCTTCATTTTGATTTTGTGTTGATGCGCATGCGGATAACATAAGAATACTTAAAGAAATCACCCATATTTTTTTCATTTTTAGCCCCTTTGTTATACAAGACCAGTTTTTATATTAGGTCAAATGACAAGATTTGTATATATTATAAAAAAACAGCGAGTTTAAAAGATGAAGTATTTTTGTTTGTTTTTTTTGTTTTTTTCATACTTGACAGGAACGAATGAGGCTTTTTGCGCGGTATCGGCAGATCCGCAAGAGATTGAAAAGGCAAAAGAAAAAGCAGAAACCGATTTTAAAAAAGCGGAAAATCTTCTTTACAGTCAAAAACATCAAGAGGCATTACCCGAATTGATTCGTTTATGTCACGCCAAATATTTGCGCGCTTGTTCTTTATTGGGGTTCAGTTACTACACGGGACGTTACGGCGTATTGCAAAATAGCCAAAAAGGTATCGAGTGGTATCAAAAATGCGCAGACGAGGAAAAAAATTATTTTTGTCACAAAGAGTTGGGGCGTATATATTATCGAATGGAAGACTATGAAAGAGCTTTTTCATATTATAAAAAAGCAGCTGTCGGGAACGACACGACGGCTCAATTTTGGTTGGGAAAGCTGTATATGCAAGGCAAAGGCGTCCCTATTGATTATCGAAAAGGGATCATGTGGTTAAAAAAAGCGGCTCATTCCCGTAAAAACCCCAGTAAAGAGGCGCGTTGCGCTTTGAGCGAAATTTCCTATTTCGGCATCGGCATGGAAAGAAACATCAAAGATACAAAGTATTGGTTGAAGTTATGTGATAATTCTTTTGTACGAGCTTTGATGCTTTTTTACGGGCATGGCGTCAAAAAAAACAAAAAAAAGGCGAAAGAAATTCTCATTCGCGCCGATTTGAAAGAGGCTCTTTCCGATTGGGACGATCTCAATCAAAAATCGACACAAACGGTCGGCAAAAAAATAATTCGGGATCAAGTTGTGCCTCAGGATTGTTTGAAAAACAAATTCTTATTTGGTACGGGACGTTCGACCCCTAAAATATCCACTTATGTTGTCAAGATATTCAACCCTGATTTTTATTATGCTTTTGATGCGCACGACGGTTATATTGAAAAAATCGGCATTGGAGACAGAACAATAGAAGCTTGCGGTATAAACTTGTATACCACAAAAGAAAACTGGCGATTATTCCATAAGGCTTTAAGAAACGGGAACGTTATCAAGATCAGCCGGTACAAAGATTCTTGCTTGAATGCCGAAATAACGGAAATTTGCAATATGAATTTAAAGTGGCAAGACGAAACAAGCGGGGAAACGCCATGATAAGAATATTGCTTTCTTTTTTATTATTATCTTCCAATGTATTAGCCGAAAATCTTACAACAGTTTATCAATATAGTTACATTCCAAAAGCATCTGCTCCGGTCATACATAAATTCTTGCAACGCAGTTGGCACAAATGCTCAAAAGGGGTTAAATATGATTATCCGGAAAAGGCAGGGGTTTGCGCCTCCTGCCCCGAAGATACATCTTATATGGTTGACGAAACGAAAAAAAAAGCTCTTTGTTTCAAATGTCCTGAAGGCACATTGTTGGTAAAGCGCGATGGTTATCCTATGTGTTTAAGCAATAACCCAGTCATATCAGGAAAAGCCAGAAAAACAAACGGGGAAGATGTCAACATCAATGATTTACAACGTATGGCATCACGTCTAAGCGGTGTATACAAGACATATCTTGAACAAAAAAAATCAGAAAATCGAGAAACTTTTCGCAATAAAGAAAAGTTGAAAAATGTTTGTCCAAACTCCTATCCGGACGACAAAACGGCAAAAAAACAAATCGAAATTTGTCGGCGTCTGAGACAACAAAACGATTTTTTATGCCCTTATGTCGAAAAAAACGAAACTGGTCTGTGGACTTGCCGTGCCTGTCCTAAGAACGCTCCGTATAAGAACGACCAAGGCGGATGCTTTAATTGTCCTTACGGTGAAGAAATGGTTTCTTTAGAAGACGGAACGCTGGTATGCGCGTCTGAAAAAAAAGAAAACGAGTAAAACTGTCAATTTTTTCCTGATAAATTCGTAATAACGCCATGCAATGTGCGAATATCTTGGGAAGTCAAATTCGCGCGCATAAAAATATTGCGTAAATTGCGTATCATGCGAGGACGCTTTTCAGCAGATGAAAAATATCCTCCTGCATCCAATTCGTTTTCCAAATGATAAAATAAGTGCTCTGTCTCCGCTTTGTTTGCAGGTTCCGTTTTCGGCATTGATAAAAAGCGGTCAGGCGTATCATCGGACAATCTGAAGATTTCATAGCCGATCAACAAAACCGCCTGAGCCAGATTCAAAGAGCAATGTCGAGGATTTAAAGGAATGTTTACAATGGCATCGGCATTCAACAGATCTGCATTTTCCAAACCGGTTCTTTCAGGACCGAACAAAACGCCGCATTTCATATTTTGCTCTAAACATGAGCGGATATCCTTTGCCATTCCCTGCCCCGTAAAAACCGGCTTGATCATATCGCGTTGACGCCCTGTAGTGGCATAAACTTTTTGTAAATCGGCAATAGCGTCATCAAGTGTTTTAAACACCTTGGCATGATGCAGAACCGTTTCCGCCCCTGATGAAGCTGCAATGGCACGATCTGACAAATGATCTTCGTCCGGATCGACCAATCTCATTTCATCGATACAACAATTCATCATCGCCCGAGCGGCTGTTCCGACATTTTCCGCCAATTGAGGACGAACAAGAATAAAAACAGGCGACAAATTCTTCTGTTCATCGAAAGGAGTATTCATTTACTCTTTTTTTTCCCATCCGCTTTTTTTAGGTGAAGAACGCATCATTTGTCTTTGATTTTCAAGAATTTCTTTAAAACTGATTCCTAAAGTTGTTTCAGCTTCTTTAATAGCAGCGCGACGCTGTTCTGCAATATCCTCTTTAGTTTCGACCTGAGCCGGAGCAATATTTTCAAACGCTTCATTCATCAACTGAGAAGCCATTTCCGGATTTTGTTTTATTTTTTCTTCCAGATCTTCGGGCAAACCAATTCCCCGTTTACGCATTAAAGCGATTGTTTGTAAAGCTTGCTGTGTCGTCATAAAGTCAAACATATCATTTGAGTTGTATAATGTTTGAGCAGAAACGGCATCCATTCCGTCAGGAACAGCTTCAAGCTCTAGAAAGTCTTCAATTGTCAGATTACCGATATCTTGAATTTTCTGTCCTGTTTGAACATTCATTTTTTCTAATTCGGCTTTTTCATCACGGGCTTTGGAAATTCTGCTTGCCGCTTCCGAGATGCTTTCAGCGAAAACCGGAGAAATAAAGATATTTAAAGAAAAGAAAAAAAGGAAAATTTTCAAAAAAAGCATTTCGAAAGCTCCTGTAAACCACGAGATTATTAATATACTCTAAAAGAACTTGTTTTGCGATAAAAATCTGTTCAACATAGCAATATAGCCCTTCACCTATATTTTTATTTTTATTTAAGCTTTGTATGATTCCATTATCAATTGTATTAGCTGGAGAACTTAAAATGACCGTATCCGAATCAAAATCAATTTCAAAATCAAACCTAAAAATAGTTGTTTTTGCGCTTATGTTTACTATTATCGGCTATTTTTTCGCCTTTTTAACCGAGCAAAACTGGGAAAACATTCAATACAGTACGATGAAATTGCCATTTCCTTTTCCAAGCGGTCTTTTTTATACGATTTGTATTTTGGCTTATTTGTTGCAAGGTGTTTGTATCGGGATTATTTTCAAACATTCCAGAAAGCTGTTTTATGATATAAGCCTTATGTTTTTCTGGGCTCAATTTTGTCTGGTCATTTTATGGTTGCCTCTGTTTTTTGAATTTCATTTTTTCGGTACAGCTTTATTTGAATTGATAACTGCCTCTATTTTACTGACATTCACATTTGCCTCGTTTAAAAAAGTCAACTTGATAGCGGCTTACCTTCTTCTTCCTTATGGAGGTTTAATCATCATGTCGATTGCGTTCAACGTTTGGTTTTTTCTTGTATAAACTTTTTTATCGCTTCCGGTTAAAAAAAATATTGACTTAAAGTCAAGCTTAATTGATATCCTGAAAAAAAGTTCAAAGGAACAGGATATGAATTCTGAAAATTTTACGGATTTAGGGTTTGCAAAGCTTGACATCAATCGTGAATCAAGGACGGGTATCAATGAAACTGTCTTTTGCACAGGAAAGACAAAAAAACAGATTTTAGATATTTTTCAAACGTTTAAAAAACAAAATAAATCTGTTTTAGGAACAAAATGTAGCATCGAGCAATTTGAATTTGTTCATCATGAAATACCTCAAGTGCAATATAATCCGGTTTCCGGAATCATTTGTTTAAAAGAAAAAGCCCCCCAACGACTTGACGGAAGAATTGCCGTTTGCACAGCCGGAACATCGGATTTGCCGATCGCACAAGAAGCTGTCGATACGGCTGTCTTTCTAGGAGCAACCGTAGAAAAATACTTTGATATCGGCATAGCAGGGATTCACCGCTTGCTTTCAAAACTGGAGCTCATTCGCAAAGCGGATATCATTATTGCAGTTGCCGGTATGGATGGAGCCTTACCCGGTGTCATCGCCGGATTAGTTGATCAACCCGTCATCGCAGTCCCCACTTCTGTCGGATATGGTACTTCATTTCAAGGGGTATCCGCTTTACTGACCATGTTAAACTCCTGTGCCGAAGGCGTTTGCGTCGTTAACATAGACAACGGTTTCGGAGCCGCTGTAACGGCTTGTAAGATGATAAAACAGATGAAAAGGAAGGATTTATGAATAACATTCTTTACTTGGAAGGTTCATGCGGTATCAGCGGAGATATGACTGTCGCCGCTTTGCTGGATTTGGGGGCGGATAAAAAGAAATTAGACATTGCCTTAAACAGTTTACCGGAAAAAGAATTCAATTACCAAATTTCTTATAAAAATTCTTATGGCATACGCGGATGCGATTTTAATGTCGTTCTGCCTTCCTTTTCTCCGGATCATCACCATAATGATCATAAACATCGCTGTTTATCAGATATAAATACGTTGATCGACCAAACGGAAATGAGCGGAAAAGCAAAAAAAATTGCTAAAGAAATCTTTTTAGTCATCGCCCGTGCCGAAAGCAAAGCGCACGGTTATTCAATCGATCAGGTTCATTTCCATGAAGTCGGAGCCATTGATTCAATTGTCGATATCGTTTCTGTCGCGGTTTTAATTGACGATTTACAGATCGATGATTGTATTGTCACAGGCTTGACTGAAGGTTCGGGCTTCATTCAATGTCAACATGGAGCTTTACCTGTTCCAGTTCCTGCCGTGCTCAATATTGCCCAAGAAAGCGGTATAGCTTTACGCCACAGCAATATTCATACCGAGCTGGTAACACCGACGGGAATTGGTATCGCCGCTGTTTTACGAACTCGCGCAACATTACCAGAACAATTTAAAATTATAAAAACAGGGGTCGGGTTGGGAAAAAGAGAGATCGGACAAGCCAATATGCTCAGGGCTATGATTATAAAAGACGACGATATAGGTTCTATAAACAATCATATTTACGTCATCGAATGCAATATTGATGACGCAAGCGGTGAAGAATTAGGATTTTGTATGGAAAAATTACTGATAGCCGGAGCAAAAGACGTCCATTTTATTCCGTGTATCATGAAAAAAAACCGTCCCGCTTATATCCTGAAAGTAATTACCGACAAAGAAAATTTATCAATAATGGAAGATGTTATTTTCCGTTGCACTTCGACAATCGGATTACGCAAATATGTCGTCGAAAGAACATGTATGCAACGAACAATGCAACACATACAGGTAAACGGTTGCTCTATTGCTGTTAAAAAATGTTTTTTAAATGATATTGTGCGTTATTACCCTGAATACGACAGTGTCAAAGCTGCCGCCGAAAAAACAGGCTGTTCTTTCAGAGAGCTTTATCAAAAAGCCGCCTTACAAGCAAAAGAACAAGATGAATAAGACAATTTCACTTTTAAAAGATTTTCTTCGTCCGTTATGCCCAAAAGGGATTGCGCTTGCTTTTTCCGGCGGTGTCGACAGTACTTTATTGCTTGCCGTATTAAGTGAATTAAAAAAAGAACAACCTTTTAATTTTATGGTTTTTTACATTCAATCCGTTTTTCAAAATGAAAAAGAAATTGAAACAATTAATTCTATTTGCCGTGGTTATAATACAATCCCCATATTACTGCACACTAATCCCCTTTCCGTTCCAGAAATAAAAAACAATACTCTTCAACGTTGCTACTTTTGTAAAAAAGACATGTTCATCTGCATCTCTAAGTCGGCACAAGAAAAGGGTATTCATACAGTTATTGACGGAACGAATGCCGACGATATGAAGACGTTTCGCCCCGGTCTGAAAGCTTTACAAGAACTTCATATATTATCACCTTTAGCTGTTTTGGGGATTTCAAAAAAGATGATACGGGAAACAGCCGTTCAAATGGGATTAAAAAATGCTTTGAAACCCTCTGTGCCTTGTTGTGCGACACGCTTTGAATACAATACCGAACTGAATATGCAAATGCTCCAGCGGATAAAATCCGCTGAAAACTTTTTGTATAAACTTTTTCCGCAAACATGCAATATCAGATTGCGCGTTCACAATAATATAGCCCGCATTGAAATTGATCGTGAAAACTTTGCTTCAGTCCTTCAATATGCACAAAAGATAACACAAGCTTTAAAAGAAATCGGATTTTCTTATGTCGTCCTCGATTTGGAAGGTTTCCGTTCCGGCAGTATGGATATAACCGGAGATTTTTATCAAAAACAGATTATCACTCGATCAGAGTTGTAAACCGGATTTACTTATGTCGCCCTCGAGTTGAAAAGCTTCCATTCCGACAGTGAAGATTGTCACAAAAAGATAACTTGTATCCTGTTCTGAAAATCATTCTTAAAAAGATTGTTACAATTCAAACCAACTGTCATAAATTCTTTTATGTAAATTTTTCTTTTTCAAAAGAACATCTCCTGTTTTTCAAAAACTCTTCTTGAAAAAAAGCATAATTAAAACATTATCTGCTTTTTTCGATTTAAAACAAATTCAAAGGAATATACACTTTAACTGCCACTAAATGATCCGATGTTTTCCTGTAAAAACAGCAATCAATTCAAAAGAAATCAACTTAAGGGGAGAACGTTTTTCTTTCGATAACAAAGCGCTCCTGCCGATTTCTTTATAAATGAGGAGGATTTGATGTCTTTTGAAAACTCCTCATCCAAGATTGATTTACTCGTTTCATTTATATTTCAATTATCTTAAATCTTGGGAAACCAACAGATTTGTATACTTATCTTTAGCGAAATACATCTTTAAAATAACTTATTGAACATCACATAAAACATATTTTTGCAGAAAAAGCGGTACCTCATCGATAAATCACATTTTTTTATCCAATTTACTCAAAATCCTATGTTTTACTTTTAACTTCTCATTGACTGTTCAAGTTATACATTTTTTTTAATTCTGGTTGTAATTCAAGTCTATTAATAAATAAAAACACCATCACCTTGAATTTTAATGTTTTCCGCTCCGACAAATTTTATTCTATCAAAGAATTTAGTCATAAAGCTTTAATCACTTTACTCAAGACGGCAATGATTTCATCAAAGAATTTTTTTACATGGATTCAAACTGCTCTGAACTATGAACCAGTTTGGAACTTCTTTTATATAAAAACACCGCCTTTTTAAGGCGGTGTTTAAAAGATTTTACTTGGAAGAAATTAAATTCAAGGAATTTCCAATCAAATTATCATAGGATAACCCAGTTTCTGTTTCGAACTGGTCAAGCACCAATTTAGCCCCTTTGGAGAAAGGATCGTTTTGGCGTTCCAAGTCTTGCATAGCTTTAAAAATCCGATCACGGACAGCTCCCGGAGCAGCTTTCACTCTGTCTTCAAAAGTTGTCGGGATTTGGTAGCCCATATTACGAAGATGTTGGGTAATGGCTAAGATATTATGCATATTGACTTCGGGAGCGGTAGCCCGTTGACCGTAGTCTTTTCCCCAAGTTGTCATTTCTCCGGTAAATTCTGGCATTTTAGTATTCCAGATATTACTACTTCCGCCTTCGTATGTAGGCTGATAAGGTTGAGATCCATAAACAACAGGTCCGACTTGTTGGACTTGCATAACATTGGTATTTGTCGCACTTGTTTGGACATTATTTACTGTAGGCGCAGTAGCCCACGGGTCTGTCGGCAATGTTTGCGCTCGAACACCAGAACCAACCAACATCCCCGTCAGTAAAAACGCTGTTGTCAAACAACATATTGTTTTGTTTTGAGTTCTTTTCATTGCACCCCTCGCCGATAAAATTCCACCTTTATTTAATAGATTACTCCTTTTTATGAAAAAGGAATAGTTACAAATATATGTCATTTATATTTTTTCCTGAAAAAACACAAAAAATCATTACTTTTCAAGATGTTACACTTTATTCAAGAGATCATTACCTTTACATTCTTTTCCATTGCGTGCCAGTATTCGTGTCTTCGATCACGATTCCTTGGTCTGCCAATTGCTTCCGTACAGCATCGGCAGTTTTAAAATCTTTTATTTTTCGCGCTTCGGAACGTTTCTTTATTAGAAGTTCTATTTCCGATTCGCTTATTCCTTGTTTTGATCCGGAAGCGAACCGAAACCAATGTTCAGGATCTTGAAACAGCAACCCCAACAAATGAGCGGAAACAAGCAACTCTTTTTTAATTGCCTTTTTTTCCTCTTCCGTATCCGCTTTGTTCAAAGCGGTTACCATCATATGCAATTTTGCTATCGCCTTTGGTGTGTTCAAGTCGTCTTTCAAAGCGTCCAAGACTTCAACATCCGGCGTGATTCCTTGCAAATCGACATCAGGAGTTGTGCGCAAAGCAGTATAAAACCGATCCATTGTCTGTTTTGCCTGTTTTAAGCCGTCTTCTTGCCAATTTAACGGTTGATGATAATGCGTTCCCAAAGTATACAGACGAACAGCTTCTCCGGGGACTTGATCCAGAATTTCACGAATAGTGAAAAAATTTCCCAAAGACTTTGACATTTTTTCACCGTTTACCATCAGATGTCCGTTATGTAACCAATATTTTGCATAAAAGTCATGTCCGAAAGCACAACAGGATTGAGCTATTTCATTTTCATGATGAGGAAAGATCAAATCTTGTCCACCGCCATGGATATCGAACGTTTCGCCAAGATATTTACTGCTCATTGCCGAACATTCCAAATGCCAACCGGGCCGACCGAATCCCCATGGACTATCCCACCCTGGTTGAGTGTCATCGGAAGGTTTCCATAATATGAAATCCCCCGGCTCTTTCTTGTAAGGAGCGACTTCGATTCTGGCTCCTGCGATCATTTCATCCATCGACCTGCCGGACAGCATACCGTAATTTTTCATTTTTGAAACACTGAACAAGACGTGCCCTTGAGCTTCATAAGCGTAGCCGTTATCTATCAAGCGTTGAACTAAATCAATCATTTCCGAGATATGTTGTGTCGCGCATGGTTCTATATCCGGCGGCAAAGCGTTTAATTCGGCAATGTCTTCATGGAAAAAATGCGTTGTTTTTTGTGTGATAACATCTATCGGTTCTCCGCTTTCCTGAGATTTTTTTATAATTTTATCATCCACATCGGTAATGTTTCTGACATAAGTTACTTTTGGATAGAGATGCTTCAGCAAACGATATAACGTATCAAAAACAATGATCGGACGGGCATTTCCGATATGAGCACGATCATAAACGGTCGGACCGCAAACATACATACGGATATGATTTTCATCCAACGGGACGAAAAGTTCTTTTTTGCGTGTTAAAGTATTAAATACACTTAAATTCATTTTTTTACCCTTGCAAACGCCGGATTGTTTTTTCACGCCCCAAAACAGGCAACAACATTTTTAATTCAGGTCCTTGTTCTTTACCTGTCAAAGCCAAGCGGATCGGATGGAATAAATCTTTTCCTTTTTTTCCTGTTTTTTCTTTTACAATTGCCATCCAAGAACCGAATGTCGTGTCATCGAAATCGCCGGAAGGCAGGAATTCAATAATTTGCCGGCAAAAAGAGCGTTCTTCTTGCGTCAAATTAAATGTAATGTCTGAAAAACAAATTTGTTTCCATTCGGCAATATCGCCTATTTTATCAATATTCGGGCTGATTGCCTGCCAAAAACTTTCGGATATTTCAGTTTCTCCGCATTGTTTGAGATGAACATTCACTTGATCCAAAGGCATGGAACGGACAACACGCGGATTCAGCTTGAACAAATCTTCTGTATCAAAATGAGGCTGAGCTCTGCCAAAACGGGTCAGATCGAAATGTCCTGCCAATTCCTGCCAGTCATGACAGACGACAACAGGATCGGACGTTCCCAAACGAGCCAGCAAACTGGCTATTGTCATAGGCTCGATCCCTTGTTCCCGCAACTCTCTGGAGCTTATGGATCCAAGACGTTTTGACAACTTTCCTTCCCGTCCTGTCAACAAAGGCGGATGACCGAAAACAGGGACTTTTGCTCCAAGCGCTTCAAACATCTGAATTTGAACAGCTGTATTTGTTACATGGTCTTCCCCCCGAATGATATGGGTAATGCCGAAATCGACATCGTCTATAACAGAGGGCAACATATAAGGAAAAGTTCCATCTTCGCGCATAATGATAGGATCGCTCAAATGAGCACCGTTATAACTGCAATGACCGCGGACAAGATCATCCCAACACGTTTCTTTATGTGCCAACATAAACCTGTAATGGGGTTTACGACCTTCCCTTTCTAATTTTTCTTTTTCCTCTTCGGACAATTTCAATCCGGCGCGGTCGTAAACCGGAGGCAATCCCCTTGCCCGTTGACGCCGGCGTTTATATTCCAATTCTTCAGCCGTTTCATAACAGGCATAAACCAATCCGCGTTGCTTAAAATCTTCCAAGACTTGATGATAACGATCCAAACGTTTTGATTGGTGTTCCAATCGATCCCAATCAATTCCAAGCCAACGCATATCTTCATACACGGCTTGTTCATATTCAGGCTTTGAACGTTCTGTATCCGTATCATCCATACGCAGGACGAATGAAAAATCTTCGCCTGAGGACTTTTTTTGACTCAAGGCGAAAAGATAATTTAATAATGCGGTACGCAAATTCCCGATATGCATATATCCCGTCGGGCTGGGAGCAAAACGAACAATAATCACGTTTTTAAACCTTTTTGGTAATTGGGTAATGCCAGTCGCCATTAAAAGAACGGCGGGACAGTTTAATTCCCGGCGCCTCTTGGACGCGCTTAAATTCAGCACGATGCAACAAAGCATACACTTTATGGACATCAGCCGGATCATACCCTTCGGCAATGACTTCTTCCACACCGGCATCATTTTCGATTAATAATTTTAAAATAGCATCCAACACTTCATAAGCGGGAAGCGAATCCTGATCTTTTTGACCGGGGCGCAATTCAGCGGAAGGCGCTTTTGTTATCAAACGCTCCGGCATAATTTGTTTAATATCGTTTTTTATCCAAAGCGGATGATTGGCATTACGCCAACGCGCCAAAGCATAAGCGTCGGTTTTGTACAAATCGTTAATGGGAGAAAAACCGCCGCAAGTATCACCATATAATGTCGAATAACCGACTGCTGTTTCAGACTTATTTCCTGTTGAAAGCAACAAATCTCCGAACTTATTGGATAAAGCCATCAGAAGAACGCCACGCAAACGCGCCTGAAGGTTTTCTTCTGTTACATCGGGATTACGTCCTTTAAAAACGGGAGCTAACAAATCATTGAAACAGGCGAAAGGTTGCACGATTGGCAAAATATCGTAACGGATACCCAACATTTCCGCGACGGCTTGAGCATCATCCAAGCTGTCTTTGGAAGTGTATTCGGACGGCATCATAACGCCACGGACTTTATCCGCCCCCAATGCATCAACGGCTATTGCCGCGCACAAAGCGCTGTCAAAACCGCCGGACAAACCGAGGATAACCCCTTTAAACCCGTTTTTACGGACGAAATCCCCGACTCCCATAGTCAAAGCGCGCCATGTATTTTCCGGTTCCGACGTCCACGGCCATGAAACTTGGTCTACACTTGCGACACCGGTTTCCCACAGAGGCAAACATTCAATGAAACCTCCATCCAGATCCAACATGAAGGATCCTCCCGGATAGACTGCGCTGTCGTTAGCCCCGACAAGGTTGGTATAAATCAGCGGCAAACGGATACGAGTCGCAAACGTTCTGGAGTGTTCCAGTATTTCTGTTACGGAACCGCTACGGAAAGCTCTGGCATCCAAGACGATTAGTTTATCGGATCCTTCACAATTCACAGGTTCGAAGCCGACTGAAACGGCAACGGTTCGACCGTCGATTGTAAAGCGGTTACCGTAATGAACACCTTTTTCATTCAACAAAACAGGCGTTGCTCCACCGGCACCATCGGGTATAGCTGTCAATATTTCGCGGTTGTTATGATAGACTTCCGACAATTTTTTATGGACTTGCGCCATAAACGACTTTGAAAAAGCCAGATCCCCCAACGGCCAGCCCGTCAAAGCATATGCCGGTAAAATCAATGTTTCACCTTGGCAATGAGGGCATTGTTCAGCCGCCCAATGAATTAGCTTCAGATTGCCATCCAGATCGCCTGCAATGGGATTTAACTGTGCAATAAGCATAAAAAAACCTCTGTTATTAAATATTTTTTTTCAGTTTATAACTGTTTTTCATGTAATACCATAAAAAAACCTAAAAACACTTAATTTCTTCGACATAAGGTTCAATTTCTTTCAGCGTTGGCAAAGCTTCTTGCGCACCGATTTTCAAGCAGGCCAATCCCGCTCCGGCAACAGCATATTTAACCGCTTGAACAATGTCCAGTTCGTTATCAAGCATAGCGGCGAAAATGCCGACAAAAGCATCGCCAGCCCCTGTCGTATCAACAGCTGAAATCGACAAAGCGGAAAATTTCAAAGTTTTTGCGTTTTGCGCGACACACACACCTTTTGCCCCTTGTGTAATCAAACAGACTCCCTTACTTTTTTCTGCAATGGCGGAAGCTTTTTCTTCAACGTTTTCAAATGTCCTGTCAAATAAAGAACGACACAAGGTATCCGCTTCGATTTCATTTAAGATCAGGTAATCGATCAACTTCAAATCTTCTTCACAAACCGGATGAGCCGGTGCCAAATTTAATATTGTCTTCATTCCTTTTTCTTTTGCACGACGAAGCAATTTGAAATTTTCATCGGCGGACAGTTCCATTTGCATGACCAGAATGGTGTCCGGATCTAAAACGGTTTCAATCACGGCATTGGCAGACACTGTCGTATTTGCCCCGCTGGCGACAACAATCGAGTTTTCGCCTTGATTGTTGACCATAATCATTGCCATTCCCGTTGGCAGTTCAGAAATTTGTATACCTGTGCAATCTATTCCCAAAGACCTCAAAGCCGTAATAGGAACTTTTGCGACTTCATCGGCTCCGACGGCACCGATCATTTTAACCAATCCGCCGGCTTTTGCCGCCGCTGCCGCCTGATTCGCCCCTTTACCCCCTGCCTTAATAAGCGCCTTCGGCGTTAAAACCGTTTCTCCGGGTTTCGGAAATGATTGAATTGGCAGAAAAAAATCCGCATTTAAAGAGCCAAAAACCAAAATCATAAAATAATTCCTTTCATGTAATTTTTGGAAAGAATATCAAACTCTTTCAATGACAACAAGAAGGGATTTTATTTTGATTTTTAAATAAAAAGAGATACTATTTTTCAATTCTTGGAAAAAAGGGAAAAAATGACACGACAAAACAGCTTTGAAGATACGTTCGATCACGATGAACACTTTGATTTTTCAGAACAGGATTTGGATACCGACAACGAAAATCCGGATACAAATACCGCCTTCGATCCGGAAAAGTATCGTATTCCTCGAAAAGGATGTTTAAGCAATTTTTTTAAAATAGCTTTATCTTTAGGGCTGATTACAGGAGTTTGCTTTTATATTTTTCACCCTGCACAAATCAGAGATATAAAATCAAAAATAACCAAACTTAGATACTTTGAAAAAGATGATAAAGCTCCTTTGCTAACGATCGGTTCCCCTGATTTGATGACATCCGCTCAAAAGCTTTCAGAACAAAACCAGCCCTTGCCTTCTGTTATTTTACGCGGTTCAGGATCTTTGGCGGATTTCAATGTACTGGCTGAAAAAAAACTTACATTAAATGCACACTTGCGCAAAGCGGAAAAAATCAATTTTTCCAATCTGGATCAATATCATGATATCGTAAAAGCGTTGATTTTCGATTGGACTCAAGAAACAGACCCCAAAAAAATCGAACAAAAAACCGCCATGCCTTATCAAAAATTTTTTATGAAAACATCCGCCACCCTTTTTTCCCAAACCGTTTTAAAACAAGCCGGACTAACTTCTGTTGACAATTCACAACTAATCCTCCAACCTCCTGTCCAAATCATGGCGGTTCTTTACCCTCTTGTCCGACAGTCCATGGACAAAAAAGTCAACATACAAGAAAAACTCAAAATTTTAGAGCCCGTTTCTTCATTTTTGATTTATATTTGCCACGGCAATTCAGAATGCCTATCTTCATGGGATTTGTTCATTAATATGCTTGGCGCCGGAAATTACGCAAAAGTTTTAGCAACAAACCCTGAAGCCCTTTATAATCATTAGGATATCATGATGGATTTCAAAGACCGTTTTTTTAAAACAAAGTTAAAATTAATCGACTTGAAATTAAAATTGAAAAGACTGGGACATTCTTTTTCCAGAATAAGGTCTTGGAATGCTGAAAAAATACGGTTTCAAATCCGTAATGCCATTACAGGCTTCATTCCCTTTTTTATACAAACACCCTTGAATATTAAAGAATGGAAAATAAATACGCCTTCGGGAATACTCAGGATTCTATTTTTATTTTCTTTTTTGTGCCTTACCTTCGGGATTGCAAGTTCTTTTTATTCTTTTACGGCGAATGACGCTTTCAATTCATTCCGCTATGTTTCTAACGCAATTAAAGGATGGGGATATACGTTCAATCCGCCTCCTTTTGAACCCGTAAGCGGGTTTACAAGCTTTTTATGGTTGCTTGTTTTGCATGCTTTATGGAAAATCGACTTGTTGCCTCCGCAAAGCGCCAATATCGCGACTTATTTTTTTTCCATGGCTCAAATAGGATTATGTTTTTTGTTCATTCGTCGAATGAACATCCCTCAAAAAATACGCAACAAAAGCCTTCTTTTGTTTCTCGCAGTATGTATCATTCTTCTGACAAACAGAACTTTTCTGACCTTTATGACATCGGGAACGGAAGCCGCTTTATTTAACTTTTTGGTTCTTTGGTGGACTTTTGAAGCAACAGCAGACAAAAAAAGAAACCCCGTTTATTTATCCGTTTGCGCCGTTCTGATTGCTTTGTGCCGTATTGAAGGAATCATCTTTATTCCCGCGACAATCCTTTTCTTGCTTTATTTCATTTTAACTGGACATTCCAAGCCAAAAAGTTTGATTGCCTTTTTCTTATTGGGGGCGCCATGGTTTTATTACGACTGGTTGAATGAAACCTACGGCAGTTTCATTCCTTTGTCTTTCAGTGCGTATTACGTCGACCTTTTTCCGGCATCTGGAAAAGATTACATTCTGTCTTTCGTATTGGAATACGCCCTTTATTTTTGGCTTCTTGTTTTTGCCTTTTGGTTTTGCTTCAAGTTCATTTTCAAACGCGAAAACGGCTTTTGCCTTGTCGTTTTATTATTATTAACGTTTAGCTTTTATACTGCCTATTATATCGTTATCATGGGCGGAGACATCTTGGAATACCGTCCTTTAAGCTTTTTCATTCCTTTATTAGCTTTGGCTGGCGTCAAAATGATTGCGGACATGTTTTCCGCGAATATATATTTCTTTTTATTTCCAGTACTTGCCTATGTTTTAACAGCTACAGCAATTCCATTTGCCCACAGGTCTTTAACAAAAGAACTGGAGACTAGACAAGAAACCACTTTTCTTTACCGCCCCGTATCCCAAGAAGCCGGTATGTTCGCTTTTTTCAGTGAACATTTCGACAAAGCGCAAAAAAGACTGATTTATCAGGGGATCGGTTTACGTCATCAAGAACACAAGGTATTGACAGAAGAATTATTAAGAACATTTCCCACCCGTGAACAGGGGTCTCAATTAAAAAAGTCCGATAATCATGTGTTCGCTTGGTATTTCACAGGAGTTCCCGCTTGGACGTTACCGGAAACAATTATTATTGATTTATCGGGGCAACATAATAAAATCATAGCCGGATCCGACTTTAAATACACAGATCGACGATTATTCGGTCATGAGCATATTATTCCGAATGGTTATATCCAGTGTTTTGAAGGAGGAAACAGTATCAGTATCGAACCTTTTTCAAGAAGAAAAAATTTAAAAATAAAACGTTCTTTTCCGATCAGTGACGGAAAAGTCAAAGGATGTGAAAATTTTTGGCAATCACAAATAAACAGCAGGAAAGCCCGTTCGATACATATAAAAACACGTTAAATCGGGCTTCACGGCTCTAGGAACTAACAGCAGGAAAGCCCGTTCGATACATATAAAAACACGTTAAATCGGGCTTCACGGCTCTAGGAAAAATTATCTTATCTAACAGCAGGAAAGCCCGTTCGTTATATATGAAAACGTCTTAAGTTTGGCTTCAAGAATTTTGAAAAGCCGGAGAAATATTTTTTTCATTTCCTTTTTTCAAAATTTCAGCAACCAAAAAAGCCAATTCCAAAGACTGATTGGCGTTCAAGCGCGGATCGCATAAAGTGCTGTAATGTTCGGTCAGGTTTTCTTCCGTAATTTTTTGAGACCCTCCGACACATTCAGTAACATCTTGTCCGGTCATTTCAAAATGCAACCCTCCGGCATAAGTCCCTTCGCTACGGTGTACTGCGAAAAATCGCTTGACTTCTTCCAAAATGGCTTGGAAATCCCTTGTTTTATAACCGTTTGAAGCGACTTGGGTGTTAGCGTGCATCGGATCGCACGACCATACGACACGGTAACCTTCTTTTTCGACAGCGCGTATCAACGGCGGCAGATTTTTTTCAATGCAATTGACTCCCATACGAATAATAAAAGTCAAACGTCCCGCTTCATTCAACGGATTCAAGATATCGCACAACCTTAACAAGTCGTCGGTTTGCACTTTAGGTCCGACTTTAACGCCAATCGGGTTGCAGATACCGCGGGCAAATTCGACGTGAGCCCCTTTTGGATCCCTTGTCCGTTCTCCGATCCAAAGCATATGGGCGGAACAATCGTACCAGTCGCCGGAAGAAGTATCGACACGCGTCATTGCTTCTTCAAACGGTAACAGCAAAGCTTCATGGGAAGTATAAAAAGGCGTTTCCCTGACTAACGGGACGGAATCTGCGGAAATACCGCATGCCGCCATGAAATCCAGCGTTTCACTGATCCTGTCGGCAAAGCGGCGATATTGTTCGCCTTGTAAAGAATTGGCGACAAAGCCGAGATTCCATTCTTGGACTTTATTCAGATCGGCGAAACCGCCTTGAGAAAAAGCGCGCAAAAGGTTTAAAGTTGCCGAAGCATGATGATAAGCCTGCAACATTCTTTCGGGCTGGGCGGCACGCGATTGAGGCGTGAACTCTATACCGTTAATGTTATCTCCTTTATAAGAAGGCAATGTTATCCCGTTAATCGTTTCATACGCAGAAGAACGGGGCTTTGCGAATTGTCCCGCCATTCTTCCCACTTTAACGACCGGTCTAGAGGCTCCGAACATCAAAACAACAGCCATTTGCAACAAAATGCGGAACATATCCCTGATATTGCCGGCTCCGAAATCGGCAAAACTTTCGGCGCAATCACCACCTTGCAGTAAAAAAGCCTTTCCGTTGCAAACATCTCCCAATGATTTTTTCAAACGAAACGCCTCTTCGGCAAAGACCAAAGGAGGATATTTGCGTAACTTACATTCAACAGATTTCAAATGTTGCTCATCGGCATATTCCGGCAAATGAGCAGCTGGCTTTGAACGCCAAGAATCCGGCAACCATTCTTCCATCGTATCAACCTTAAAAAATTTGCTTTTTTATATGCTTTATTTTTCACTTTTTCCAGTTAAATTATCGTTTTCTGAAGAATCATTTTTTTGTTCTGTTCCCATTTTTTTCTCACGGGCGATTGCCTCTCTTTTTGCGGCCTGCTCTTTTTCAAATTCAATTCTTTCCTTCCGCATTTGCAACATATAGCGTTCCAGCTCCTCTTTTGAAGGCGTTTGCGTCTGCAATCTGCCTTCTTCCTCTTTTTGGAACTCTTTAAATCTTTGCTCAATAAATTCATCGGAAATCATTTTTTCAAACAATTCTTTTTCCGCTTTTTCATCTGCAACGGGAAGTCCGGGCAAATCGGGAAAACTTTTTCCGTTCAATTTATCCCATATGACTTTCACATCACACCATGCCGTTTGATAAGAACATTTCGTTACATGGATCAGATCCGGATTTTTTTCAGAACACTGCATGAAGAATTTCGTACACGAATAAAACGAAGCGTCTTTGGAAAAGGCGACTGAAAATAAAATATAGGCGAAAAAAGCCACGACTATTCCGGCGGGGAACCACAACAAAAGGATCGACCGAAGATTGCGTTTAAACCGTCTGAACAAACGTGCGCTTTTTTCTTTTAACATTTTATTCCACCGTTACACTTTTTGCCAAATTACGAGGCTGATCGACATCGGTTCCCTTTGCTACGGCGGTATGGTACGCCAAAAGTTGCACGGGAATCGCGTAAAGAATCGGAGCGACAAAAGGATCCACCTCTGGTAAACCGATTGAATAACAACACCGGTCTTTTACGGAACGTATTCCCGTTTGATCGCCGAAAAAGACGACTTTTCCGCCGCGAGCCAGCACTTCTTGCATATTGGAAACGGTTTTATCAAACAGTTCGTCTCCGGGGGCGACCACGACAACAGGCACATTTTCATCAATCAAAGCGATCGGTCCGTGTTTCATTTCCCCTGCCGCATACCCTTCCGCATGGATATAAGAAATCTCTTTAAGCTTCAGAGCCCCTTCCAAAGCAATCGGGTAACTGCTACCGCGTCCAAGATACAGCACGTCTTTGGCGTCTACGAATAAATTCTGCGCAATTTGAGCAATTTTCTTATCATTGTTCAAAACATCGGCGACACGGGAAGGAACTTCGACTAAAGCATGGGACAAACGGGCTTCCTGTTCTTTTGATAAAGCCCCTTTAGCACGTCCCAAGGCAATGGCGAAACAGGCTAGCAACGTCAATTGTGTTGTAAACGCTTTTGTCGAGGCGACACCGATTTCAGGACCGGCCAACGTGCGCAGAACACAATCGGATTCCCGAGCCATTGTACTTTCAGCGACATTAACGATAGAAACGATTTTTTGATCTTGCCCTTTACAATAACGCAAAGCGGCCAAAGTATCCGCCGTTTCTCCGGATTGTGAAATAAACAGGGAAACGCCACCTTTTTCCATAACTGGGTAGCGGTATCTGAACTCCGAAGCGACATCAATGTCAACCGGAACGCGGGCAACCGATTCGATCCAATATTTTCCGACAAGACCGGCGTAATAAGATGTGCCACAAGCCACAATCGTCAAACGTGTTACACTGGCAAGATCAAACGTAATGTCGGGTAACGTAATGGTATCCATGTCTTGATTGATCATCGTGTTTAACGTATCGCCGATCACTTGTGGCTGTTCATAAATTTCTTTAAGCATAAAATGACGATATCCGCCTTTGCCGATCATTGCGCCCGAAGTGGCACTCAAGACGACCTTGCGTTCAACAGGTTTGTCGTTTTGATCGAAAACAGAGGCTTTATCATGCGTCAGAATAACATAATCACCTTCCTCCAAGTACATGATCTTTCGGGTAAGCGGTGCCAATGCCAAAGCATCCGACCCTAAAAACATCTCCTGGTCTCCGAACCCGACCGCTAACGGAGAACCTTTGCGCGCACCAATGATGATATCCTCACGCCCCGAAAAGATGATCGCCAACGCAAAAGCTCCTTTCAAGCGTTTCAAAGATTCGGAAACGGCGGTTTTAGGATCCAAGCCCTCTTCTATTTTTTCGGAAATAAGATGAACAACGACTTCAGTATCCGTTTCGCTTTCAAAAACATGACCTTGTGCCGTCAGTTCAGCACGCAATTCGCGATAATTTTCAATAATGCCGTTATGAACGACAGCGACATATTTCGTCGCATGAGGATGAGCATTGACTTCGTTAGGAACACCATGCGTCGCCCAACGCGTATGACCGATCCCGACTGTGCCGGGCAAAGGGGATTCTTTGATTTTTGTTTCCAAATTGATAATTTTCCCTTTGGCTCTGCGCCGTTCAATGCGCCCGTCCACCAATGTCGCCACACCGGCGGAATCATAGCCGCGATACTCCAATCGCTTCAATCCGTCGATTAAAAGAGGAGTTACTTCTCTGTTGGAGATAATACCGACAATACCGCACATAATAATTCAACCCTTATTTTGAAGATTTTCTTTTAATATTTTCTTTTGTTCTCTAAACTTTTCAGCCCGTTGTTCCAAAATCATCTGTTTCGGACGGGCAACCGACAACGCATTGGCGGGAACATTTTTTGTAATGACAGAACCTGCCGCCGTCATAGCACCGTCTTCTATCGTACATGGCGCAACGATCACCGTATCCGATCCGATAAAAGCACCGGCTCCGATATCCGTCTTCGATTTAAAAAAGCCGTCATAGTTACAAGTGATCGTTCCCGCCCCTATATTTGTTTTTTCACCAATTCTGGCATCACCGATATAAGATAAATGGTTTACTTTCGCTCCGTTTTCAATCGTCGAATTTTTAATTTCTACAAAATCGCCTATATGACATTGAGCACCGATCTTCGCTCCCGGACGCAAACGTGCAAAAGGTCCAACCTTCGCCCCTGCGTGGATATAAGCGCCTTCAAAATGGCAAAAAGCTTTGATTTCAACATGATCTTCAACATAACACCCCAGTTCAAATACAACTGAAGGCTCGATCGTTATGTCTTTTCCCAACACAGTATCATAAGAAAAATAAACCGTATCGGGATCTGTCATCGTTACGCCCTGATCTAAAAACTTTTGTCTCAACTGTTTTTGAACGATTTTTTCTATCGCCGCCAGATCGGAACGCGAATTGGCACCGGATAATTCTTCCTGCGTTCCCGTTACGACTTGAACGGAACATCCTTCTTTTCGCGCAAAAGCGACGATATCCGTCAAATAATATTCTCCTGCCGCATTGTCATTGCTTAATTGATCCAACCATCCCATAAGCTTTTCAGCATCAATACACATAACTCCCGAATTGCATAAACGGACGGCTTTTTGCTGCTCTGTCGCATCTTTAAACTCGACAATTTCTTGCAAACCGTTTTCATCAACGATCAAACGCCCGTAACGTCCGGGATCGTCAGGTTCGAACCCCAAGACAACGACACTGTTTCCACTTTCGCGCAGCCGGATCATTTCTTCCAAAGTTTCCCGCCTGATCAAAGGGGTGTCCCCATATAAAACAAGAACGCTTCCCGTTTGTCCTGTCAATTCATGACGCGCCGCCTTTACGGCGTCACCTGTACCTTGTTGTTTTTTTTGGACAACAACATGATGAGGAGCGACGGCATCTGCGACCTGTTCCATACCGGGACCGATCACGACAACCGCCTTTTGCACATTCAAAACGTCAACTGTCGACAATAAATGACAAACCATTGGACGCCCCGCTATTTTATGCAAAACTTTGGGCAAAGAGGATTTCATTCTTGTTCCCTGCCCTGCTGCCAAGATTACGGCAAAAACTTTGTTTTCAGACATATATAAATCCTTTTCTTTGTAATTTTAAAAGCAATTTGGCATACTTAAAACAAAAGTTAAAATAAATTATGACAACAGTTTGTTACGGAAGTTTAAAAATGGGAAAAAAATATGTAATTTTTGATCTGGACGGTACATTAATCGACAGTATTCCTGATATGTGTCAGGAAATCAGCCTGTTTTTAAAAGACCATGGCAGACGCGAATTGTCGACTCAAGAAGCAAAGTCCATTATAGGAAACGGCGCCATGATGATGTTGAAAGGGGCTTTTGCTTTAACAGGGGAATCCTTAAACGAATCTGAACTTGACGAATTGTTCAAATGCTGGCTTTCCAGATATTCTCATGCGCAAATGGCTTTGACGAAACCCTATCCTCACGTTGTCGACACCTTGAAAAAATTAAAGCAAAACGGATATAAACTGAGCATTTGTACAAACAAGCCGGCGGAACCGACAAAAGCCATTCTGACAAAATTGGACTTGGCAAAATATTTTGATGTCATTTTAGATGCAGATGCCTTGCCCGTCAGAAAACCGGATCCCGCCCCTTTATGGGAAGCTGTAAAAAGAATGGGTGGAACAAATGAAGACGCCGTCATGGTCGGTGATGGGGAAACAGACGCTCAAGCGGCAAAAGCCGCCGGCTTTCCTGTCATTTTGTTAACTTACGGATATGCTCATCTGCCTTTTGAAGAAATTCAACCCGACTTTTTAATCGACGACTTTGCAGATCTGCCCTCGGTTTTAGATAAAATCTAACCTTTGTTTTTAATACAACTTAAAACGACGTCAGCCGCCTTTTGACTTGGCGTCAAGTTTTCTTGTGCTCCCAACAATTTCAAAATGTCCGCCGTTTGACTGGTTTGATTTTGACGATATGCTTCATCTTCCAATAACCGTTCGACTTCCGCAGTCAAATTTTCCACAGTACAATCTTCCAACAAATATTCTTTAACGATTTCACGATCCGCTAAGATGTTGATTAAATTTGCAAAACGCCCAGACACCAACTTCCGTGCCAAAAAAGAACTGATTGGGTTCATTTTGTAGGCAATCGTATAGGGAAGTTTCGCCATCGCCAATTCCAAAGCAATCGTTCCTGAAGCCGCCAAAGCCGCTTGACTGGCGGCGAAAGCGTTATAACGATTATTTTCTCCGGTAACGACATGAACAGGCAAAGACCAATCCGAAACAGCCACTCTGACTTTTCTTTCAACAGTAACAACTGTCGGCACGACAATATGCATATCCGGATGTTTTTTTGCCAAAACGGCAACTACATCTTTAAAAACGGGTAATAAATATTTTATTTCGGAACGCCTTGATCCGGGCAATACGCAAAGCAACTTTGTTTCTTGCGAAATACCAATCATTTTTCGCAACGCCTCTCCGTTTCCTTTTGCGGAAGCCCCTTCGACAACAGGATGACCGACAAAATCGACTTTCAAGCCGTACGGTTCAAAATATTTCGCTTCATAAGGCAACAATGCCATTAATCGATCAATATAACGACCGCATGTTTTAGCACGTCCTTTTTTCCAAGCCCATACCTGCGGAGCGACATAATGGATTTGAGGTATCCCCGTATGCCGGTCTTTCAACTCTTTATTAACGCGAGCGCAAAAACTCCAACTGTCAACCGTAACGACAACATCAGGTTTTTTTTCGACAATATCATCAACCGTTTGGCGGATTCGTTTCATGATTTTAGGAATGGAAGGAATTACTTCCGCTATTCCCATGACAGCAAGATCCGAAGAATCGAACAGACTTTGGAAACCGTTTTCGATCATGGTTTCCCCGCCGACACCGCCGAAACGTATTTTTCCGTCCGTTTTCAAGCGCAAAGCCCGCATTAATCGGGATGCCAGCAAATCACCGGAAGGTTCTCCGGCAATTAAATAAACGAACAAATCCTCATCCTGCTTCATGGCACTTCACCCCTACAATGAAAATCCCCAATTCATCGGCTTTTTTTACAACGCTGTCTTGATCGACAATTAAAGTCTTACCAGATTGAACCGCGATTCCGCGCAATCCGGATTCATAAGCGTTAATAACAGTTTGGACACCAATTGTCGGCAAATCGGCTCTTTGCTCCTGATTGGGCTTTTTTGTTTTTATCAACACACCGCCCACTCCGCTTCGAGCAAGATTTTTACACCTTTTGATCAGTTCATCCGTTCCTTCGACAGCTTCGACCCCAAGGACGATCCCTTGTTGAACAACAACCGACTGCCCTACATCTAAAGCACCCAAACCTAAAGCTATTTTTAAACCGTGATCAATATCATCCAACGCCTGTTTGTCCGGACGATATTTTCCCAAGACGCCTTCTCCGGCTAAAATATTGCCCATCACATCGTGAATGCCGATAATCTTAAAACCTTCCGTTTCAATGTAGTTGATGACAGAAGTCAGTAAATTATCATCACCGAAGGCTTTAAAACCGATTTTAACCAAAAACTTTGCCGTCCACCAATCGGGGCGCAAATGAAACAAAGAAGGTCTTTTCACCCCTCCGATCATAACGATTTCACGGACACCTTCTTTTTTAAAAAAAGAGATTGCTTTTCCGGCTTCCCCTAATCTGATCCATAAGCATTGTTCATTTCCGATTGTTTCAGGTAATGCGGAATCTTTCAGACAGACCAAAGCAAAAGGACGACCTTCCTGATGGCAGTGATCAATCAACTGTTTCGGAAGATGACCTCCCCCTGCAATGATCCCTAATTTTTCAACCATATCATTCCTGTGTATGTCGGCATTCTATGACAACTTTATTCCGCAACTCTTTTACTGCTTCGGAATATTATTTTTCACTGTTTATTCTGCCCCGTCCGTTTTTAAAGCGGGATGCATGAAACCGCGTTTGTAATCCGTTTGCATGAAAGCGACAATTTCCTGAACAGGGGCGCAATCTTGATAACGTTGCGAAACATTCTGGACACGCTGAGACAACGTTCCTTCACTTCCTTGAAAGATTTCCGACACCGCCTGACGCAGATTATTGATGATTTCCAAAGAAAATCCTTGCCGTTTCAAACCGACAATATTAACACCCTCCAGATAATTGAAAGAAATTAAGGAATAAGGTATGACATCCCGCGTTATTCCGCACATACCGCCGACCATGGCATAAGATCCTATCCGTGAAAACTGGTGAACGGCGGATAACCCTCCGATAATGGCATGATCGCCGACTTTGACATGACCGCCCAACGTTGCATTATTGGACATGATAACATTATTTCCGACAACACAATCATGAGCAATATGGGTTCCGATCATAAACAGCCCGTTATCGCCGACCCGCGTAACATTTTTATCTCCGGGAGTCCCCGGCTGCATTGTTGCATATTCACGGATGGAATTGTTTTTTCCAATAACCAATTTTCCTTTTTTTTCTTTATCTTTCAGATCCTGATTTTTTCCGCCGATAGCGGCGAAAGGACGTATTTCCGTATTTTCGCCGACAACCGTATCGCCGCCGACCCAAACATGGGAAACCAGATTGACCCCATCTTTCAATTCGACCTGACAACCAACGAAACAGTAAGGTCCGATCGATACATTGTTTCCGATTTTCGCACCGTCTTCAATAACTGCTGTAGAGTGTATTATTGTCATGATTGTTTATTACTTTTCATCAAAAATCATTGCTGTGAAAACAGCTTCCGCATGTAATACACCATTGACCATGACCTCACCGCGAAAGCGATACACATTCCTTCGAGAGAGTTCTTTTTTTACATACATCTTTAATTGATCCCCCGGCAAAACCGGTTTACGGAACTTGGCAGATTCAACACTCATGAAAAAGACACCTTTTTTTGCCCCGTCATTTTCCTTTGACATGACGATCACAGCCGCCGTCTGTGCCATAGCTTCAATTATTAAAACACCTGGCATAACGGGGTTTTCAGGAAAATGCCCTGTAAATTGAGGTTCGTTCATCGTTATATTTTTTATTCCGATTCCCTCTTCCCCTTCTTTTACGAGTAAAACCTTATCAACCAACAAAAAAGGATAGCGATGAGGAATTAGCTTCAAAATTTCATTAATACCGATTTCCCTGACAACATTTTCTTCCATAATTAAGCCTCTTAACGTTTTGTAATCTTTTTCAATGTTGCAAAATGACGCATAAATTCTTTAATCGGGATTGCCGGTGTCCCCATCAAATGTTCCATCGGGGAAACGTCCCGCATCACACCGGATTGAGCGGCAATTTGAGCGCCACTGCCGATATTGAGATGTCCGGCAACACCGGTCTGTCCTGCCAGAATGACAAAATCACCCAGTTTCGTGCTACCAGCAACTCCCGTTTGAGCAACAATGACACAACATTTTCCTGTTTGAACATTATGTCCAAATTGGATCAGGTTATCCATCCGGCTGCCATCCCCGATAATCGTATCGCTCAAAGCCCCCCGATCGATACACGTGTTTGCTCCGATTTCGACATCGTTTCCAATGATAACACGCCCTAACTGCGGTATTTTTGTATGTCCTTTCGGGCTCATAGAAAAGCCGAAACCGTCCTGTCCGATTCTCGCCCCCGGATAAATATAAACTTTACTTCCGGCTATGGTATACAAAACAGAGGCGTTTTCTCCGATAATGCAATCATCTCCGAAAATAACGTTATCTCCGATAACGGCATTCGGACGGACATGACAATTTTTACCCAAAATAACATTTTCCCCGATGACTGCACCGGCATCGATACGCGTTCCTTCGCCGATAATCGCACTGTTACTGACAACAGCCCGCGGATGGATCTGTGTTTTTTCCACCCTTTTTGAAGGATAAAAAGCAGCCGCTATCAATCCGTATGATTTATAAGGTTCACTTGAAATCAAAACAGATGTTTGCGCAGGAGCCGATTTGACAAAATCAGGATGTACGATACATGCCCCTGCTTTTGTATGCTCCAAGCCACTTATATATTTCTTGTTCAACAAAAAAGTAATATCCGTTTGACCTGCTTCTTGCAACGAATTCACATTACTGATCAACTTATCGGCAACGGCAGGATCCCCCAATTCACAACCGCCTATTTCTGCAAGTTGTTTTAAAGTAAATGGTCCCGCTGGTTTAAAAAAACGCGTATCTGGCATTGATCACTCCCGTCTTATTTAGATTTCTTTTCCTTTACTTCCGCCGGCTTTTCCAAAGAAACTTTTTTCAATTCTAGTTTCGGCATCTTTTTGTTTACACGCTTGATCGCTTCTTCTGTAACATCGAATGTATCATCAACATAAAAAGCATTTGCCGAGTTTAAAATTGCATCAAATTTCTTTTCTTTTGCCAATTCTTTGACAACAGGCTGAATAGCTTTTTCCTTGAAAGAAAGGGCAGCTTCGACGAAATTCTTTTGCAATTGATTTGCAGCCGTCTGAGCCCGTACTTGTAAATCCTTTTCAGATTTTTCAATGGCATCTAAACGTTTGCCGACTTCCTCCTTGGATAACTGGGCACTTTTTTCTTCCAATTCTTTCTTTTGTTCCAGAATGTCATTCAGTTCTTTTTCCAGATCGATCTTCATGACAGCCAGAATTTTTTCACGTTGCATTTGCAGCCCCTGCAAAGCCGTTGACTTCTGAGCCAATTCAGGATCGTTGATAAAACCTATTTTCCCGGCTACCGCGGTTTGAGCGAACAACATACAAGCCAAAGCGACTGACAGACCTATTCTTTTTTTCATGTTTTAAAATCCCCATCCAAAGTTTAAACGAAAATACTCTGTTTCATCAAAAGGTTCCTTAAGTATCGGGCGCGCATAATCGACATTGATTGGTCCCAACGGGGACGACCATACAAACCCGATACCGATACTAGCACGCAATTTCGAAGAATACCACATTTCCGATGCATTATAATCATCAGGTTTCCCGATCAAGCCGAAATCGGCGAAAATTTTCCCTTTCACACCGAATTCACTGGGCAACCCCAATGGAAACATGACTTGTGCCGATGCTGTAACCTGCCAATTACCACCCAAAGCGTCATTTCCGTCTTTTGAGCGTGCTGTTACACCACCATCTTCAAAACCGCGCAAAGTTGAACCGCCTAAAAAGTACCGGTTGTTCAAACGAACATCCTGACCGATACCAAAAATATATCCCGCCGAAGAGCTTAATCCCAAAACCCATTTGTCGGACAGCGGTATGTAATACCCCGCACTGACGTCTGTACGAAGATAGCGCGTATCACCGCCAAACCCCGCCAAATCGTTTGAAACAGAAAGATAATACCCTTCCGAGGGATTGTAACGGTTGTCCAAATAGTCCCAAAACAATGTTTGGCTGATCATTGATGTCAATGTCGTGCCTTCTTGTTCCTTGACATAAATCGAAGCATATTCGCTGACGTCAATGATTTTATCTTGGCGTAGCGTATACTTGACAGTATGGGACAATTCTTCCGTATATTTCCAACTTAAAGACACCGAAGTTCCAGCCATTTCCGAATCATAAGAACTCCGTTCCGAATAATTGCGCGTCAAATAAAACACATCAAAACCGAATGACATTTCCCTGTCTAAAAACCACGGTTCGACAAAACTTATATCAAACAAGGTTTTTTCTTCTGCTACAGAAGCGGAAATCCCCACTCTTCGACCAGTACCCAAAAAGTTGTTCTCTTGAATGGAAACTTCGGCTAACGGACCGTCATAAGATGACCAGCCCACCCCCAGCTTTAAAGACCCTGTCGATTTTTCAGAAACATCCGTTTTTAAAACAGCTCGATCAGGCGTTCCTTCAACCTGTTCAATATCCATCGTGACACGATCGAAATAGTTCAAGTTTTCAATACGTTGCTTCGATCTTCTGATTTTTGACGGACTGTACGCATCCCCTTCGCCAAAACGGAACTCGCGGCGGATTACGCTGTCTTGCGTACGGGAATTGCCTGTAATATCAATCTTGTCGATGAATAAATGCTGCCCTTCCTTGATAAAAAAAGTTACATCAACAATGTCTTTACCTTTGCGTTTCTTTAAACTGGAAGAAACATCAACAAACGGGAATCCTTTCGCCCCGACAGCATTAATCAAATTCAACTCGCTGTCTTCAACTTTCACATTGTTAAACCAATGCCCCGGCTTTACCGAAACGACACCTTTTATACTGTTGGCATCAAGCCCTTTGAGTTCTGAAACAATCTTGACTTTTCCGATTTTATAGCGCGCTCCTTCATCTAAAACGATCGTTACATAAAAATCCTCTCGATTCGGAGACAATTCCGACGATGAAGAAATGATATTAAAATCCATATAGCCGTGTTCCAGATAAAAACGGCGCAATAATTCCCGATCATAAGCAAAACGATCCGGATCATAGGTATCCATTGAAGTAAACAACCTGTACCAACGGTTTTCCTTGGATAACATTTCTTCTTCCAGTTCTGTCGCCGTGAAAGCGTGATTGCCGATAAAATCTATTTTGCGAATATAAGTGGGTTGCCCTTCATTTATTTCAAAAACAAGATCCAAACGGTTCTGAGAACGTTTTATGATCTTCGGTTCGACTTGAGCCGAATAACGCCCCATTCGTTTATATAATTCCAAAATCCGTTGAGTATCACGTCGAACCTTTGATCGGGTAAAAATCGAACGCGGATGTAAAGATATCTCGTCTTTAAGCTGATCGGTCTTTATTTTCCGGTTGCCTTCAAATGAAATTTCATTCACGATCGGGTTTTCAACCAAATCCACCTTTAAAACACCTTTGTTCATCGACAAGCTGACATCAGCGAACAAACCTGTCGAAAACAAAGATTTTAAACCGCGATCCAATTGTTCTTCATCAACCGTATCCCCTTTTTGAATCATCAAATACGTCAACACCGTTTCGGGTTCTATACGCATAATACCGTTGATGACTATTTTGGATACGGTTTCCCCTCTTCCATTTGCCAAAACGGAAAACAATGGGATAACTGAAAACAGGACAACTAAAAAGAATATCTTTTTCAAAAAAAACACCTAATGAAACAAACGGACGATTATACGGACGATATCATTCCATGATGTAAGGATCAACAGACATATTAACAAACCTACCCCTATGTTCAGGGCAACCAACTGAATTCGTTCATTCATCGGACGGCGTGTAATGCCTTCTATGGCATAGAACAATAAATGTCCACCATCTAAAACGGGAATCGGCAACAAATTAACCAAACCGATTCCTATGGAAACCTGAATGATGAAAAGCATAAAACTGACAACGCCACCTTTTGCGGCATCTCCGGAAGCTTCAGCTATCCCCAAAGGCCCCCGCATATCTTCGGCGGAACGTTGCCCCAAAACGATACGCTTTAAAACAATCAACGTGTCAACGGTGATCTCGGCAGCTTCTTTTACGGACTCAACAAAAGCCTGAGGGACACTTAAGGATTTGAAATGTTCTTGCGTCATCAAGGCTTGAACCCCTAACATAGCCCCTCCGTTTTCAGAAGACAAATAAGCTGTCATAGGGATTTTTTCACCATTGCGCAAAACAACAATATTTAAAGTACTATCCAGTTGAACAAAACGGCGAACTTGAGAAAATTCCGTAATTTCCTCCCCATTGATTTGGATGATGCGGTCGTTTTTCATAATCCCCGCTTTTTCCGCCGCCGAACCTTTACTGACTTCAGACACAACGGGAGGAACAACAATCATTCCGAACACAGACAGGAAAATGGTCAAAAGAATTATAGCAAAAATATAATTCATTGCCGGACCGGCCACGGAAATAAAAGCTTTTTTCCACAAAGACTGATGTGGAAACGACACTTTTTTCTCTTCTTCCGTGAATTCTTTTGCGGATTCATCAGCCGTGGCACTGGCGGCATCGGCGTCTCCGAACATTTTCACATAGCCGCCTAAGGGGATTAAACAAACTTTCCACACTGTCCCTTTTTTATCTTGGTGAGACCATAAGATTTTTCCGAACCCCAAAGAAAATTCTTCGACTTTCACGCCACTGACCCGCGCCGCCCAAAAATGACCGAATTCATGGACAATGACGACTAATGAAAGAACAATCAGAAAAGAAAGCGGATACAATATCCAAGAAAATGACATTATTTCATCCTTTCCGCAATATAATGTTTTGCCATTTCACGGGCTTCATGATCCAACGATATGACGTCCTGTATTGTTGCTACAGCAGGAAGGGGTGAACTTTCAACAACTTTTTCACTGACACGCACAATATCCAAAAAACCGATTTTCCCTTTTAAAAAAGCATCGACAGCCATTTCATTCGCAGCATTCATCACAGCCGTTGCGGATTGGGATGTCTTTTGACATTGCTTTGCCAGACGCAAAGCTGGAAAACGGTTTTCATCCGGAGCAAAAAAGCTTAAATTCGCCATTTTTGTCAAATCCAGCCGTGCCGTCGGAGCTTCCATCCTTTCCGGCCAAGCCAAAGCATATGAAATCGGTGTACGCATATCCGGCATTCCCATATGAGCCAATACAGAACCGTCTTTGTAACCGACCGCGCTATGAACAATCGACTGAGGATGTATTAAAACTTCGATTTTTTCGACAGGAACACGGAACAGATGGCATGCTTCGATAATTTCAAGTCCTTTATTCATCATTGTCGCGGAATCAACAGAAATTTTCGCCCCCATATTCCAATTCGGATGAGCTACGGCTTCTTGCGGTGTAACCTTTTCCATAAAAGCGACATCTTTATCTCTGAACGGTCCGCCTGAAGCCGTTAATAAAATCCGGTCGATCATCGGGCGATGTTCTTCTTCCAATGTTTGAAAAATGGCGCTATGTTCTGAATCCACAGGAATTAATGTTGTTTGATGTTCTTTAACGGCTTTCATAACGATTTCGCCGGCACATACCAAAGTTTCCTTATTCGCCAAAGCCAATGTCCCGCCACGCTGTATCACTTGCATCGTCGGTAACAATCCTGCCGCTCCCACTATGGACGACATCGTCCAGTCGGCTTGTTCCCGAGCCGCTTGAACAACTGCGTCAAACCCCGCTTCAACTTCAACCTTCGTTCCGCTTAACAATTCCTTTAAATCGGCGTATTTTGATTTATCCGCCGTTACCGCCAACTTGGCATTTAACAATTTTGCCTGCTCAGCCAATAAAGAAACATTCTGGTTCCCCGTTAACGCTTTAACATCGTAATGTTCGGGATAACGGCGAATAATATCAACCGTGTTCTTTCCTATTGATCCTGTAGAACCTAAAATCGTAACGCTTCTTACAGACATTTTAACCCCAAAAATTTTGATCCGGACAAATGAAAACTAAAATGAAAACAACAATCGGAGCAACGGCCAACAAAGCGTCCATTCGATCGAAAATACCGCCGTGACCGGGAATCAAATTACTGGAATCTTTAACATTCAAATAACGTTTTATCCAAGATTCGAACAGATCCCCGCCCTGGGAGACGACTCCCAATATCGCGGAAACGACAACTACGGGCATGAAAACGGAAGATTCTCCGAATTTTGCACACAAAGCCCCCCACGCTCCAGCCGTCAACATACCGCCGATTAAGCCCGCCCAAGTCTTTTTCGGACTGATTTTCGGGCACATTTTCGGCCCTCCGATCGTCTTTCCAAAGGCATAAGCCCCTGTATCCATCGCCCATACGGAACCGATCAGCCAGATCGTACTGATAAAACCGTAATTTTGTAACATAAATGTCAAAGAAATAATGGGATATGCCGAATACAGCATTCCAAAAGCGAACAATTTTTGATGTTCCAGTTGTTGTTTTTTCACAATGATATACAAAACAACCGTCATAACAGCAGGTAAAATCCACGCAATTACAGGACTGATTTCCAACAAAAAGACACCGCATATTCCTGTAACAGCCATTACCATTCCTAAAACGGAAAAGCGTTTTAGAACCAATTTTTCCCATTCCCACCCCATTGTCGCCAATGAAACCGCACACAGCATTTCAAACCAAGGCGGGCCGAAATATAATGCCAAAATCGGCAAAGGTAACAATAATAAAGCAGAAAGAACACGCTGTTTTAACATAAACACTCCTTTTACACTTTACCGAAACGGCGTTGACGAGCGGCATATTCGTTCAATGCCGCGTTAAAGTCTTTTTCCGTGCAGTCCGGCCATAATGTATCCAAATAAACAAATTCCGAATAAGCCGACTGCCATAACAAAAAATTGCTGATCCGCTTTTCTCCGCTGGTACGCACAATCAAATCGGGATATGGCACTTCCGGCAAATACATCAAAGATGAAAACAGCTTTTCATCAATCAGGTCGGCATTGATTTCCCCGTTTTTTACTTTCAAAGCTATTTTTTTCGCCGTATCGACGATTTCTTCCTGTCCACCATAACTCAAAGCCAGAATCAAAAGTAATTTTTCCTGTTCAGGCGGCAAATTACTATCAACAACTTCTTTGATCAATTGCTGTGTTTGATCCGGCAATAAATGTGTTCGCCCTGAAAATGCGAAATTAATCCCTTTGGCACGGTAAGGCTTTATTTCCTTTTTCAAATATTCATTCAAAAGGGTAAATAAAGAGCTCACCTCTTCTTTCGGTCTGTTCCAATTTTCCGATGAAAAACAAAAAAGTGTTAAATAACGTATTCCGGACGACACACAAACGTCCACTAATTTTTCAACGGTTCTGACCCCTTCCCGATGACCGGCAGTCCGCGGTAAAAAACGTTTTTTCGCCCATCGACCGTTACCATCCATGATAACGGCCATATGAACAGGAAGAACTTGTTTTTCTTTCATCAGACTTGCTTTATTTCCTGTTCTTTCACCTTTAACATATCATCCATTGATTTAATGGTTGAATCTGTCAAAGTCTGGATCTCCGTTTCATATTTTTTTTGCTCGTCTTCGGAAATATTTCCGTCTTTTTGCATTTTTTTAATAGCATCCATCGCATCGCGGCGAATATTACGAACGGCAACTCTTGCCTGTTCCGTGTATTTTGAAGCTATTTTTGTTAATTCGATACGGCGTTCTTCATTCAATGGAGGTATGGGAATACGGATTAATTGACCGTCATTCATCGGATTTAACCCTAATTCCGAAGACCGGATCGCCTTTTCCACAGATTTCACCAATGATCTATCCCATACTTGAACAGATAACATACGGGATTCCGGAACACTGACCGTTCCGATTTGGCTTAACGGTGTCATAGCTCCATAAGCTTCGACCATAATGCCGTCCAACAAAGCGGTAGAAGCTCGTCCCGTGCGCAAGCCGGAAAAATCCTTTTTTAAGGAATCCACTGTTTTTTCCATACGTGTGCGCGTATCTTTTTTTATTTCATCATAAGTCGTCAAAACTGCCATATTGATCCTCCTCATTCGTTATTTGTAACGATTGTAAAATCACCTTTTCCTTCTAACGTCCGATACAAAGCTTCCTTTTCATGCATCGAAAACACGACAATTGAAATGTTATTGTCTCTGGCCAAAGCGATTGCAGATGCATCCATCACCTTTAAATTTTTTACTAATATTTCATCATAGCTGACTTTTTCAAACCGTACAGCATTTTTATCTTTTTTAGGATCTGCCGAGTACACACCGTCAACTTGCGTTGCTTTTAAAATAGCTTCGCATCCCATCTCCGCAGCACGCAAAGCAGCTCCCGTATCCGTTGTAAAAAAAGGACTACCCGTACCGGCGGAAAAGATGATCACTTCTCCGTTTTCAAATTTTTCTTTAATTTTCGGCTGAATATACGGTTCACAAATTGTCGGCATCATCACGCCGGAAACGATCCGAGCCGGAACCCCGATGCGTTGCAAAGCATCTTGCATCGCCAATGAATTAATCACTGTTGCCAACATACCCATATAATCGGCACGAACACGATCCATTCCTGTTGCCGCTCCGGACAAGCCCCGAAAAATATTGCCACCGCCAATGACTAATGCCATACGGACACCGGCTTGATGAACCAGTTTTATTTCTTCCGCCGTTTCTAACAGCTTTTGTTCATCCAGACCGAAGCCTTTATTTCCCATCAACCCTTCACCGGACAACTTTAACAAGATTCGTTTATATTTCATTTTCATCACTTTATGTTGTTATTAAAAAAAACGGCGGGAATGTTTATTTATCCCGCCGTCATTCAATTCTTATTTACCGGCTGCTGCAGCAACTTCCGCCGCAAAATCCTCTTGTTTCTTTTCGATCCCCTCTCCCAAGGCAAAGCGGACGAAAGCCTTCAATTCCACCGGAGCACCAACTTCTTTAGCAGCTTCGGCAACGATATCTTTCACTCTTTTCTTATCATCCATGATGAAAAACTGTTCGTTCAATACGATCTCGTCATGGAATTTACGGATACGCCCGACCATCATTTTTTCTATCACTTCGGCAGGCTTTGTTTTACCTGTCTTGGCTTGTTCTTCTTTTATTTGATCTTCAACAACCTTCTTTTCACGGGCTTCCATATCAGCGGGAACATCGGCAACATTCAAACAAACCGGTGCCGCTGCGGCAACATGCATTGCCAAATTCTTTGCCAGCTTTTCCAAAGCGGTTTTATCCCCTGTCGATTCCAATGCGATCAAAGCGCCGATTTTACCCAAGCCGTCTGCGATTGCGCCATGAATATAGCCGACAACGACGCCATTATTGACACTGATTTTCGCACTGCGGCGCAAATTCATGTTTTCGCCGATCTTTGCAATCAAATCTGTCAAAGCCCCTTGAACATCTTTATCTTCGGAATAAGCTGCTGCTTTCAATTTTTCGACATCACCGTCACCGTTTAAGGCAATATCCGCAACGCTTGAAACAAAGGTTTGGAACAAATCGTTTTTCGATACGAAATCCGTTTCGGAATTAACTTCAACGACGACACCTTCCTTACCGTTTGTTTTCATTCCGATCAAGCCTTGAGAAGCTACACGACCGGCTTTTTTCGCCGCAGAAGCCAAACCTTTTTTACGCAACCAATCTACTGCCTTTTCAATATCCCCCATGGCTTCAGACAAAGCTTTTTTGCAATCCATCATGCCTGCGCCTGTTTTTTCACGCAATTCTTTCACAATAGCGGCTGTAATTTCGGCCATTTATTTTTCCTTTCTGAATAATAATTTATATAGTAATGGCGGCAGAACAAAGCCACCGCCATTAAAAATCATACTTAAGCGTCAGCTTTTTCTTCGTTTACTTCTTCAGCGACCGGAGTTTCAACATCTTCGACCACTTTTTCTTGAGCCCCGAGATCAACACCGGCAGCAGCCATTTCTGCTTGAATCCCGTCTAAAACGGAGCCGGCTATTAAATCGCAATACAAATTAATTGCTCTGATGGCATCATCATTGCCGGGGACAGGAAAATCAATACCGTCCGGATCGGAATTCGTATCGCATATGGCAATGACGGGAATGCCCAAACGGCGCGCTTCATGCAAAGCCAAACCTTCTTTAATTGTATCAATGACGAAAATCAGATCGGGACGACCACCCATATCTTTTATACCGCCCAAAGAACGGTACAATTTTTCACGTTCACGGGAAATGTTCAACTTTTCTTTTTTCGTCAAACCTTCGAATTCGCCTTTTTCCTGTTTGGAATCGATTTCTTTCAAACGACGGATGGACTGCGAAACCGTTTTCCAGTTTGTCAATGTTCCACCCAACCAACGGTGATTGACATAATATTGACCGCAACGTTCAGCAGCTTCTTTAACAGGTTGTTGAGCCTGTGTTTTTGTTCCGACGAACAACACACGTCCGCCTTGAGCGGCTGTATCACGAACGGCTTGCATTGCACGGTACAACATGGGAACCGTTTGTTGTAAATCAATAATATGAACATTATCGCGCGTTCCGAAAATATATTGTTTCATTTTCGGATTCCAACGACGAGTATTATGCCCGAAGTGAACGCCCGATTCAATCAACTGACGCATTGTAAATGTAGGAAGAGCCATATTTTTTTACCTCTTATTTTCCGGTTAAACCTCCGCAGACAAATGGTCGGAAAAAACTTCCAACACCGGAGCGAAATTAATTTTCGCCGACATCTGCGTGTGAAATCACGTCTAGTTCTAATCTGATTTTTTATTTTTAGCAAGATAAAATTTAAGTAAAAGCTCTTAATTTTGTTGAACAATTGTCAAATACATATAGCTGCAGTAGGCAGAATGGAAAATGCAGGAGAATAAAAAAGAACTCAAGGCGCCGGCATTCATCATGATTGCAAAAACAGCATGTTCCCCCAGCAAATTTTGACACAAGTTAAATAAAAAAGTTACTCCCAGCAACGGAAAGGATAAAGCTACAGCGAAAAGAATCGCTATCATCGGACCGATCTTACGCGTCATCCTCCATGCCTGAGACAATCTCAAATCCTTTCCGGCGACTTTGGCTGGCAACACAAAAATCAATCTGATGAAAAAATAAGGCAGTAAAAACAGTGTCGCCCCTAATATATATAGGGCTTTTTTGTCTGGAATCGGAACAAAATGATCTAAAATCAATATAAAAACGCTTCCCAGAACAGCCGACAACGTTAAAGAAAACAGAAAAATATAAGTGAATTTCAGTATATAGGATAAAAAAGGTTTATCAATCAGAGGAATAAAAAATCTTTTATTTTCATATTGTTCTCCGAAGAAAACAATCTGTTGGGTGCGAAGCATCAAAGAAAACACTAAAAACAAAGATATTATTGTTATGGTCGCTAAAGTGTAATAATTAACTTGCAATCTCAAATCAGCAGTCAAAGCCAATGAAAATAAAGGATAATACTTTTCAAGAATCATTAAAAAAACAGAAATGACGACAGGAATTGACAACAAATAAACCAACCGTTTCACATTAAACGTAAAAACAATTGTCGGCTTGATTAAAGAAAAAGCTGTAAAAAAATTAATCATTATAATTCCTGAACCTCTGTAATACCCGGAATCTTTTGCAGGCTTGATAAAAAATCGGTTGTTAAAGTATATGTTCTTTCACAAGAAATTTCCACTTCCCATTTATCAATATGCACAACAAATAAAATCCGACTGTTCCCCGCATTCAACGTTGACATCAATTCTTTTACAATATTGACGGCTTCTTTGTTTTCAATAAAAATCATGATACCGCCGGCTGTTTTTGACACTACGTCGTCTAAAAATTCGACATGCTGCAAAATCAAGCGGGGAGCCTCCGCCCCTTCTTCTTTTTCAGCATTGAATGTTGCCAATAGCGGCTTTCCGGATTTTAAAACATCGCGGTAATGATTCAACCCGTCAGCGAAAACTGTAAACTCGAAGCTTCCTGAAGTGTCCGATGCTGAAACAAAAGCGTATTTGGAACCTTTTTTGCTCATGCGTTCATGCACTGCCGTTACTGTAACAGCCATTTTGACCCGCAAAGAGCCGACTTGTGAAACGCTCCGAGACATTTCCATATAGCTCATCGTACGCAAGCGTTCCAAACTTTTCGCATAACGTTCCAATGGATGGGCAGATAAATAAAAACCTATGACAGCGGATTCCATCTTCAATTTTTCGTCCAATGTCCAAGCGGGCGCGGGAGCCATTATAATTTTTTCATTCTTTGTTTGCTGACCGAACAGATTAATCTGAGAACTGTTTTTTTCTTCACCGGCCACACGGGCGTGTTTCATCAGTAAATCCAGATTGGCATGCAACAATCCCCTGTTTTTTTCCAAAGAATCAAAAACCCCCGCTTTTATCCACGTCTCCAAAGTCTTCTTGTCTAAATTTGAAGAATCCATTCTACGAATGAAATCCGTCATTGATTTAAACATCCCGTTTTTTTCACGTTCTTCAACGACAGCTTTCGCCGGAGCCTCTCCCGCTCCTTTGACAGCCATTAAAGCATATCGGACGGCATTGTTTTCCACACTGAACGGGACAAACGAATGATTGATATCAGGGGCAAGCAATTCTATGTTCAGCCGTCCCAATTCCTTTTTATATAACGCCAGCTTATCCGTGTTTTGCATATCGTACGTCATTGTCGCCGCCATAAATTCGACAGGATAATGCGCTTTCAAATAAGCCGTCTGATAAGCAATCAAAGCGTACGCCGCCGCATGGGATTTGTTGAACCCGTACTCTGCAAACTTTGCCATACGGGAAAAAATGCTTTTCGCCTTCTGAGGATCTATCCCGTTTTTGGTCGCGCCTTCCACAAAAACGGCCTCTTGCAATTCCATTTCCTCTTTTTTCTTTTTCCCCATCGCACGACGCAACAAATCTGCAGCCCCTAACGTATATCCCGCCATTTTTTGAGCGATTTGCATGACTTGCTCTTGATAGATCATGATCCCGTATGTTTCTTTCAGAATGTCTTCCAACATCGGGTGCATGTAATCGGGTTGCTCTTTGCCGTGTTTTCTTGCAATATAGCTGGGAATGTTATCCATCGGACCGGGGCGGTACAAAGAAACCAAAGCGATCAGATCTTCCAGAGAGTCCGGACTCATATCGCGCAAAGTTTTACGCATACCGCCACTTTCCAGTTGGAAAACACCATCCGTTTCCGCTTGATGCAACAGTTCGAAAGTTTCCGGATCTTCCAAAGAAATTTCGGATATGTTCAACTCTATACCGCGTTTCCGGATCATTTTGACCGCTTCGGCAATAACCGTCAACGTTTTCAACCCTAAAAAGTCGAACTTTACCAGACCGGTCGATTCAACAAATTTCATATTATACTGCGTAACCGGCAAATCCGAATCCGCACTTAAATCCCGATAAACGGGGACAATTTGATTAAGCGGTTTTTGTCCGACAACCACTCCGGCGGCATGTGTTGACGCGTTCCTGTACAAACCTTCCAATTTTAAAGCGATATCCAACAATTGTTCGACACGGGCATCGCTTTTGCGTTGACGGTCAAACTCTGGTTCGACTGCAAAAGCTTCATTCAAAGTCGTTCCGGGTTTTGCCGGAACCAGACGAGCCAATTTATCCGCGACAAAGTCCATTTGCAAAACACGTCCGACATCCCGAATAACCGCTTTTGCTTGCAATTTACCGAAAGTGATAATTTGTGCGACACGCTCGTGCCCGTATTTTTCACGGACATAACAAATCGTTTCCCCCCGCCTGTCCTGACAGAAATCAACGTCAAAGTCCGGCATGGAAACACGTTCCGGATTTAAAAAACGTTCAAACAACAAATTGAAACGGATAGGATCCAAATCCGTAATTGTCAAAGACCATGCGACAACGGAACCGGCACCCGATCCCCTTCCCGGTCCGACAGGTATCCCGTGCGCTTTCGACCATTGGATAAAGTCGGAAACGATCAGGAAATACCCCGGAAAATCCATTTGAATAATAATGCCCAGTTCGTATTCCAAACGCTTTGTGTACTTTTCGCGCAGAGCGTCTTTTTCAGCATCACTCATGTTTTCTTTAAAAACATGAACCGCCAGACGTTTTTCCAAACCGGCTCTTGCACGTTCTTGCAAAACTTGGGCTTCCGTTTTATCACCGCAATCCGGATAATGAGGTAAAGCCGGAGGTTGTTTTTCGACCATAAATCCGCATCTTTTTGCAATGACCACGGTATTTTGGACGGCTTCCGGAATATCTTCAAACAAGGTTTTCATTTCTTCCGGAGACTTAAAGTAATGTTCTGTCGTCAAGCGACGTCTGTCATTAACAATGACATGCGTTTTTTCTTTTATACAAATCAACGCGTCATGAGCCTCAAACATATCCGGATCGGTAAAAAACACTTCATTTGTTGCGACCAAAGGAATGTCGTAACGATATGCCATTTCCAAAAAGGACGGTTCCGTTACACTTTCGGCCTCCGTTCCGTGGCGTTGGATTTCCATATACAAACGTTGTGGGAAAGCTTCCATCAAACGCTTTAGAACTTCTTCGGATTTTTCAGTTTTTCCCGCCTGTATTTGACGTCCAACGGCTCCACCGGCACCGCCTGTCAAACAGATCAACCCGTCCGAATATTTTTTCAGGACATCATACGGAACATGAGGCTTTTCATCGTTTGGTGTGAACATGTAAGCTTGTTCCGAAAGCATACGCAGATTAGCGTATCCTTGTTCATTTTGCACCAACAAAACGATATCGTCGATACAGGCGTCGGGGTCTTTTGTAAAAGAACGTTTTTCATCAACTCCCATATCAACGGCTTGTTGAATACCGATAATCGGCTGTATTCCGTGCGCCGCGCATTCCGTCGACATTTCAAAAGCGCCGAAAACGTTATTCGTATCCGTCATAGCCACAGCCGGCATACGGTATTTTTCACACAGTTCGGTCAATTTTTTAATTTTGACCGCTCCTTCTAACAAAGAATAAGCTGTATGAACCCTTAAATGGATGAAATCACTGACAGGTAATACAGATGGAACCGTTTGAACCATTTTCAGACTGTAACAAAGCGTTGTTTAAAAGCGATACGTCCGCTCATTCCCAAAGTATCCATTTCTTCCAATTTTCCATCGCGCAAAGCGATTTTACGATCCATACGATCCGCCAGATCAGGATTGTGAGTGGCGATCAAAGCGGACAATCCGGTTTCACGGACAATGTTGACCAATACTGAAAAAACGGATTCAGATGTCATCGGATCCAGATTTCCGGTCGGTTCGTCTGCAAGCAACATCCGCGGTTTGTTTGCCAGAGCCCTTGCGATAGCGACACGTTGGGCTTCCCCTCCGGACAATTGGGCTGGACGATGTTTCATACGGTCTTTCAACCCCATTTTTTCTAAAAGGTATACAGCATATGCGGCAGCTTCCTTTTTCTTTTTTCCGGCGATCATTTGAGGGATCATGACATTTTCCAACGCGGAAAATTCCGGTTGCAAGTTATGATTTTGATATACGAATCCCAGAAACTCCCGTCTCATTTTTGTTCGCATATTGTCGTTCATAGTCGTGCAACGGGCGCCATTGAGAAAGACTTCACCTTCGTCAGGAGGTTCCAACAAACCGGAAACATGCAACAATGTAGACTTTCCTGCTCCGGAAGGACCGACTAAAGCGACCATCTCCCCTTGTAGAATGCTTAAATCTATTCCCCGTAAGACATCAATGATTGTTTTACCTTGAACATAATGTCTTCGCACGGATTTTAAGACAAAAACAGGCGGAGTTGTTTGACTGTTTACAATATTATTCATAACGCAAAGCCTCCACAGGATCCAATCTTGCTGCGCGCCAAGACGGATAAATCGTCGCAGCGAAAGAAAGAAATAAAGCCATAACAACAACGGAAACGACTTCCACAGGATCGACTTTCGCCGGCAATTGCGTCAGAAAGTAGATTTCAGCCGCAAACAGATCCGTTCCGGTCAATCCTTCTAAAAAGCGGCGAATGGATTCGATATTATCGCAAAAAACCAAGCCGAACAAGACACCGAACAAAGTGCCGAAAAAGCCGATGGAAGCTCCACTCATGAAAAAGATGCGCATGATCATGGCTCGTGTTGCCCCCATCGTACGCAAAACGGCAATATCCCGCCCTTTATCCTTCACCAGCATAATCAAACCGGAAATCATGTTGAAAGAGGCAACGAGAATGATCAAAGTCAAAATTAAAAACATCACATTCCTTTCAACTTGGATCGCGTTGAAAAAAGCGGCGTTGGAGCGTTGCCAGTCATAAATGCGAACCTTTCCTCCCAAGGCTTTTGAAATTTCATAACGCGCTTGGGACACTTGATCGTGATTTTCCAAAAAGACTTCCAGATTTGTTACGACATTATCCATGTCGAAAAACTTTTGAGCTTCCTCCATGGGCATGAAAATAAAAGAGGAATCATATTCATACATTCCAACAGAAAAAGTGCCTCCTATGGTATAGGAACGCATACGGGGAACAGAACCGAAAGCGGTTACAGTTCCTTTCGGTGCGATCAATGTGATCTTATCCCCGACATAGACACCAAGCTTTCTTGCCAACCTGTCTCCAACCAAAAGCGTGTCCTTTTCAAACAAAGCCTCTGCGGATCCGCCGACAATGCTTTCCGCCAGAACCTTTCTTTTTTTAAAGTCCTTCGTTTCCAATCCCCGTACAATTGCCCCTTGAGCACTTTTGAGCGAACTGACCATCACCTGCCCTTCAATCAACGGCATAGCCAATTCGACGCCTTTTATCTTTTTCACTTTTTCAGCTTTTTCCTGATAGTCCTCCAAAACCGTTCCCTGAATGGCATAAACGCCAAGGTGCCCATTCAAACCCAACACACGGGAAAGAAGTTCTTCTCTGAAACCGTTCATGACAGCCATGACGATAATCAAAGTTGCCACTCCCAACACGATTCCCAAAAACGAAAAGGCGGCAATGACGGAAACAAAGCCCTCTTTGCGTCGAGCCCTCAGATAGCGAAAAGCGACCATACGTTCAAAAGCTGAAAAAATCATTTTATACCTGTTACTTCATCAAAAAGTTAATGGCTTCTTCGGGGGACATTTCCCGACGTTCTGCGGTTTGACGGTTTTTTATTTCAACAACGCCTTTTTCCAAACCGCGGGAACCGACGATCAATTGATACGGCAAACCGATCAGATCCATTGTGGAAAATTTCACACCCGCCCGCTCGTCACGGTCGTCATAAAGGACTTCAACACCCGCCTTTTCAAGTTTCGCGTATAAATCTTCACACACCGCATCCGTTGCCGCCTTTCCAGAGGTCAGATTAATCAAACCGACTTTAAACGGCGCAACAGATTGAGGCCATATAATACCGTTATCATCATGAGACGCTTCAATGATAGCCCCCATCAAACGGGATACGCCAATACCATAACAACCGCCTTCAAACAAAACGGGCTTTCCATCTTCGCCGGCAACGCAAACATTCATCGGGGTTGAATATTTCTTTCCATAATAAAACACCTGTCCGACTTCAATGCCACGGGCGCTTAACAGGTTCTCCCCGACCGCTTTCGCTTCTTCTTCGTCATATTTTTCTTCTGTCGCGGCATAAAGGCTCGTCCATTTTTTATAAATTGGTTCAAGATCGGAATCATAATCGACATTTTCATCGGGAATGTCCATACTTAGATATCCTTTATCACAATAAACCTGTTCTTCTCCGGTATCCGCCAGCACAATGAACTCGTGGCTGAGATCTCCGCCGATCGGTCCCGTGGAAGCCTTCATCGGAATGGCGCGAACGCCCATGCGGGCGAATGTCCGTAAATAAGCCACAAACATTTTATTGTATGAATGTTTCGCCCCTTCATACGTCAAATCGAACGAATAAGCGTCCTTCATTAAAAATTCACGCCCGCGCATGACACCGAAACGGGGACGGACTTCATCACGGAACTTCCATTGAATATTATAAAAAATCTTGGGAGCCTCTTTATAACTCTTCAATTCATTGCGTGCTATATCATTAATGACTTCTTCCGCCGTCGGACCGTAAACCAAAACACGATCATGACGATCTGTAATCCGTAACATCTCCGGTCCGTAAGCATCATAACGACCGCTTTCCCTCCACAAGTCGGACGGTTGCAAAGTCGGCATCAACAATTCTTGAGCTCCTGCACGATCCTGTTCTTCCCGAATGATATTCTCAATCTTCTTCAACACACGCAAACCCAGTGGCAAAAATGAATATATACCTGCGCTGCTTTGCCGGATCATGCCAGAACGCAACATTAATCTGTGGGATACAATTTGAGCCTCGACCGGATTTTCTTTCAGTGTCGGCATAAAATATCGTGATAAACGCATAACAAATTCTCTATTTTCAATCAAACCAAACTGTCAGGAAACTTTCCTGTAGGAACTTTAGGCAATCCGGACGAAATTAGCAATCTTTATTTATCAAACGCTTTTTCCATCCTCTGCCGAACAAGGAAAAAACGGAAAACTATTTTTCAAAATCATAAATGTTCAAGCCGGTTTGTTCATCAAAACTTCTTTCAAGACGACCGCAAGGAATGGAAGTAACAAAAAATTCACCGGCTCCGGAAAGTTTTGCTTGCAACAAATGACCGCCATACGCTTCATAGTCCCGTCCCGCCAATGTAATATGGTAGTGCGTATAAGATTTTCCGTCTTTTGTTGATATATTCCCGACAAACGCACTGATTTCCATTTGCCCTGTCAATGTCTTATCGACGTATTGTTTCGTTGCGGGGTCGAAAAAGCGCAATGTAGCTTCGTTCACCGCCCCTATTCCGTTAACACTTCCCAACGTGATCTTGTTCAAAACGACAAAGTCGTTTAATGCCGCAACAATTTCAGCCTTGTTTTTGACACTGACGACATACTTGTCTTTATAACGCTTGGCAATCCAGTCTTTTCCTTGCGAAATCCGACCGACGGGATGTTCGTAACGATAAAAACAAACACCGGCAAGCGTACAAACAATGATCAGAAAAAGCAATGTCTCCATATTTCACCTTTTGCAAATTACAAACAACCGTTTAAGACAATGTGAAAACAGTCTTGCGCGACAACTCTCGAAAAAATTGTCGATATCCGTCCGCTTCAGCTAAAAACCAGCTTTCACTTGGTAAAACGTTTTTCAGCCGCTTTTCATTTTAACAAAGCGCTACCGGTTATTCGTTAAAGTAGTTTATCCCGATTGCCGTCCGGACTTCTTGTATCGTTTGTTGAGCAACCGAACGAGCCGATTGACTGCCTTTGTGCAACATTTGGAAGACCTCTCCCAAATCCCGAGCTAACATTTCACGTTTTTCACGAATGGGCTTCAGTTCGTTTTGTAAAATTTCATTAAGGAATTTTTTAACCGTACCATCGCCCAATCCGCCTCTTCTGTAATGGTCTTTCAATTCTTCCAGATTATGGTATGCCGGTAAAAAGGCTTCAAAATGTTGATCCTTGCAAAACGCGTCCAAGTAAATGAAAACCGGATTGTTTTCCGTATGACCGGGGTCTTCGACACGCAAATGGGTCGGATCTGTAAACATGCTTTGAATCTTTTTCTTGATTTCATTGGAGGTGTCGGACAAATAAATGCAATTACCCAAAGATTTGCTCATTTTTGCGGCTCCATCCAACCCGGGAAGACGGGAACACGTTGTGTTTTCAGGTAAAACGGCGCTCGGCTCAACCAGAATTTCTTTATACAAAGTATTAAAAGAACGTACGATCTCCCGTGTTTGTTCTATCATGGGCAACTGGTCTTCCCCGACCGGAACAATATTAGCTTTAAAAGCTGTAATATCAGCGGCCTGACTGATCGGATAAGTGAAAAAACCGACCGGAATACTTTGTTTAAATCCTCTTAATTGTATTTCGTTCTTAACCGTCGGATTGCGTTGCAAACGCGAAACCGTTACCAAATTCATGTAATAAAATGAAAGTTCACACAGCTCCGGAACTTGAGACTGTATGAAAATCGTAACCTTTTGCGGATCCAGTCCGCACGCCAAATAATCCAAAGCGACTTCGGAAATGTTATTTCTGATTTTATTAATGTTATCGGCATTATCCGTCAAGGCTTGAGCATCGGCAATCATAATGTAGATTTTCGAATACCGACCGCTGTCCTGCATTTCGACACGGCGTTTTAAAGAACCGACATAATGACCTAAATGCAATTTTCCTGTAGGGCGATCGCCTGTTAACACAATATCCATTTTTTCATCCTTTTACATTTTTAATAACATTTGGCATCCGAGCATTATCAAAATACATAAACGTTCTTTTTAAGCTGATCAAGAACAAAACATCCAAGCCGTTCGGAACATTCCGTTTTATAAAGCCGCTTTTTTCAGCCTGACGAAGTAAGTTATAACAATAAATATGTCAAGAAAAGTTTTTTTTAAAAAAAACGCGTTATTAATTAATCTCGATAGAATAATTTCAAAATAAAAAACATTCGCGATATTGAATGTTATACATGATGAATGAAATACGCGCTAAAAGATTTCGTTAAAAAGTTCGACACATCATTAACGAAACAACGAAAAAAGTCCGTTCATAAATTGTCCATCCGTGTGCCCCCTTAATTTTGCCGATAAGAAGCCATACCCCCGATTAAATATCGGAAGGATCGTCCCCCTTCCTTGTTTCTCGGATAAAAAAGTTCTGTATTTTATTATTTTTTGGACAGGATCGTCTTTGTCCGATATTACGAGCACTCAATTCGGGTATTAAGTTTTTTTAAAAAAATCCGTGTTATTGAAAAGCTTCATTACCTCTGAATTTTTAAGGCAATAAAATTATGCGCGACATTGAATATTACACGCAACAAACGAAACGTTCCGCAATTTCAAAGGACTTTGCCGACAAGTTCGACAACACCCCTGACGAAATCATGAAAAAAGTCCGTTCATTAATTGTTCACCCGTGTGAGTGTCCCTATAATTTCACCGCTAAAAACTGGCCGTATTTCACTTCCGCCGCTTGCATAGAAAAACAGTTGAAACAGCAAGATATCATTTTTGCCAAATGTCGCGAATATTCGCTGCTCAGTGTTTCAGTCATGCGTGAAAAAGGTATTCCGGCGAGATGTCGTTGCGGTTTTGCCAGTTATTTTTCCTCCGGTTTTTATGAAGACCACTGGATTATAGAATATTATGATGAACAATGGAAAATGGCTGATGCCCAAACGTTAAGACTGGATATAAAAACAGGGGAATTTATCAACGGCGCCCTTGCTTGGAAATTGATCCGCAAAGCAGACTTTGACGAACGTCTGTTCGGATTCAGCGGATTGAAAGAATTTCAAACATCCGGTTTGACATACGTTATTTCAAATATGATCAGAGATGCTAGCGGTCTTTTAAAAGACGAATTGGACTATCCGGAAAAGGTTTCAAGCCTGATGAATGAAAATCATGCGTTATCTCAGAACGATTACAAGATCTTGGACGAACTGTCCGACCTGATTTTTAAAGAAGAGATCAGCGCTTTGAAAACCGCCTTTTCCGCTTTAAAAAAAATATGAACATAAACCCCGTATGATTTACTTCACAAACAAAGAGCAAACTAAAAATAAAGACTATGTGTCAAAGGTTTTGCATACGGTCGAACTGCCGTCTGAAATCCGTAATCCGGAAAATTTTGAAATCCTAACCGGCGGATCAAGATCCATCGCCATTAAGATCGAAGACTTTGTCATACGTTTTCCAATAAGCGAAAAAGTTCTTGAAAACCAAAAAAGGGAAGCTTGTCTCTGCCGGATTTTAAAAAACAACCTGCCGAACGATTTCCATCATAAAATCCCCGATGTAAAAACCGGAAAAGGGTTTGTCTGGCATAAAATGATCGACGGGCGAATTTTTGATAAACAAGTGCACCTTTCTTCAAAGCAAGAGGATCGTCTGGCTTTTGAAATCGCCTTTTTTTTATGCACTTTGCATCAAATCCCCCTGTCGACAATGGATACTGTCGATTTGGTATCCGTTTCCGCCGCCGACGATTGGAATTTTACCCATAATCCTGAATGGGATTATCAAACCGCTTACGAGCTTTTAAAGATGCACGATATTGATCTTGAAACGTTCAAAGTGGAAATTGACAATAGAACAAAAGCCGTTTGCCATAACGATTTAAGCGGAAGCAACATTTTAATCGACACGGAAAAAAGTAACCCGTTAACGGGAATTATAGATTTCGGGAACACTGCCATCATGCCTTTATCGAATGAATTCGTCCCTTTTTATAAAATCAGTCGTCAATTCGCTCACAAAGTCATAAGTCATTACAACCGGATCGCCCCTTATAAAGTCAACATCACCGAAGTCGATTACAAAGCTTTGAGCTTTATCGGATTATTATTGATAAAAATTAAAAAAAGTTCTTTCTGCGATCTTATGATCGAAAATTTTAAAAATTGATCTTTCCTCCGAAAAGAAACCTTATTTAAAGAGAATAAAAATCATTTTACTTGTTTGAATGGACATTTCTTCATTTTCTTTTGCCAGTATTGAATAAGCGTTCAAAACATCGAACCTAAAAACGCTTATTCATACTTACGAAAACAACTACCATATAAATTCTTTGGCGGGAATATATTCATTCACGATTTAAAACCGGAAATATCCGCAAAAAAAAAGCGCATTCTGTTTTTATAAACATTCTCACTTTAAAAAAGCCCTTTGATAATAAATGACAGGCAAAAAAAATCCGGATAGACTGAAACACCATACAAAAAAACGAAAGGATCGCAAATGGACTTTACAATATCCGTCGCCGAAGAAAAAGACGCTGATGAGATCGACATCATTGCAAGACAAAGCGAAGAACTTCACCAAAAAAAAGAACCGGATTTTTTTAAAAAGCGCGACTTGAACACTAAATCCGATTACATTAAAAACGCTATAAAAAATGAGGATTCAACTGTTTTCAAAGCTTGTCATCAAAATAAAATCATCGGTTATCTGGTCTTGTATATTCACGACTGCCCGGAAGAGTTTTTTGTATACCCTGAATTCGGTTATATCGGCGATCTATGCGTTGATAAGGAATATCGCCGTCAAGGAGTCGCTCAAGCCCTGATTTCAGAAGCGGAAAAATACTTGATTTCTAAAAACATACGATCAATCGAACTTGATGTATTTCTTTTTAATGAAAAAGCAGACCGTTTGTATACGAAAATAGGATATAAAAATCTCAAATATCGAAAAAGAAAACTTCTTTAACCAAATATGCCCAGCCTTCAAAAAACCGGATCATTAAACAGAAGGCAAGAAAACATGAAAATCCGAACAAAAAAGAATGTTTGCCAAAAGTTTTTTCTGAGTACGTCTCCCGTCATTGAGGATAGTATCAACAAATAACCGGTAATATTAAAATCAGGAAAAACAATATCTTATACGCATTTATTCTTTTAACATCATCTCTGCTGTTCGCCTGTTCATTTTTCGCACGGCAGTTCAAAACGCACAAAACCGTCTCCACAACAACACAGTCTCTGAAAAAAGGATTGGAAGATACCTTTTAATAAAACGATATCTTTTTCCGCAGGACAATCGAGATATTAATGATCTTTGAATTTGTTCTTTGTCGAAAGAAAATTCATATGCCGGATTTGAACATTCCCTGATAAATTCAAGAAGATTTTATCCTGCAAACGTCCGGATAACGCTTCAACCGTATCCCAGAAGACGGGCTCCGCTTTAATCTGTTGTGAACAGCCATACCGTATAAAATGTTCATGCGGTCTTGATAAAATACAAACAAGTTGCAAAAAATGGAAAATTGTCATCAGATCAACTTCAGGTCAAAGAAAAAATTCCCCTTTTTAAGGAGTTGTCTTTTACGTTACAGAGTTTGACGTTCACTTAATACCAAAGCGTTTTAAGATCAGTATTATAACGACCGGTTATGTCAACCGTATATAAATATGACAGACAAGATGAGCAAAGACATAACCTGCCGCGATATGTTCCGCAAATCCGTCACGCGGCGGGCAATCCATCCTGTTTCTGGATATTGGATACGATATAAAAAAAATGGCGACTGTATTTTACAAGACCTTTTGTTTTCAATTATATTTGTTTTTTCATTGAATAGTCGGCACAATCAATTGAAACTCCTCTTTTCAGATAACATACCCGCCCTTTTAAGACGGCAATAAAATCAAGACCTTTTGATTACTCGCATTACACATGAGCAAACGCATCATTTCAACATCACTTAGATTCAAATGCTGCATCGTTTATCTAATTGGGAAAAGAAAAGATCTTTAAAACGGATCGTTGTTTTAGTATCGACACTTAAATAAAAAATCATTCGCCACTATTTTTTCTTTGTTTTACAACACGTTCGCAAAATTCTTCGTTCTTTGCCCCGTATAACCTTCCGGCTTGTTGTTTTTTTAAAGCTCTTTGCTCGCGTTTCAAATAAAAATACAAGAGTCTTTCCTGAAAACAGAATAAAATAAAAAAGGCTTTCACAATTTCAAACAGTTTTTTCACAAAATATTTTTTAACGGCAAACCGTCATTTTAATCTATTGTTCCGTAATTCTCAGGGATATGTTTATCCTCTTCGGTATGAGACCGCCTCACGCGAATAACATCAAATAACAAACAAAAAAAAACAGTGAACACATATTTTACCAGCAGGTTATTATTCAACCTTTGTCAACGATGCGATGAAAGCGTTTATTACCCATTTCCACGCAATCATGTTCAAGATCATCTCCTTACTTTTTTGGCAACAACCAGTAATTCCCTGCTACCGGAAGTTTTTTCCTGATAATCCTCAATGCAAATTAAAATATCAAATCCGTTTTCTTTTAGCAGACATTGCACTTTTTTAACGTCCAGACTGCTGTAATAAAATTTTTCTCCGAACATTTCCCCCGTTGTTTCATCATTCCTTTTTCCATGCGTAAATAAAAAATACCCATCCGGATTCATTAAGGAAGAAATGATCCTATAAATCCGTTCCTGCTTGGCATAAGCAATACGCCAAAGGGAATCAAAGGCAATAACGGCATCATATTTTTCTTGCGTTTCAAAATCCAAGATGTCTTTAACATAAAAAGTCGCATTGGATAAATTCAGTTTTCGAGCTGCCTTGATCATCTCTTCAGAAACGTCCAGCCCTGTAACATCAAATCCGTTCTTGTCCAAATATGCCGAAACAGGATATCCCGTCCCGCATCCGACATCTAATACCCTAGATCCCGGCTTTAAAAACTCTACAAAATCGGCAACGCATTTGTTTATTACCGTGTTTTTACGAAAATCACTCCATCGTTGGCATATTTTATTATATGAAGTTCTTACATAATCTGTCATTCTTTATTTTACACTTTCAATCTTTCTTTTTACAAAAAACATCACCCGAATTTATTTCGCAGGAAACAACCAGTCATTTTTCTATTAATAGCAGATATCAAAATATTTCGGACTCCGCCCGCCCCATTGGCTTTTTGCTAGATCGTAGAATAAACGCCAATAAGGATTTATTTATCGAAAACAATTCACTTAAAAAAAACGCACTTGTTAAGATCCAATAATTGACAGAAAAAAGCCCCCTTCCACATTCACTCTTCTTCAAATACCCGATCTGAAATGTGTTTTAAGTCGTCTTTTATCGTCCTAAGCGAAAGCCAATATTTTTCCCTGATAAAAAAACAGCCTGCATTCACCTGCCCTTATTTTTTCTTTTGTACAAAAAAGCATTGAAATCAGTTTTGGTTTTCTTTGTTTCTGGGAATCCTTTTAACACCGCTTCAAGCTTTTTCAAGGAACTTATTTTAACAGGAATGGATTTTCCTTTTTCAGCTCTGTGTTTAGAAATAAAATCATTCAGCTTTTTATCACTTTCGATATACCGTTGAATGTTTTTAAAACCACCCTGTCGCATACAGCTTCTGACAATTTCGTTATTTCCCAAATCCCGAGGTGTTACATAATCTTTTGCAACAAGCTTGGCATACTCGACCAATTGTTTTTTGGAAAACTCGGGCTTTGCCGTCAAAGCACAAGCCAACTTCAATACATCGGCGTCATTATCAGGGATCTTTTCGGGATTTAAGGCGTATTCCTCCAGTTTTTTATAAGTATTCGGCATTAAATAAGTCATGGCTCCGCCTTTTATGGCTCTTTGTTTACCAGCCCCTTCTTTTTTATGAAGGGTCGAAACCGTATACCCCATTTTAGAACGCTGCATATTATAGACATCAAAAACGGTTTTCGCATATTTTGGATGCTCTTTCATGACCTTAAGCAAAGCAAAAGCATCACATTTCCTTTCATCCGTCGTGCCCATGGCAATATGTATGCTTTCATGATACATCCCGCGCTTATACAAAATCCGCAACCTTTCTTCATCGGGAATACGCATAAATCTGTCGACACTTTGATCGGACAGCCCTTGAATGTTGCGAGGCATATCGGTCATCGACTTCGGTTCAAGGCATAACAATTGCACATTACCGACATTCCTGTCGAAAAAGTTCGTATTGCAAAGAGCATTTTTATATATACTGTTTGCATAAAACATTTCCCTTGTTACATCTTTTCCCTGTTCATCTTTAAATAAAAAATCGTTTTTGTTGCGCTCATAAGAAAAATCGACACCGTGTTGAGATAAAAAATCAAAAACGACACGCGCTTTGATTTCCGTTTCCGGCATATCACTTTTTCTTTGCCTATAGTCATCAAACGCCTTTTCAAAAGAATACGCATTAATAACGGCGACATTTGACGATAAACCGATATCCGCGTCTTTTTGCATACAGCCCGCATTATAGTTTTCATCTTCTTCCGTTTCAGGCAGATCTTTTTTCACACTATCAATCAATGCAAATAATTTTTTCGGGTAATCCCCATATTCTTCCATGAATTTGTTATAGATATCTTTTTGTGTCGCCATGTCAAAACCCCGAACAGATTATATAAAAGCATAAAAAAATACTGCGTCTATATTAAATCGCATTTATATTAACTGAAAACAACTATTTTCAGGAGTAAGCTTTTTTACGTTACGTTTTATGCTCTCTTTTGAAAAAGAATTTTTCTTTATTTTCCCGTATCATTCTTTTAAAATCGACCGTCAGCGTTTTTAATGTTAGCGTGTTGAAATACACTTTAATCGTATCAGTGAAAACTCAGACAATGAAAAAAATTCTTATTTTAGGAGCTGCACGAAGCGGAAAATCAACTTTAGCAAATATGATGGCAGAAAAATCCGGTTGTAGCATCATATCCGTAGACGCTTTCATCAGCGCTTTTCAAGAAAACTATCCTGAAACGGGAATCCGTCATTTTCGCGGGAATAATCATGTCATCGCCCCGTTCATCGCCTCTTATGTGAACGCGTTAAGCTACAATCATCCTGAGTTGAATTTTGTTGTCGAAGGTTCCCAGATCAATTTGGACGACGCAATTGAATTGTTTTCCGCCAAACTTGACATTATCGTACTGGGATATCCGCGTCTCACAGCGCAAGAAGTCGTCAGCAATGTCAGAAAATATCAAAAACCTTTTGATTATACTGTCGCTTTGTCCGATAAGGAATTGTTTGACATTGCCTCTCGTCACATCGAATATTCCCAATTCCTTGAAAAGGAATGTAAAAAATCAAATTTGGCATTTTATGACACCTCCAATCATCGTGATGAAATTTTAAACAAGATTATCAGAAATTTAACATAATAAGATCCGTAAATACTGTAAAACGTCTCTGCTTTGACATATTTTTAAAGTAATTCATAGTACCGGATTGATTTTTCAAGCAGCCGCCTCCCATTTTAAAACGGAAGCAAACGCTTTTCGTATCTTCAACACTCTGTATAAGACAATATCCCTTTTACCTCTTTATTTTTCATATAAAAAAAAATACTGAAAAAACGGATTTTTTAAACAAGGAAAAAATCGACACATATAACCCGATCATGATTGCAATAAATTAAAGAACAACCGTTTTTAAGCTCGAATACAAAGAAATGAACTTTTTTAAACTAGTTCAAACTGCGAAATCCGTCTTTTGAAAAAAACTCTGTGTCTTTTTTAGAGTTTATAATTGAAACATTTCTATTCCAAATAATATTGGCGCTGTTTTTGAGACCTTCTTTTAATAAAGAATTGCAAATTTTTATAATATTTTTTCAAAAAATTAATAAGATTTGAAAAATTTTTTTTATTTATGAAAATTATTAAAACTTAAAAAAAAATAATCCGTCAAAAAAATCTTAAATGATATCAATATCATATCTCCGCAAAGTCAAGTATTGAAAAATCATGTTGAAAGAAAATATCAACCGATAAAATCCGTTTATCACCCAACTTTTACATTTTTTATTTTATAGAAAACATAACACATTGAATTTTTACTGCACAGAAATGAATAGAGATTATTTTTCTTTTGTTATATATTCAGGAGGAATATATCCGTTTTTTAACACAACGAAATAATGCCTGAAAAATACATTCGTTATTTCTTCTTCCGTATTATACGGTGAAAAATCCAATGGAGCATAATCTATTTCGTCAATTTCGACTTTTTCAAACCCTTCAATATACCCTCCCTTTTCCGACTTGGTTTTTTGATAAATACTTTCAACCAGACCGTCCTCAACCAGTCTGTCAATATCGAAAGAAAATAAATTTCCATCGCCTACCGCGACAATTTTCCCATGTAGCATTAAAGGCTCAGTAAAACAAGAAACGGACCGACTACGACCATAAAAAGTGCTATCCAACCATTTTATAATCGTTTCGGGATTTTTAGATTTCGCTCTTGTTTCATAGTGAAACAAATACTCCGGGAGCAAAGACACCGATAAAATCCCCCTCTGAAGACATGAATTTTCTTTCGGGGTATAATGATAAAGCTTCATAACAAAACCTTTATTTATACTCAATTGACTAAGAGATTGTAATATAAATATAGTAAGAAAGTAAATTTTATCAGGACGGATTTTGAAAAAAGCTAAAGATGTATTTTACTGAATTTTGATTAAAAAAAACGATAATTTTTTAAACGGACTATTTTCAAACCCATAGAAAACCCAATTTTGCAAATATTTATATAAAACAAATAAAATACCTTAAAAAAACGAAATCCATCTATCAAAAAAACACAAACTGTTGTTAATACTGTAAAAATATCGGATAAATTTTATGATAATTTTAAATAATTAAAATAAAAATATTTCATTTCTCAACACAATATTTTTATTTTATATTTTTTTATAACAAATATACTTCGAAAAAGCCATTTTAAAAATACTTAAATATATTTTAAGTATATCAATTATAACTTTTCCGAAGTATTTTTAAAATTCTGACGATCTTATAAAAATATCTATCTAATTAAGTTCGATACCTTCAATCTGAACCTGAAACAGTTGAAAGAATATTTGAAACTTTTTATTTAATGCTCTAGAACCAATTGGTCTGGAACAAAAAATATAGATGGGGTCAATAAACACGCGCCAGTAAAAAAACTCTCTTTCAATCCGCTTTCCATTGGATACACTTTCGCATCCGCTGAAACGGCTTTGGTTAAAGTATGGTGAAATTGTTAATTTAATTCATTGAAAACCATAAAGTTTTTTCCCTTTATAAGAACCAGAAAGAACGGTATAACCAACGATTAAATCATCTCCGATTTCTTCGTAACGGAGCTTTGTACCGCTTTTTATACGCAGACATTCACCGCTTCTTTCGTATGCGTCCATTTTATCATTCAAAAAACCATCGTTGAAAATCTTTCTGCTTTTACAAAAAACACGTTCCATATCAAAAGAAATTTCCTTGCCTTTTTTATCTTTGTTATATTGATTGACGATTTTTTTGTAACGCTCGTATTCCGGATTGGAAGGTTTTTTTTCGCTTAAAAGCTTTGAAGAAGGCACGATATCGACTGCATATTCTTTTTCATTTCCGAAAAAATCTTCCCGAATAATTTGCGAAACTCTCGTTCTGTCGTTGTTTAAAGCGGAAATCTTGATAAAATATTCAGATTTCGGAGAATTATTCAAAAAAACACAATTTCCATTTTCAACCAATTCCTTGACATAATTCACAGAAGTATCTCCACGGGAAGTTTTCATATATTTAGAGAAATTTTCCGCAGTATCGCACGCTGTAAAATTCATCATGTCGTTTTGATCAAGCTTTAAGTACAAACCTTCCCGAAGCGCCAAGATATTCTTTTCCGTTTCAACCGGTTGACGACGGGAAAGCGCCTCATTTATTGCCTGATCTTTTTTGTACTCGTCGGAACACATGGATAACATAGTTAAAAGGAAAAGCCCTCCTAAAATTATCAGGATCTTCTTAAGGTTCGTCTTTTTTCCCTGAACCGGAGGATTTTGCTGTGCTGCAACGTCTTGTACGGTAATTTTTTTCTTATTCATCAGCTTTTGTTTTTCAGCTAAAAACTCTTCTTCACTTAAAACCCCCTTTTCTTTCAAAGCAGCCAAACGTTCCAAATCCTCCAGAACATTTGTTGATGATTTCGCACCTTCCTTTTGCCAGCTCTTAGCCATATTCACGGCATCGACAAAAGGCTTCAACGTCTTTTTATTGCACTGCTTGATGATCATGTACGAAGCGCCGTCGTATATCTTCATATCCCCCCAAAGAAGTCCGGTTTTATAAATAATAGAGTTGATTTTTTCAAGAGGGGTTTCCACTTGGGTAAGTCCGAAAAAAAAGCCTTTATCCAAAAAGATAACCCGTTCCGAAGTCGCAGCGACCAGCCATGTGTTTCCATTCATCAAACCCGATGTGATATATAACAATTCTTCATCATCATGTAAAATTTTAGGTAATTCCTTAATCTCGGAATACGTCCCGAATGTATCCAGCTCTCCCATTTGAGCCAACGCGTTTTTTACATATTCTTCATCTCTCATTTTCTTCTCTTTTTTTATAAGATCTTAAAATTTAATATATACCATTAAAGAGTTTACAAAACAAACATAACTCAATTAAAAAATAAACAGAAAAAACTGTATCCACACCCCTCTTATGATCTTGCCTGTCGCGTTTATCCGCTACACGCAAATTTTTGTCCCCCTCCCACATATCACCCGTCCGATCAGGCGTTTCTTTTACCTCAGACACCAAGAAATTATACATTTTTCGGTATTACCCTACAGAATTATTCTTCAAAATCACTTCTGTTACAGACAATACTTTCGATTTTTTGACGCCCCACTCATTTCATTGTTCTTTGACATAGATAAAAGCTACTTTCTGCAATGTATTCATGTTTAAACGCTATCGTTTTTTTATCGGTGAATCCCTTATAAACAAAACCGTCTTTCATCATATTTATCATCAAACCCTTATTAACACCGATTCATCCATAATGAACTTCGCCTTTGAAGAAATAAAACACTTTTAGAAAGAGGAGTATTAAAGATCTTATCTAAGATTTGACGTTAAATACAAAAAAAGGAGCAAATTCCGACACTGAAAAACAGGCATAAAAAAAGCCCTATATCCCGCAAGGAACAAGGCTTTTAGATGGTGCCGCTGGACAGAATCGGACTGTCGACCCCTTCCTTACCAAGGAAGTGCTCTACCACTGAGCTACAGCGGCTCCGTATGCGGCAAGATATAAGAAATATTATCATTGTGCAAGAAAAAAATTTTTTTTAATGTATTTTTTAAACGGAAAATGATCCGTTCTGTATTTTTCAAGGACATCTCGGTATGAAAGAAAAAAATAAAAAAGAAAATATTCAACAAAGACAAGCGGATATGCTACGCCACAACCTGCTTTTACGCAAAAAACAAATTGAAGAAAGAAAAAAAATCCAAGAAAAAAGAAAATGTGAAAAACAAATTCTTTCAGATCAAGACGGGAAATAGCTTGCTCAAAAAGAACGAGTAGATTAAAAAAAGGATAAATTAAAGCTATACTCTAAGGATGACCGGATGGATCGTATTCGTATTGTCGGCGGTGTATCGTTAAACGGTAAGATAAAAATCAGCGGCGCCAAAAATGCCGCCTTACCTTTGATGGCCGCCAGTCTTTTGTCTGAAGGAACATTAACTCTTACAAATCTGCCTCACTTGGCTGACATCATGACCATGACGAACCTGCTTGCACAGCACGGCGTCAAATTGACATTGACAGATTTTGAGGGAGGAGCTTTGTGCTTTGACGCTTCCAATATATTCAATTTAAAAGCACCCTATGAAATTGTAAGAAAAATGAGAGCGTCAATTCTGGTTTTGGGCCCTTTATTAGCTCGATTCGGAAAAGCTAAAGTATCCTTACCCGGAGGTTGTACGATCGGCACACGCCCTGTTGATTTGCATTTATCCGCTTTAGAAAAAATGGGGGCTGAAATAAAAATCAAAGACGGTTATATCATTGCTTTTACCAAAGAAAAAAGGTTGAAAGGAGCTGATATTCTGTTCCCTAAGATCACGGTCGGAGGAACGGAAAATATTTTAATGGCAGCCACTTTGGCTCAAGGGCGTACTATTATCAGGAATGCGGCGAAAGAACCGGAAATCACTGATTTAGTCGAATGCTTGATAAAGATGGGAGCTCAAATACAAGGGATCGGAACGGACACACTGATTGTGGACGGAGTTGAAAGTTTGCACGGGGCGACTCATAAAGTCATTGCCGACAGAATTGAAGCGGCTTCTTATGCAATTGCGGCAGCAATCACACGCGGGAAAATAGAAATTTCAGATGTTTCTTTGGAAATTATGGCCTCTGTGGCTCATGTATTAACAGATATCGGCGTTACAATCACTGAAACAAACAACGGTTTTATCGCCGATGCCGAAGACGCTTATTTGATCGGGACGGATGTCATGACAGAGCCCTACCCCGGATTCCCCACAGATGTTCAGGCTCAATTGACGGCTTTACTGACGACCGTAAGTGGAGCTTCTTTAATTACAGAGTCAATTTTTGAAAACAGATTTATGCACGTTCCGGAATTAGCCCGCATGGGAGCGAACATTAATGTACACGGTGTATCTTCCGCAATTGTAAGAGGTGTCCCCTATCTTTGCGGAGCCGAAGTCATGGCAACGGATTTACGCGCTTCCATGTGCTTGATTCTGGCTGGTCTGGCGGCAAGAGGGGAAACGATTGTAAACCGGATCTATCATCTCGACCGCGGCTATGAACATTTGGAAGAAAAATTAGCTTCATGCGGCGCCCGTATTGAACGCTTACACGGGGAA